>DASSCX010000218.1:0-30487 GCA_035697425.1 Pyrinomonadaceae bacterium | reverse complement strand
CGCACAAGACGCTCCTGGAAGTCTTGCGCGAGGATCTCAATCTTACGGGCACAAAACACGGTTGCGAACTGGGCGAGTGTGGCACATGTGCAGTCTTAGTCGATGGCCGTGCGATCCTTTCATGCCTCATGCTTGGGCTCGATGCGGAGGGCCGTGAGGTGAAGAGTATTGAGGGAATGGCTGACGGCGCGACGCTTCATCCGTTACAGCAAACCTTCGCCGATCTCGGGGCGGCGCAATGTGGCTATTGCTCACCGGGTTTTCTGCTGACCGCCGAAGAACTGCTTAAAAAGAATCCCAATCCCAGTCGTGAAGTTATCAAGGATGCGCTCTCGGGAAACATCTGCCGCTGCACCGGTTACATCAAAATCTACGAAGCCGTTGAATTGGCCGCAGCGCGTATGCGCGGAGAAGAGATGGAACTGCCAAGGGAGAGTGTTTATGGCTTAAGCTGATTAAAGCAAAGTATCAGGTCAATGCGAGCTAAGTTTTAGTGCTCAACAAGTAGTTCAGTCCCAATGGCAAAGAACGGTTCAACAAACGGCAAGCCTCTGAATGTAGTCGGCAAACCATTTCGCAAAGTCGATGCGCGCGCGAAGTGTACCGGCCAGACGAAGTTTGCCGACGACATCGTGCTGCCGCGCATGGTGTACGCGAAGATCCTTCGCAGTCACCTGCCCCATGCCCTAATTAAAAGTATCGATACCACCAGAGCAGCGGCGCTGCCCGGCGTGCTGGCAATTATCACCGGTAAGGATTTGCCGATTTCCTACGGAATCCTTCCAGTCAGTCAGGACGAGCACGCGCTCTGCATCGACAAGGTGCGCTTCATCGGAGATCCCGTAGCTGCCGTCGCCGCTATTGATGAAGACACCGCCTTCGATGCAATGAATCTGATCGAAGTCGAGTACGAGTCGCTCCCAGCAATCGGTTCCATCGACGACGCTTTGCTAATCGACGAACCGCGGATTCACGAATATGGTGACGGTGGCAATGTTCATAAGAAGGTTTCGCTGGAATTCGGCGACGTTGAAGAAGGTTTCGCTGAAGCCGATCTGGTGCGCGAAGATACTTTTTTCTATGAAGGCAATACACACTTGCCGCTCGAACAGCACGCTGCGGTTGCTTACTTCGACACCGACAACAAACTGACGCTCTGGAGCTCAACGCAAACTCCGCATTATGTTCACCGCGCGCTCGCTAAAGTTCTGCAACTGCCGGCCAGCCACATTCGCGTGATTGCCACGCCCAACGGCGGAGGTTTTGGCGGCAAGAGTGACCCTTTCAATCACGAAGTTATTGTCTGCAAGCTTTCAATCATCACTGGCCGGCCCGTGAAGGTGACGCTGACGCGCGAAGAGGTTTTCTATTGTCATCGCGGCCGCCATCCCGTCTTGATGCACGTCAAGACTGGCGTCAAGAAGGACGGCTCCATCACCGGAATGCATTTCCAGTCGTTCCTCGACGGTGGCGCCTATGGCAGTTACGGGGTGGCAAGTACCTTCTACACCGGGGCGTTGCAAACCGTTACGTATGACGTACCGCGTTACAAATTTCAGGGCGTGCGCGTCTTCACTAACAAGCCGCCGTGTGGACCTAAACGTGGACACGGAACGCCGCAGCCGCGCTATGCGCTTGAAGTTCAATTAGACAAGATTGCGGAAGATCTGAAACTCGATCCCGCAGAGCTCCGCCGCCAGCACCTGGTCAAACCAAATTCATTAACGGCGAACTACCTGCGCATCGGGAGCATGGGTCTGGGCACGTGCATCGACAAAGTTGTGGCCGGCTCGGATTGGAAGAACAAGTTTTCGAATTGGAATCAAAGCGAACGCAAACTGCCTTACGGTAAAGGCATCGGCATCGCGTGTAGCTCCTACATCTGCGGCGCCGGTTTGCCAATCTATTGGAACAGCATGCCGCAGTCCGGCGTGCAACTGCGCCTCGATCGCCAGGGCGGCGTTTGTGTGATGTGCGGTTCAACCGATATTGGTCAGGGCTCGGATTCGATCCTTGCTTACATCGTCGCAGAAGTATTGGGCATTGATCCCTTCGACATTCGCGTGCTCACTGCGGACACGGATCTAACCCCAGTTGATCTCGGAAGCTACTCCAGTCGGGTTACGCTCATGACGGGGAACGCGGCCATTCAGGCTGCCGAACGTGCGCGCGAGCTCCTGGTGATGGCAGTGGCGGAAAAACTAGGAACGCCCATTGAGAATTTGTCACTCGCGGACAGGCGCGTGTTTGATGTCGAGAATCCGGAAGTTGGAGTTTCCTTTGCAGAAGCAGTCGTGCTTGCAGAATCCAAGTTTGGCACGATTGGAACTGTCGGTTCTTATTCGCCCCCCGCTTCCCCCGGCAAATTCAAAGGCGCAGGTGTGGGACCGTCGCCGGCTTATAGCTACTCGGCGGCAGTTGCCGAAGTCGACGTTGATCCGTCAACGGGCATCGTCGTGGTTGAACGCATCTGGATTGCGCACGACATCGGCAAATCGATAAATCCGATGCTCGTGATGGGGCAGGTTGAAGGCAGCGTCTACATGGGTCTCGGCGAGATCCTAATGGAAGAAATGGCTTATCGCGGCAATCGCAATGTGGTGCATAAGTTTCCCTCGATGCTGGAGTACAAGAGTCCGACGACGATGGAGATGTGCGACGTCAAAACCTACCTGATTGAAGACGCCGATCCGAATGGGCCGTTTGGCGCTAAGGAAGTTGGGCAGGGACCGTTGTTGCCGGTACCGCCCGCGGTAGCGAATGCTGTTTACGACGCGGTTGGGGTGCGCATCGATGAAGTACCAATCATGCCGGAGAAGGTCTTGAAGGCTTTGCGGGAAAAGGAACGGGGACGGAGCCATCGTTACGGACCAATGGGAGTGCCGGAGGTGTCGTGGCCTGATCCTTTGAAAGTTTTAACCCCGGCTGAAGGTGGCGATGGACGAGAGATGCCGCGGGTCGCGGTTCATTCTTAGTCAAGTTGCAGTCAGGAAGGTGGGCCTCCGCATCCCCAAGAGTACAAATTCCTGAGCATCTAGATTGAGATTGGGAATCCGAGAGCGGGGGCAGGCCCGCGTTCCTGACTGCAATTATTTTCAGTGATCCACCCTTATGATGCGTCTTCCCAAATTTAGTTACCACGCACCGCGAGCAATCGCGGAGGCGGTGAAGATCATGGGTGATACTGGCCCTGAATGTCAGTTTGTCGCCGGCGGCACCGATCTCTATCCCAACATGAAACGGCGGCAACAGACTCCGCGCACCGTGATCTCGGTAATGCGTCTCCCGGAATTGAATCAGATTTCCGGTGACGGGAAGTCAGGTATACGCATTGGTGCTTCGGTAACCCTCACCGACATCGTTGAACATCCACTCATCAATCGCGATTATCCCGTGGTTGCATACGCAGCCCGCACGATCTCCACGCCCCTGCTGCGCAACATGGGCACGATCGGCGGCAACCTGCTGCTCGACACGCGTTGCAACTATTACGATCAGAATTACGAATGGCGCAAAGGCATTAACTTCTGTTTGAAGAAAGATGGCGACATTTGCTGGGTCGCTCCCGGCAGTTCCAAGTGTTGGGCGGTGCAGTCGTCGGACCTCGTGCCGGTGATGGTTGCCATTGGCGCGAAACTGCGTTTCGCTTCCACGCTCGGGGAACGCGTCGTTGATGCCGCCGGTTTATATAACGACGATGGCATTGATTACCTGCACAAACGACCCGACGAACTTTTGGTCGATATCCAGCTCCCGCACACAAATGGCTGGCGCGCCTCCTACCAGAAACTGCGGCGCCGCGGCGCGTTTGATTTCCCCGTCCTCGGCGTCGCGGCCTATGTCAAAACTGAAGCTGGCAGTGACCGAGTTACCGATGCTCGGGTTGTCCTCGGTGGCATCGCTCCTGCGCCACTCCTGATAGCTGAGGCAGGGCAGGCTTTGATTGGTAACCCGCTAGACCAGGATCGTATTCAAGAGGCCGCCGAGGCTGCTTATGTCCGCGCCCGTCCGCTCGACAATACAGACTTTGTCATGAACTGGCGCAAGCAGATGACGCGGGAATACACCCTCCGGGCTTTGCGGCAATTAGCTGACACGCAGTAGAGAGTTTTGGTCTTTGTACTTTGATCTTCGGCCTTTGATCTTCTCTCAAGGTTCTCCATGGGCCCCTGCGTTGGACTCAATGTCTCAGACCAAAGACCAAAAACCAAAGAACGGCGACGTAGTTGCCATCCTGCTTGCCGCCGGCCACTCGCGGCGCATGGGCGCTTTCAAACCTCTCCTTCCCTTCGGCGAAACCACAATCATTTGCAGTTGCCTTAACAACCTCCGTGCTGGAGGCGTGCAAGAGATTGTTGTTGTTGCAGGTCACCGCGCATCTGATCTGCAGAAGAGCCTGGTTGCACTCGAAGCAATTCACTTCGTCGTCAATCCGGATCCCCAGAGCGAGATGAGCGCTTCCATCGCGTGTGGCGTCCGAGCTCTTCCGGCAACCGCGAGAGCAGTTCTCATCGCCCTCGCTGACCAACCGGCAATTCCGCCAGACATCATTCGCGGCATAGTTAACGAATGGCACGCCGGAGCCAAACTAATCATTCCGCAATTCAAGGAACGGGGCGGGCATCCGGTGTTGGTTGACCTGATATTTCGCGACCAACTTCTAACACTTGATCCACAAACCGGATTGAAAGCGTTATTCGACGCTCACAGGGATGAAGTGCAACGGCTAAAAGTAGATTCTTCCTATATTGCACGCGATCTGGATACATGGGATGATTACGCCGTTTTGCACGAGGAAGTGTTTGGCACGCCGCCAATCAGCTTGGACCCCTGATTAGATCCGGCCCGTTGCGTCAACCAACTAAAGCCACCGGTTGGCCATCTAAGGTGAGTCGGCCCAACCCCCTGGCGAGGGTTAGCAGTGTTACTCGCCTCGGGAATCCGACGAAGGAGACAAAATGACTCTTAACAAACCCAGGGTTTTCACGATGGCATTGCTATTGGTACTGGTTGGCGCAAGTCTTGGTTTCGCCCAACGAGCCGATGGTCCAGTGGAGTTTTCAATGCGTTCTGTAGACGGCCAGACTGTGACCGCCGAAAGCCTGCGTGGTGAAGTTGTAGTACTCGCTTTTGGCGCCTCCTGGTTGCCGCTTTCGCGCGCGCAATTGCAGGGCGTCAGGAAACTCGCCGATGAATACAGCAACCGCGGTGTGGTGGTTTATTTCGTCAGCACCGAATCGGAAGATGAGAAGTCGAAGAATTTTGCTTCCGACGCGCAACTACTCGCCTTCTCGAATAAGTATGGTTTGAAAGTTACCGTGCTGCGCGATCCTGACGGCGTAATTTCCAAAGGCATGGGCGTCGACCAACTACCGTCAATCATCATCCTTAACAAGCAGGGCAGTATTCAAGGTGAACCGATTCGCGGTCTCGATCCGAACGGAAAACTCGCTGAGCAGCTGGCAACGCGACTCGACCAGATCCTGTAATCCGCCGCTTCATCCACAAGATCAATTAGGGACCGCCTCATGAGGCGGTCTCTTTTTATTACCCGGTCGCTATTGCTCTCGGTTCTGACTGCCGGCCGACCGGGCAGAGTTTCACAATCAAGCGCTTGCCCCGTCTGGCGGAATCTAATACCTTGCTGGAACTCATGACGTTAAAATTCATTAACCCCGAGTCGCTTGGACCGCCCAGCGGTTTTTCTAATGGAGTGCTGACTGAATCCGGAGCAAAGCTGCTCTTTATCGCCGGGCAAGTCGCCTGGGACAGCAAGCAAAGGATCAGCAGCGACGATTTTGTCGAACAATTTGATCGCGCGCTCGCAAACCTGATTGCCGTCGTCGAAGGTGCTGGGGGTTCAGCAGTACAGATCGCGCGTTTAATAATTTACGTAACCAACAAAGAAGAGTATCGCAGCCACACTCGCGAAGTCGGCGAGCGCTATCGCGCGCGGATGGGTAAACACTTTCCGGCGATGGTGCTTGTTGAAGTTAAGGGCCTGCTTGAGGATCGAGCGAAGGTGGAGATTGAAGGCATCGCGGCGCTCTAACGAATAATGATTAGTCCGAAGAGTTTTCTCTACTCAGTCGAAGACGGCGTGGCGACGATAACCTTGAATCGCCCGGACCGTCTTAATGCCCTGACATTTGAAGTCTACCGGGAGTTGACCGATACCTTCGCCGCACTCCGAAGTGAAACTGCTGTTCGTGTAGTAGTTATCACGGGATCAGGGCGCGCGTTTTGTTCCGGCGGTGATGTCCACGACATCATCGGCGAACTCTTTGCCCGCGATATGGAAGGACTCCTGGAGTTTACGCGGATGACGTGCGAACTGATTAAGAATATTCGCACCCTGCCACAGCCGGTGATCGCGAAGTTGAACGGCACCACTGCGGGTGCTGGCGCGTGCATCGCCGTTGCTGCTGACATTCGCATTGCTAGTGAAGCGGCCAAGATTGCATTCCTGTTTGTAAAGGTCGGTCTCTCAGGAGCAGACATGGGTGCGGCTTACCTCTTGCCAAGAGTTATTGGTCTCGCGAAAGCAACCGAGTTGCTTTACACCGGCGACTTCATTTCGGCCCACGAAGCAGAACGAATTGGCCTTTACAACCAGGTAGTGGCGCCAGATCAACTCGACAACGCCTGCAACGAGTTTGCGCAACGTTTAGCTGCTGGGCCCGCGTTCGCTCTGGCGAAAACTAAAGAGATGCTGAATCGAGAGCTCAACATGAACCTCGAGCAAGCGCTCGAATGTGAAGCGCAGGCGCAGGCGATATGCATGCAGCATCCGGATTATCGCGAAGCGTATGAAGCGTTTGTGGCGAAACGAGATCCGAAGTTCTAACAAAAGACGTATTTTGGACTTGGTCCTTTGTACTTTGTTCGCGTAATGGAGCAGGCGAGGTCCAAGGGAACGAGCCAAGTTTGTAGGGCGAACAAAGTACTAAGTACAAAGCACAAAGATCAAAGAAAAGAGGCTCTAGAGTATTAGAGTGATTCGATGGACGCCTTCATTAACCTTCCCTTCTTCAATAACGACCATCGCGACCTGGCAGCGCAGATGTCGACGTTCGTCGAGCAGGAAATTGAAGAGCGCGCTGTCGAGGAACGCCCCCTTGACGATCGTTCACGCGATTTTGTGGCGGCGCTCGCACGAGCGGGGTTGTTGCGCTATGCCGTTGCCTCGCACGGTTCCCAGCTCGATGTCCGCTCGCTCTGCTTAATTCGCGAAATGCTTTCCTACTCGTCCTCGCTCGCCGATCTGGCGTTTGTGATGCAGGGACTTGGCACGCATGCTATCAGCCAGGCAGCGCCGGAACATGTACGAGATTTTTGGCTAACGCGCGCCGCAGAAGGACGAGCGATTGCCGCCTTTGCCCTGACTGAACCAGAAGCTGGATCTGATGTCGCGGCAGTTAAGACTACGGCGACGCGCGACGGCGAAACTTGGATCATCAACGGCACGAAGCGGTTCATTTCGAACGCCGGCATCGCTGACTTCTACACAGTATTCGCGCGGACCGGAACTCAAACAGGTGGGCGCGCCGAGCTTTCAGCCTTCGTCGTGGGCGCGAAGATGCCTGGTTTTCGCGTCGTGGAACGTACGCCTCTGATTTCGCCGCATCCCATCGGCGAGATTGAGTTTCGCGATTGCCGCGTGCCCGCCGAGGACATGGTCGGCGCGGAAGGTGATGGTTTCCTGCTAGCGATGCGCACCCTCGATTCTTTTCGCGCGAGTGTCGGCGCGGCTGCATGTGGCATGGCGCGGCGGGCACTCGATGAATCGGTGCGGTACGCAAGCTCGCGCAAACAGTTTGGCCGCTTGCTCGCGGAGCATCAGTTGATTCAGGAAAAACTCGCGGATATGGTGACCGAGCTTGATGCCGCGCGCTTACTGGTCTATCGCTCCGCTTATCTGAAGGATTCAGGTGGTGGACGGGTTAGTCGGGAAGCGAGCGAAGCAAAGCTGTTTGCCACTGAGGCTGCGGGCCGCATCATTGATCAGGCAGTCCAGATTCATGGTGGCTCGGGGTTAGTAAGCGGGGCCGTCGTCGAACGTCTCTATCGCGACGTCCGGGCGCTCCGCATCTATGAAGGCACTTCGGAGATTCAAAAGCTGATTATTGCCAGTCAGCTATTGAAAGACTCTAACTAGCAATCGCCGAGGCGCGAAGACGCAGAGTCTTTAGAGCGGTTGACAGTCCCTTAGCTTTTTAATATTTCTTTGCGTCTTTGCGTCTTTGCGTCTCCGCGTCTCGGCGGTTAATTCTCAGCCTTCGAACAAACGATGAGAATCAACATCATCGGCGGCGGCCCGGCGGGATTGTATTTCGCAATTCTGATGAAGCGGGCGGATCCGGCGCATGAAATTGCAGTGTGGGAACGGAACGGTCCGGACGACACGTTTGGTTGGGGCGTCGTCTTTTCCGGCAAAACCCTCTCAAACCTGCGCGCCGCGGATGCTGTTTCACACGCTGAGATTACACGTGGCTTCGAAGCCTGGGACAATGTTAACGTTTTGCGCGGCGATGACAAAGTTTCAATCCATGGCAACAGCTTTTCCGGAATCTCGCGTTTGCATTTACTCAAGATACTCCAACGCCGTTGCGAGCAGCTCGACGTCAAACTAAATTTTCGTAGCGAAGTCAGTAACATCTCCGCTCTCGCCGCGGATTGCGATCTGCTTGTCGGAGCCGATGGCGTAAACAGCACGGTTCGAGAACATTACCAGGCTCAGTTTCAACCAGAACTCAGCGCGCGTCCCAACAAGTACATTTGGTATGGCACGCATCAGCTGTTTCATGGGTTAACGTTAACGTTCCGGGAAAATGAGGCCGGGGTCTTCGCTGCCCACTCTTATAAGTTCAATTCCACCACCAGCACTTTTATCGTCGAGTGCGATCACGAAACCTGGAGCAATGCTGGATTTGCCACGCAGGACGAGGGCACAACTCGACCTTATCTCGAAGAAGTCTTTGCGCGGGATCTTGCCGGTAACAAACTGCTCTCAAACAATTCCAAGTGGATCAATTTCCTGTTGGTCAAAAACCGGCAGTGGCATCATGAGAATGTTGTGCTTTTGGGCGATGCCTTGCACACCGCACACTTCTCGATTGGATCGGGAACGAAGCTGGCGCTGGAAGATGCGATCGCATTAACAGAGAGCTTTGTAAATACTGAAGATGTTTCCGCGGCGCTTGAAGGATTTGAGAGAAAGCGAAAACCTGTAATAGAGAACTATCAGGCGGCGGCCGCGACCAGCATGACCTGGTTTGAACATGCGCGAGACTACATGCATCTCAGTCCCCTCGAACTCGCCTACAGTTTAATGACGCGCAGTGGACGCGTCGATCGCGAAGAGCTGCGGAAGAGAGATCCTTTGTTTATTGAGGCTTGGGAGGGCCAGCGTAAGTAGGCAGGAGGAAAACATTTTCCATTTGTCATTGGTGGATTCAACTCCGAAGTGCAACACCTGTGACGCCTGGGCAAGTTCGAGAGCGGTAAGCGACAGCATTCAAGTAACATCGCCACTCGGTACAGTACGGGAGCGTTAGCGACCGCATTCAAGTGATGCCAAACTCGAGATACCGACCTTAATGAAGCCCGGATAATCGCCGACTTTCGAACCCTGATCGATCGCTTAGTTGAATGCGGTCGCTAACGCTCCAGCTTCCGTATTCTTCGCTATTCTCTGTTGCACTTCGAAGTTGAATCCACCAATTTCCATTGGAAGCAGAAACACCAAAAAGCGCAGAGTCACCAAGGCGCACAGCCGCAAAGTAAAACCAAGCAACTGCGTGAGGCGTTTAATGATTTACGAAGTAATTGGTGCCGGTTTCGTGTGATTTCGTGGATCGTATTCTTAGTGCCGCAGCAACAGTGATCCACGAAATAACACTAAGGAACAAAAAACTTGAATGTTTTCTTAGTGGCTTTGGGCCTTGGCGGCTCGGCGCTTTGGCGAGTCTGCACTTGAGTTTAATCCAGTGACAAATTAGAAATGAAAATTGCTCTCTGGAAAGTGGTTTTTCCTACGGCTGCTCTACCTCTTCCACGCCGGCGGTATCAGTCGCCGCCGCCCATCTGCGGCAAATACAATGTCCGGTTCATCAAGCTCGATTCGATCCCAAAGCTTACACGTCACTTGTTTGTGCGCCTGATCAAGCGCTTCGCAATAGTTCGTATAGGTACAACGGCGAACTGCGGTGCCTTGTCCTAGTCTGACTTTCTCAAACCAATCCGGATCCGCGAGAGCCTGCCTCGCGAATCCGACAATATCTGCCGCACCTCGCTGCAAAATCTCCTCCGCTTGCGAGAAAGTACCAATGCCCCCCGTAGCCACCACCGGCGTCTTATAGCCAGCCGCGTTTACTGCCTCTTTGATTTGGGCAACGAGGGGGACTGTGCGACCGAAGGGACCGGTGGCGTCGGAAAGCGTGGTCGGCATACATTCGTAGCCACTCTTTCCGGTGTATGGATAAATGGCTTGGCCCACTTTCGGCTGCTGCGCGTCTTCAAACTTTCCGCCTTTGGAAATTGAAAGAAAATCCATTCCCGCACGCGCAAACTCGACGCCGAAATATGTAGCGTCCGCGATTCTGTTACCTCCCTCGATCACTTCGTCAGCAAGAAAGCGAACTCCAATTGTGTAATCGCTGCCGGCGCGCTGGCGTACCGCGCGATAAACCTCTAACGGCAACCGCACGCGGTTTTCACGCTCACCTCCATAACCGTCGCGGCGCGTGTTGTGCGCGCTCAGAAACGAAGCCATCGTGTAAGCGTGGGCATAATGCAGCTCGACACCATCGAAGCCGGCTTCGCGCGCGCGGGCCGCCGCCTCCGCAAAGATGCCAGGCAAAACCACTGGCAGTTCCTTGATGTGCTGTAGCTCTGTATCAGTCACGTGCTCACGATAACCAAACTGAAGTGACTCGAGTTCTCTTTCATCCAGGACTTCCTGCCACGTCTCCAGCGAAGCCTTGCTTAAGAACTGTCTGATTTCAGACTCAGGCGCGGTCACCCAACGTGATTCCTTAGTCAACCGGTAGATTGCCTGGCGGAGTCGCTCGGTGATTTTGAGAAATCGTGAGAAGAACTTCTGCTCATCAGGACGTCGGCGCACGGTCAGGAAGTCGATGATCTGAATTAGAAGTTTTGTTTCGCCCTCGCTGGCTTCGCGTACAACATCTACGAGCTTACGCAGGCCGGGAAGAAAACGGTCGTGGCCGATTCGCAGAAGCGGTCCGCTCGGAATGTCGCGCACTCCGGTTGCTTCGACGACCAAAGCTCCCGGTTTACCCTGAGCAAAGCGGCGATACCAATCAAGATTCGCTTCTGTGACAAATCCATCTTCGGTCGCGCGCCAGGGCACCATCGCCGGCACCCAGGTGCGACTGCTTAGTTCCAATTGACCAACGGTGATGGGCTGAAATAGCAGAGAACGCGCTGCTTCTGCTTCAGAAGGCCAGCGCGTTTCCGGAATCTGGTGACGAATCGGATTGGCAAACTTCCACATGGAGTTGCCACTCTATCATGCCTGCGAAGAGCCTCTCAGAAGCCGTCAGCGGAGTTTTTGCCTCAAAGGCATACTCAGTTTCGGAAGTAGTTCATCACTTTTGAGGAGGAGCTGCCTGCTCCTGCCTAACTTCAAAGCAATAACGCTCGAACTCGTCATTCCCAGATGCGAGGTTTTGCTTCAGCTCGACACAGTAGCTACCGTTCTTTAATAGTCGGGCCGGGATATCAAGTACAACCTGCGACTGGTCGCCAGGCTGAACTTTCAGTTCCGAGAAGCTAGCCACTTTCAGTCCATCAGCTGAGATCAGTTTGGCCTCGTAAGTAGTGCCGGCGGTGATAGTGACATCGATCACCATTTCCACTCGGATACTGGCGATTTCGCCACCTGGATTAGAAAGCTGCACGGTCTGCTTGTGCTCCGACTTGCTTTCAGGTTGGAGCGTGATCGTTGGAACCTGCTGTTTCGCCGTGTTGCTATCAGGCGCTGATTTATCGCCAGGAGATTGCGGCGCGACGGGATGCGCGTACTGCTTCTCAGAATTCGGCGTTGGCTTTTGCTTGCTGCTTACCTGCTGGCGAACTGGCGGAGCTTTTAGTGAGAGCCAAATCAAAGTTCCAAAGAGAAGCAAAGCGGCCCCCGCCAGGGCAGCACTTGCTAATGGACGGCCGAATGCGAAGAGGTTTAAGAAGTTCCTAAGTGAGCGCTGCGCGGCCTGTGTGGTGTAATCAGCGGATTCAGTGGAAACTGCCTTGCGCAGGGCTTCCGAGACAGTGAGCCCGCGCACTCGATCAGGCGTGACTAAAAAGCGACTGGTGAAAAGTTTCTGCTCTTCCGTGCTTAACTGCCCAAAACTGAAATCGTCAGCAAGTTCGAGCTCCAGGCGATAGACTCGTCGCTCAAACTCATCATCCAGCATCATAAGTGCTTCAAACTTCGCCTGGTCGGCCGGGCCGGCACACCCAAGCAGGCTGCGACGAATTGCCGCGTCAGAGAGCGAGTCCGTTTTGGCTTCATCGACATTGTTGTTTTGCTTACTCATTCTTGTGTTCCACTGTCGTGGCAAAAGCTCTCGGTACTTAAACAGCGCTCGATGCAGAGCTGGAGTCCCTCTCTAATTCGCAATGCCCGCGCTCGAAGAGCGTTCTGAGTGATACCTAACTGGTGGGCGAGGGCCTTTCGCAGACCAATCTTCGCGCGTTTGTCTTCCGCGTAGTATTGCCTGATCAAGTGCTGCGAACGCTCCGTGAGCTTGCCAATGCACCGTTCCAGGCAATCGTAAGTTAGCTCCTGCTCTGAGGCATCAGGCGTGATGACAGGCGTTGTTAATGGCGGTCGCTTCAAATACTCGTGGTGCACATTGTTCGCGACACCCAGGAAGTAGAGAGCCTTATTTCCCTCGTAGGTGTCCTGGATATCAGCGACGCGGCGCGAGACTCGATCAATAGTCTCGTCGGCTAACTCCTCCGGAATGCGACATCCTCGTGCAGAAAAAATGGTCGTGAGCCGGCGCCGCATTTTTTCGTATTCTTCCCCCGCGCGTTCGCGATCTTCATCAAGCCAGGCTAAGAGACGATCGAAGTCATCTTGGCGTAACGAATCAGATCTCTTTGGGAGCGGCATATGAACGTGGTGGAGGAGAAAATGGGTGGCCCATTTTCTCCCAAGCTTTGGCGATTTCAGGAGACCACTTTAAGGGTCGTTGTTGTTCATCTCAGGTGCTAAAGCTAGCCCGGCAGTTGCACGAGTAGAAGTGCGGCCAATTACTTCTCGCTGCCTTTCCCGTCAGGCTTTACCGGCGACGGAGACGAAGCTGGAGCAATTGGAGATGCCGTCGCCGCCGGGCTCGGTGATGCTGTTGGCGCCTGAGTTGCGGACGGAGCGGGAGTGGCTGGCAAGGCGTCCGCCGGTTTCGCCTTGTTGGTTTCTGGTTCCGTGGTGCACCCGGCGAAAACCAGCGATAGCACGAGTACGGTTAGTGTCTTCTTAAGCATGTCGATCGTTCTCCTCCAAACTTTGGTGTGCAAGACGCTTTTGCAGGAGCGCCAGCAAGCAACTTTCATTGGAGAATGGTGATGCTGGGCGAAACGTTACGCTTGATGGGAAAACTTTCTTGTGTTCATGCCGACCGCCCTGAACTCCCTATCTGCGCGACCTCATTCACCTGTGGTAAATTAGGACGATCTTATCCAGGAGGAATTGCTTGACGGACGAACTGCTTAAATGGCGGAGTGAGTTTCCTATAGTCGACAAAACCGTTTACCTGATCTCGCACAGCCTCGGGGCGATGCCGAAGTCAACGTACGATCGTCTGCACGATTACGCGGAAACATGGGGCACCCGGGGCGTGCGTGCCTGGGCCGAAGGTTGGTGGGATATGCCACTGACCGTCGGAGACGAAGTTGGGCGCATCATTGGCGCCGACCCCGGCTGCACGGTAATGCATCAGAATGTTTCCATCTGCCAGTCGCTGATCCTTTCCTGCTTCGAACCAACACCCAAAAGAAACAAGATCGTCTATTCTGAACTTAACTTTCCGTCGGTGATGTATGTCTACGAAGCGCATGCGCGAACGGGAAAACTTCGCATCGAAGCAGTCAAGTCTGACGACGGCATTACGGTGCCCTTGGAACGAATGCTCGCAGCGATTGACGAAGAGACATTGTTGGTTCCTTTTTCGCACGTACTCTTCAAAAGCGCCTTTTTGCAGGATGCCAAGGCAATCATCGACCGCGCCCATGAAGTTGGGGCAATGGTAGTGCTTGACGCTTACCAGTCAGCGGGCACGGTCCCTTTTAACGTGAAAGAGCTGGGAGTAGATTTTGCCACTGGCGGCTCGGTGAAATGGTTGTGCGGCGGTCCCGGCGCCGGTTACCTCTACATACGCCCTGATTTGCATATGAAGTTAGAGCCGAAGACTACGGGATGGATGGCTCATGCAGAGCCGTTCGCGTTTGCGACGGAGCTACGTTACGCACCCAGCGTCGCGCGCTTCTTACATGGATCGCCCGCAATCCCGGCACTGTACGCCGCGCAATCCGGTTATCGCATCATCAACGAAATCGGAGTGGAAAACATTCGCGCCAAGAGCGTGCGACAAACGACGTGCTTGATTGCTCTAGCTGAAGAAGCGGGCTTTACGGTGACGAGTCCGAAAGATGCATCTCAGCGTGGCGGGACGATTACCGTGATGCATGAGCACGCCGCAGCGGTGGCTACCGAACTGATCAATCGTGAATTCATAGTTGATTTTCGACCGGGTGCGGGGGTTCGCATCTCGCCTCATTTCTACACCAAAGATGAGGAGTTGGAACTGATTATCGAAGAGATGAAGTCGATCAGAGACTCGCGTGCTTACGCGAAACATGAGGTTGCGGGAGCGGCATTCTAGAAAGAGGTACTTGGAGCTTTGATCTTTGTTCTTAGAGAGCTTAGGTCGGAGGACACGCAAGCACAAACTCAAAGTTCAAAGCACAAAGTTCATAGTTCAAAGCTAATTATGTCTCAAGAATATGGTACCAATACACTGCTCTCTTACAACAAGTACCTGCGTGTTCCGGATCTGATTAACCTGCAGGATTGCTTGTCGGGTCCGGAGCATCACGATGAACTGTTATTTATTACAGTCCACCAGGCTTACGAACTTTGGTTCAAACAAATCCTGCACGAGCTGGATGCTGCACTCGCGCTGATGCGTGCCGACCGCGTGGCGGCAGCAGCCCGCACGATGATGCGCGTAGTCGAAATCGAGAAATTGCTCGTCAATCAGATTCATATCCTGGAGAGCATGACTCCGATCAATTTTCTGGGGTTCCGCGACAAGCTAAATCCCGCGAGCGGTTTCCAATCGATGCAGTTTCGCGAGATCGAATTCACTTCCGGACAGAAGCTGGAAAATACACTGAATGATTTTCGCGACGACTCGTTCGCTTACGAACGGCTGCAAAGACGGTTTTCCGCTCCCTCGCTTGGCGACGAATTTTTCGCCCTCTTGCAGCGTCGCGGTCTCAAGGCCCCTGCCGAAAACAAATCGCTTCCGGAGACGGAACAAAAAAAGATCTACGGTCAACGAACTCAAGCGGTTTTGGAAGTTCTCACCCACTTCGAAGAGCGTTATGAAGAGTTTCAACTTGCCGAAGCCTTACTGGAACATGATGAATATTTTTCGCTCTGGCGCGCTCATCACATCAAGATGGTCGAACGAATGGTGGGAGCGAAACGCGGAACCGGTGGCTCTGAAGGCATCGGATACCTGCGCACTACGCTTAATAAGAAGTTCTTCCCGGAACTGTGGGAAGCCCGTACCTACCTGGACGTCAAACACGGCGCCCAGGGCTGTCCCTTCTCCGGTGCGTCGGGCGACCACTCATGAATTTCCTAACCTAAACGAGCATGAGCGTCGAGAAACGTAAATCGCCACGATTACAAGTAGAGCTCCTCGTCCGCTGGGAAGGAGTACTCACGCAACAAGTGGGAACCGTTACCAGCATCAGCGAGAGCGGTTGCTTCATTCTTACTGGCGGCCAAGTGCAGCAGAAGGAACTCATCCGCCTGGAAATAGACTTTCCTTCCGGCCCCGCGTGTTTCTGGTCGGAAGTTGTTGATGAAGCATATGAGATTGGATTTGCTGTGCGTTTCACATCAGCCGACGACGAAGACATGGCGCTGTTGCAGGCTTTCCTTAAAACCGGGTTACGTTGAAATCACCTAACCAGGATGAACATCGAGTTCCCCGAAAAATTTAATCTTGGCCAGTACTTCCTTTATCACAATCTGGAGGCGGGCCGCGAAAACAAGACGTGTATGTATTTCGAGGACCAGTCTTTCACTTACGGAGAAACGTGCCGCCTGTCGAATCGAGTCGGCAACGCGCTTCGTGAGTTGGGCGTGGAGCTCGAAGATCGGATTCTGATCGCACTTCCGGATTGTCCTGAGTTTGTCTGGACATGGTTTGGCGCGGCGCGAATCGGCGCGGTAATCACGATGGTGAACCCGCTCCTGCCGGCCGCCGACTATCCTTACTATCTCGAGTACACGCGAGCGCGCGTTGCCATTATTCACGAATCATTAGTGGCAGCTTTTATTGAGACCAGCCGCGTCACGAAGCATTTGCGCGCCATCATTGTTGTTGGCGATGCGCCTGCCGATGACGAAGCGCCGCGACGGCGAAGTGGACCTGCATGGTTTCCCTTTAACGATATCATGACGTCCGCCGCCGACGAGTGCGTACAAGCTGACACTCATCGTGACGACATCGCCATCTGGTTGTTTACCTCTGGCTCAACCGGACACCCCAAGGGAGCCGTGCACCTGCAACACGACCTGCCTTTTAATACGGAGGTGTTTGCCAAGCGCACGATTGGAGTCGCCGAAACCGACCTCACACTCGCAGTGCCTAAGCTGTTTTTCGGTTACGCCACCGGAACAAATCTGCTCTTTCCGTTCGCGGTCGGAGCAGCAACAGCGCTCTTCGCCGAACGTTCGACCCCCGAAAAAATTTATTCCGCCATTGAACGCTACCGGCCCACAATCCTCACCACGGTGCCGACGATGATCAACGGAATGCTCAACGCAAATACCGGAGCCGACCTTTCGAGCCTGCGTTTCTGCTACTCCGCGGGCGAAGCGCTGCCGGTTGAACTATACGAGAGGTGGAAAAAAACTTTTGGGATTGAAATCTATGATGGTATCGGCTCCGCCGAGATGTTTCACATCTATATCTCGAACCGGCCTGGAGATGTTAAGCCCGGGAGTTTAGGGCGCCTGGTTCCCGGGTACAAAGCAAGGATCGTTGGTCCCGACGGTGCTGAAGTAGCGACCGGTGAAATGGGAACCTTGCGGGTCAGGGGTGATTCGGCCGCGCTGTGTTATTGGAATGCCCATGAAGAATCGAAAAAAACTTTTGCCGCTGATTGGTGCACCACTGGGGATCAATTTCATGTCGATGAACATGGTTACTACTGGTATCACGGCCGCGCAGACGATATGTTGAAGGTTTCTGGCGTCTATGTGGCGCCGACTGAAATTGAAAACTGCCTGCTGCAATGCCCGCCTGTCTTGGAATGTGCGGTGGTGGGACACGACGACGGGGATGGACTAATAAAACCAAAAGCTTTCATCGTCCTGCGCGAAGGTGAAAACCCAAGCGAAGCCCTTTCAACCGAAATTAAGGAGTTTGTGAAAGCGAGGCTCGCACTTTACAAGTATCCCCGCTGGATCGAGTTTGTCCCGTCTTTGCCCAAGAACGATCGCGGAAAAATAAATCGGAAAGAACTGAAAGCGCGCGACCGTGGCGAGCAGGGGTAATGTCCCGGCTGCAGGCAGCAGGTAGTAGGCAGTAGGCAAAAACCATTTTCCATTTGTCATTTTCCATTTCTCATTTTTTCATTTGACCGGCTCACTTGTCGCTCTGTTAGTCGGCCAGCCAGCCATCCAAGCCGGACAATACGGGCTGGTTAGATGGAAATGAAAAATAAGAGATGGAAAATGACAAATGGAAAATGGTTTTTTGTCTTCTGTCTTTAGCGCCTTTTCTCGAGCCCGTAATCTCGCAGTCGCCGATAGAGTGTTGAAGGAGAGATGCCTAGAATCTCCGCCGTTTTTCCGCGGTGCCAGCCCGACTGTTCCAATGCGGCGAGTATCTGTTGGCGTTCCACCTCACGCAACGATGCGGGCGAGCCCACCGGATTTGAGCCAGCATCAGTTGTACCCGCGAGCGAAGTTGTCACCAACGCCGGTGCATACACGCCGGGACGAGCTACTTCAGGAGGCAATTCAGCGAGGGTAATGCGGCCGTTGTTGGAAAGGATTACGGCACGTTCAATTGTGTTCTTTAACTGCCGGACATTGCCCGGCCAACTGTAGGAGCGCAACGCGTCGAGGGCCGCCTCTTCTAATTCCGGGGTGGTGGGTCCGCCAACCTGCTGCAATAAATGGCGGGCGAGCGGTTCGATATCTTCGGGCCGGTCTCGCAACGGCACCAGGTCAATCTGAAATCCATTGATGCGATAAAGCAGATCGGAACGAAAGGAACCATCAGCGACAACTGACTCGAGGTTTCGGTTTGTCGCGGCCACAATCCGCGTGTCGACCTCGACTTTGCGCACACCGCCGACGCGGAAGAAAGTCCTGGTCTCGATCGCGCGCAAAAGTTTCGCCTGCAATTGCGCCGGAAGCTCCGTCACTTCATCCAGAAAAAGTGTGCCTCCGTCAGAAAGCTCAATCAAACCGAGCTTTCGTCCTTTGGCTCCCGAAAAGGCGCCCGCCTCGTATCCGAAGAGCTCCGATTCCAACAGCGACTCTTGAAACGCGGCACAGTTGAGATCGATGAACGACGCGTTCGCCCGATTCGAGAGCCGGTGAATAGCGTGGGCAATAAGTTCCTTGCCCGTTCCCGATTCGCCCGTGATCAAAACCGACGCCTCGGACGGCGCTACTCTCTCGACCAATCTAATCGCTTCTTTCATTACCTGTGAGACCGAGACGATCTCAGGCAGCGCTGATTGGCGTGCGAGCTGTTCACGCAGGCGCAGGTTGTCAACGCGCAGGCGCCGTTTTTCCACAGCTTGCCGTACGCGCACATCGAGTTCCGCAATCCTGTATGGCTTGGTGAGGTAATCGTAGGCGCCGAGCTTCATGGCTTCGACGGCCGTCTCCACCGTAGCCTGGCCGGTCAGCATGATCACTTCGGGCGGATTTGGTCGTTCGTGGACCCGCCGCAGCACTTCCATGCCATCAATGCGCGGCATGTTGATATCGCAGAGCAACACATCCACGTTGCTCTCTTCGAGCTTTCGCAGGGCTGCTTCGCCATCAGGCGCCGCTTGCACGCGATATCCCAGTCGCTCGAGCTCCTTCTGCAACACGAGTCGCAGGTTAGCTTCGTCTTCGGCGATCAGAATCCGTGCTGCTTGTTGCTCGCTCAAGCGTTGGCCTCTCCGAGTTCATTTGCTGCCGGCAAAGTGATAGTGAAAGTCGTGCCGACTTCTGGCGCTGATTGCACGTCAAGACTGCCGCCATGCTCGGTTAAGATACCATAACAAACAGCGAGACCAAGTCCGGTGCCCTGCCCGACTTCTTTAGTTGTAAAGAATGGTTCAAAAATCTTGGCGATGTTTTCCGGTGGTATTCCCACGCCAGTGTCACTCACCTCTACCAACAAGTTCTTGCCATCACAACGCGAAGAAATTGTCAGCACGCCTCCACCCTGCATCGCATCGACGGCATTGGTCGCCAACGTGATGATTGCTTGCTGCAACTGACCAGGGTCGCCCATAACTGGCGGCAAGTTGTCCGATGTTTCGATGCGCAGATCGATCTTGCCGCTGCGTTGCTGATGCACCAGCAGCTTCGCCGAAGCATTGATGACATCAGACAAGTCGAGCAACACGTGCTGGGCTGTTCGTGTGCGGCTAAAATCCAATAAGCCAGTGGTGATTGACTTGCAACGAAAGGCTTCATTGCGGATCAGACTCAAATACTCCCGCAGGTCGTCGAGCGCGGGCGACTCGGCAAACGAGCCGTCAGCAATCCGCGACTCGAGGGCCTCAGCACATGCGGAAATCGTCGCCAGGGGATTGTTTATTTCGTGCACCACACCGGCAGCGAGGCGTCCGACTGCGGCAAGCTTTTCAGCGCGCGCAACCGCGCGATTCGCTTCTACGCGCGCGGTAATGTCTTCACCTACCGTGATGACGTGAGAAACCTTTCCACTGTCATCGATCCACATCGGGATCTTGCTGATTAGCCAATTCTTGATTTCGCCGTTCGGCTTTACAGTCTCCTGCTCGATAATCTCTATCTCGCCCGTGGCAAAAACCTGCTCAAACTCAGGCTCCAGCACGTCCCGCTTTTGCAGTGTTAACACCTCAAAAATGTTGCGGCCAAGCGCAGCGCCGCGCGGAATTCCCAACTCACCTAACTCGCGGTTGCGGTTCCAGGCGACGATCCGATACTGACTGTCGACTGCATAAAGCGATAAAGGAAGACTGTCGATGATTGCTTCAGTGAAGCGTCGCTGCGCGACCGCTTCGGCAGTGCGCCGGTCGACTTCCTTTGCCAGATTTGTCGAAGTTTCGCGCGCCGCCTGATACAGGGACGAAATATGCGCGGCCAGCGCGGCTTGTTGCGCCGCAGCGTCGATTAGCCTGCTTTCAGTTTCGCCAAGATCTTCACGACGGTCGAACGCTACCACCAGGACGCCCTTGGTGCGTCCCCCAAATCTCAATGGTGCGGCGTATTCAATCTCGCGCGATTCATCTCGTAAGAGGAAACTTTCACGCTCAGTTAGACGCTGAGGCGTGGTGGTTGTGGGCAACTCTAACCAGCTCTGTACTCTTTCACGATAGAGATGCGACACATCCTCAGCGGTTCCCTCACGGTCAAACACACATCCCGCTTCGCAATCGTCCGACAACTTTACATACGCAGCACACAATACGGCGCCGGTCCCTTCATACGTAGCGCCGGCAATCCGTCGCACGAGTTGATCGGGCTCGATGGCGCGCAGCAGACCACGACCCAAGTCTGCGAGGAACCGCAACTCGCGGTTACTACCGATTAGATCCCATTCTCGTTGCGCCGATTTGAGCTGTGCATTGACGCGGGAAATCAGTTCCCCAGGAGATGAAGGCTTGATGATGTAGTCGTCGGCGCCCGCCTCAAACGCTTTGACCTCCGTACTTTCGAGATCGTCGTTCGAGAGCGCGATGATCGGAAGTTTGCTAGTGGCCGCTTGCGAGCGAAGCAGACGGCATAACGCGAGCCCATCAACTCCCTCAATCTCAAGATCCAGGACTACAAGGTCACAATGCTCCTTATGAAGCACACTCAGGGCTGCCGAAGCATCGGCGGTCGCGAGGGTGCGATAACTGGCAGTCTTGAAAATGTCCTCGAGCCTGCCACGCACACTGCTTTCGGCGCAGACAATCAGCAGAGTTACATTTTCAGGAGCGTTAATCGCGGGAGCAGACATGCTTCAATCGTAGATGACCAGCGGGCTGGCGGGTGGGGACTTGGGTGACCATGTTCGGGCCTGGAATCCCGAGAACACGCCGTCCCACTAACGATTGAAAGCGATGCGCGATGAGAAGTCAAGACTTTCGAAACTCAAGCCTTGGGCTTTGGGAATTAGATCGAAAATGAGCTTTCTTGTTTGTACTTGGAACTTTGTTCATTTTTTAAAGCTTGCGGGTTGCCGGGGATCAACGCCCGCAGGAAAACCAAGCACAAAGTACTAAGTACAAAGCACGAAGTTCAGCAATGCATCAGTTGACCGAAATTGTAGTCAGAGCACCATTCTCTAGATTAGGAACAGTGGGCTCGACTTCGCTCGCGCCGCTGACCTTTACGAGCTTGTGATGCGACTTCACGCGATACATAGCCTGATCGGCTGCTACCAGAAGTTGATCCAACGTCTCGCCGTCAGTGTCGTAGGTGGCCGTGCCAATACTAATGCCGACTCGTGCTCGCTTGTCACCGCGTACGTGTAGAGAAAACTTCGCTACGGCAGTCTCAATGCGGGCGCGCAGCTCTTCCACCTGGGAACCAACTAGTTCCTGAACCACCGCCACAAACTCATCGCCGGCATAGCGCGCCAGAAAATCGTATTCGCGTAACTGCCGCTGGATGATCAGCGCGACTTCGCGCAGCATCTTATCACCCACCTTATGACCGAACGTGTCGTTGACGAGTTTGAAGTCGTCCAGGTCGAGCATCATTACCTGGAAGGTGCGTCCCATGCGCCTGGCCCTTGATGCTTCTTCCTCAAAACGCAGCGCCAGATAGCGACCGTTGGGTAAGCCAGTCAACACATCTGTCAGTGCGTTGGAGCGCGCCTCAGCATGGTGCACAGCGTTGCCGAGCGCATCTGAGGCAAGTTTGGTCACGGTTTCAAGCCGCCGCATCTGGTCGTCGGTATAACGGTCAAGCTCGGTGGAATAAACGGAAAGCGCTCCCAACAAGACATCTCCCTTGAAGAGTGGCAACGACGCCATGGACTTGTATTCAGCCAAGCGCTCTGATTTGACATCAAGAAAATCAAGCGACGGTTGGAGCTGATTGACGGAACTACGGTTCGCGAGCGCAAAGCCGGTAACACCTTCACCAGGAGCAACACATTTCGTCGTCAGCAGCGAGGCATTCTTGCCCACGACGTGTGCGGCGCTGGCATAACCTCGCATCTCGTCGTAGACATACACGACGCAAGTGTCAAACGAAACAACGTGCCCAACTTTGTCCACGAGGATTTCTAGAGTTTCGCCAATATCGAGCGACGAGCCAAACGTCCGAGCAATCTCGTAAAGCGCATAAACCTCGCGGTGGGCGTTTCTAATTTGATCGTAGGCCATGTAACAACCACGCTCGCGTGTCTGTTCAAGGTCGATATCAGCCATGGTAAACGGCTCAATAGCGGAATCATTAGGCTCGCGGAGCGCTAGTCCCTGTTCGGCAATTTGCGCCTCGAAACGGGGAAGGTGCTCGATAAAAAGCTCTACCACGCGTGGATCGAAGTGATTACCGGCACCGCGCAGCAGCAGGGCAATGGCTTCATCGCGCGTCATGCCACGACGGAACGGTCGGTCCTCTCGAACAGCGTCAAAGCAATCAACAACAGAAATAATGCGCGCCGTAAGTGGAATCTGTTCGCCACGAAGTCCGTCGGGATACCCAGCGCCATTCCAATGTTCATGGTGGTGGCGCACGATGGGAATTACGGGGTAAGGAAAGTCAACGCGGCTGAGCAACTGCGCCCCGACCGTCGTGTGAATCTTAATCTTCTCAAACTCGGCCGGGGTCAGCCGGCCGGGCTTGTTGAGAATATGAGCGGGCACTGCCAGCTTCCCGACATCATGCAAAAGCGCGCCAGCGCGTAAGGCCTCAATTTCCGGCTTCGTTAGGTTGAGAACTTCACCCATCCCAACGGCAAAGATCTGCGCACGACGGACGTGACAATGGCTGGTTTGATCCTGTGCATCGATGGCTGTCGCCAGGGCTTCCGCTGTCGCGAGTTGCAGTCTGCCGACCGCCTCCGCTTCGCGTGTCTTGGCCTGCACGCGCTCGAGTGAAGTGCGGTAGATGAGGTAGACGGCGGCGATGATGCCGACCACACAGAGTATTGAGGCAGCGTCCTGAGTGGAAACTGCGCCTCCCGTCAGTGTGATTGCCAGACTGTTATTTACCATTTGTAATGAGTACCGAACCAGTCAAATGCAGTTAGCCGAAAGCGAAACTGGGAGCAACTCAGCTTCGCTTCCGGCGTAGCGGGCAAGCGGCGAACGGTAGTGAATGATTCGCCATGCTGGGTGAGATTTCGGACCGCCGTCTAAACGTTTCTCGCGGTGTCAAAATTTAGGCGGCTCGGACTCCGTGCGGAGAGTCCGTGAAGCTCGAAGGCCTCTCAGCCGCGCTTCTCTCTTTCTCAATTGATGTGCCGCGACCTGCATTCTGACTTTTAGGCTGCAAACGCCAGTGTTTTCGCTTTCGAAATCAATTACCGGTCTTCAACTACCTATAAGCACGCTGTGACGCTTCAAAGTGACAGGTCAGGTTGCGCAATCCAGTCATTACGATTGCCGATTGGCGATTGTTGATTGCCGATTGGCGATTGGTTGGTCAATGAGACCAATTGGCAGTTGGCAATTGGCAATCGGCAATGCCAGTTGACAGTCGCAAGTGAGCAAGGCACCCTGCTCTTCACCGAGAAAATCAGTTAGGCGGCAAGCATTGGCGACGATCAAGAGCACCGGGCCCGATACTCAAACTCCTGCCGGATACATTGAACTCCTGCGCGGAAACCGTGCCTTTCGTCAGGTCTGGCTCGGCCAGGTCGTCAGCCAGTTGGGTGACTGGTTCAATACGATTGCGCTTTACACAATCATTCTGAACCTAACTGGCTCCGGGCGAGACATCGGATTGCTGCTAGTCGCACGCTTTGTCCCCAGCTTCATTTTTGGACCATCATCGGGCGTCCTTGCTGATCGCTTCAGCCGGCGCTCCATCATGATCTATTCGGATCTCTTGCGGGCCCTGGTCGTACTCGGCTTCCTTTTCGTCCGGCGGGCCGATCAGCTCTGGCTGATCTACGTCCTGACTGTTTTGCAACTAGGTCTTTCCACATTTTTTGAGCCGGCCAAAACAGCGGCCATTCCGTCTCTCGTCGCCGATCGTGAACTGGTCGCTGCCAACGCAATCTCTTCTGTGACGTGGTCCGTTATGTTAACGATGGGAGCGGCCATCGGCGGGCTATTGACGGGGTGGCTTGGAACCGATGTGGCGTTTGTTCTTGATTCCGGGACCTACTTGCTTTCGGCGGCCCTGATTGCCAGCGTTAAGGTTCCCAAGCGCCAAAAAAACAAGCGCGGCAAGTTTGCAATTCGCAGAGCGTTAGGAATCTCAGAGACTGTTGAGGGGATCGGTTACGTTAAAAGCCGTCCTCGCGTGCTGGCACTTCTGCTAGTCAAACCCGCCTGGGGTCTGGGCGGTGGCATACTCACGTTGCTTGCGGTCTTTGGCGAAAGAGTTTTCCCCCTCGGCGGCAGCCCCGCCGTCGGGATCGGAGCTCTCTTTGCAGCGCGAGGTATTGGCACAGCCATCGGACCGATTGTGGCGCGGCGCATAGCGGGCGAAGGCAAGTTGCGCCAGCAAGCGTCGATCGGCATCGCCTTCCTGATTGGCGGCCTGTTCTATGTGGCGTTCGGCTACACGGCGAGCTTTGTCGTCGCGTTGCTCGTCCTGGGAATAGCCCATACGGGTGGCAGCATTCTGTGGGTATTCTCCACAGTGCTGCTGCAACGCGAGGTGGAAGATCGTTTTCGGGGTCGCGTTTTCGCTGCTGAGTTGGCTCTGCTGACGTTAACGCTGGCAGCTTCCAACTATCTGACAGGCGAGCTGCTGGATCGCTTCGGTTATTCTGCTCGAAACCTCGCCATGGCAATCGGGATCTTGTTTATGATTCCCGGTATCGTCTGGTTTCTCACCCAACGCTGGTGGGACCGCGATACGCCCGTTACGCAACCTGCAAGTTTGCGAGATCTGTAACGCAAACTATTAGTTTGCGTATTCAATGGTTAGCACGATGAAAATCAAAGTCGGCGTGATGGGCTCGGCGGCCGAAATCGAGCGCGGCCAGGACCCTGAACTTCAACACAAGTTGACGCAGCTCGCGAACGCACTCGCGGCGCATGACGTTGTTCTCTTCACAGGTGCTACAACCGGGTGGATATATGAAGTCGGCAAGGCAGCGCGAACGGCCGGTGTCTTCCATGTCGGCATTTCGCCAGCCACCTCCTTAGAAGAACACATCTCACACTTTCGGCTTCCCAGCGATGCTTGCGATGTGTTGGTCTACACGGGATTCGGTCTGAAGGGGAGAAACGTAGTCCTTGTGCGTTCCTGTGACATTGTCATTTTCGTCGCCGGGTCGATGGGGTCCCTCAACGAATTCACGATCGCCCACGATGAGGGCAAAGTTATAGGTTGTCTGAGCGGAACCGGAGGGGTTGCTGATGAGGCAGATTATCTGTTGCAGAAGTTTTCGAAGCAGTCTGGAGCGAAAGTCTTTCAGACTGACGATCCTGAGGCGTTGCTGGATGCCTGCTCATGCGCTTTGAGAGCGCGCTGAGAGCTTTTTCTTTAGTGTCGCTTCGTGTGACGACGCCCCTAACTGCTCGCCGGCGTACGATTCACGAAAACACACGAAGTTCACGAAAGCCCACTAAGCAATCATGAACGCAAACAACCTGGTCGAAGCCCAACACATACCTTCTGACATTGCCGTCGATGACTTCGATCATTCGGCCTGGAAATTGAGCCGGCCGGCATTTATCGCTCAATACTGGTCAGGGGCGCCCGCTCCGCCACAGCGGCACGCTGAAGTTCGACTGCTTTGGTCTAGCTCCGCGCTTTACGCGCGCTTCATCTGCCCACAAGAAGAACCACTGGTCATTAGTTCAACTCCGCACACTGACAGGAAGACCCTTGGGCTCTGGGACCGGGATGTCTGCGAAGTCTTCCTGGCGCCAGATCCTTCGGCTCCTCATCACTACTTCGAATTCGAGGCCGCTCCCACTGGTGAGTGGGTAGACCTGGAGATTCATAAAGATGGGGAGAGAAGAGACACCAACGCAGCATTCCATTCAGGAATGTCAGCGTCCGCTAGCATCAGACCGCAACTTGTTTTAGTAGCCCTGCGAATTCCCTGGAGTGAAAGTCTTCCCGCGCCAAAATTAGGGGACCGGTGGCGCATTAATCTCTTTCGCTGTGTAGGTAAGGATCCTGACCGCGGCTACGTCACCTGGCGCCCGACGTACGCACCAGAACCAAGCTTTCACGCTCCGGAAGCTTTTGGCTGGCTGGTATTCGGCGAATGATCAGTTAACGCTGTTCTTTGAGGTAGGCGAGGAAAGCTTTGCGATCTGCATCGCTGATGGTGGTTATATTAGTTCCGATCAGAAACCCAAGTTCAACCGGATCATCGAGTGGTTCATAACGCTCTGAAGTAGCGATCAGCTGAATTGGACCGCTTGGTAATTCCAAGGTGATCGCGAGGCGGCAGTTCTCACCAGCGAGGTAACGATCGCCAATACGGATAGCCGGAACGATCAATCCCAATCCATTCGAGCTGATATCCCGGGTATAACCCTGGATCGAGGCCGGGCGGCGTCCGTTGGCTTTTGTCGGGGTTGCAGGCGCAACCGTCACTTCCAGTCGCGTGCGGTATCTCGGCATGTGCCGGCGGTCACCCGCATATTCGCGGATTCGGCTGACCCATGTGCGGAGCAGTTCCGACATTCTCTACCTCATTTCCGTTCCCGAGGAGGCCCGGACCGTTTCTTGTTTTGTGAGAGAGGCAAGGGTTGTCGGGGAAGTTAATTCTCGCTCCAGCATTGTAAGGAATTGGTTGGCCCGCTGGCAATGGGGAATTTGCCGGAGGGCAGGAGCAGACGGCAGGAGGCAGGAGCAGACGGCAAAAAACCATTTTCCATTTGTCATTTTCCATTTCTCATTTTCCATTTGACCGGCTCACTTGTCGCTTTGTTAGTCGGCCAGCCAGCCATCCAAGGCGGATAATACGGCTGGTTTGAGGGAAATGAGAAATTTGATATGACAAATGGAAAATGGTTTTTTGCCTTCTGCTTTCTGCTGTCTGCCCCTGCCTCCTGCCCCTGCCTCCTGCCCCTAATTCTTCGGCACCGGTAACGGTTTGCCACCAACATCGCCACTTCTGACTCCCGCCGCGTCCATGTAGAAGGAAAGCTTGCCGGTCCGCCCGTACTGCGCCGGCTCGGCCGCCGCATTCCAGGTCTTCCCATCGGCGGACGTCGTGACCCGAAATCGATAACCGGTGGAATCGGTGCCTTCAACGTCTTTGGGAATCAGTCCGCCGAGCACCAGGGTCGGCAGGTCGGCAAACTTACCGCCATGTTGCTGGCTATAGAGCAGCTCCGCTAAGGAGATTCGCGTGAGCATCGCTTGTACTTCATCGTGATGAGTATCAATACGGGCGTTGAAGAAAAAGTTTTTTCCTGCCTTTGATACGATTTGCTGATTCTCCTTGTCACCCACAACCCAGCTACCGTTGGTCAGGATCAAAGTGATCGGCTCTGCCTGCTCTTTGTTAGCGTCGTCTTTCACCTTGACGAAGACCGTGGCTATCTCGCCACTAATCTGTTCTCCAGTAATATTGACCTGTTCCGGAATCGCGCCTGCCATCTTTTCAAAATCGATTCGCAAGTCATCAAACTCGGCGGGAGTCAAAGGATCGATCGCGGGCCCATAGATCGAGAGCGCAAAGGCTTCGCGGAATTTTTTCTCACGCATCAGCTTATAGAAGGAGCGCACCGTATCTGAGGGCGAGAGTTGCTGCGATTGTGACCACCCGAGAGTGACACTGCCCCCCGCCAGTAAGGCAACCATTGCCAGGGAAAGAAAGCGAGTGATCTTCTTCGCGTTAACCATTGCTGAAACTGTCCTCCCTTGAAATAAGAGGCGCGCTCCCTGCTTAGCAGCGCGCCTCTTGATAGAAGCCATAAAGCTCAAGTTTGTTGCCTCAGTTATCCGCGACTTTTAGGTGCCAGAAGTTTCTCGCGCCCGACGAGATAGAGCAAAATCATCAGGATGATAAACGGGATCAGCGAAAGCACGTCAGCCCAGGGACCGTTATAAAAGGCATTGTTGCCTCGCGACCACAGCTCGATCGCGTCTGTCTTCTCTTTCCAAAGTCCCGCGAAGAAAGCAATGAAGACTGCCGCTAGTGCACCGCCGGCTATGTAGCCGGAAGCCATCAGCACACCCGGGCTCTTGTCCGTTTCGGCGACGAATTCTTCCTCAGTCAAATTTTTTCCGCGGAACTTAACGCGAATGTACTTATCAACCAGCCAGCGAATCATGCCGCCGAGGAAGATGGGGCTGGAAGAAGAAAGAGGCAAATACACGCCAACCGCAAAAGCCAACGAAGGAATGCCGCTCATCTCCAGAACGATCGCGATCATCACTCCGAGTAGTACCAGGCCCCAGGGCAATTGGCGATTGAGAATCCCTTTGATGATGTAGGACATCAAAGTGGCTTTGGGTGCGTCGTATTTTGTAACCGACGAACCATCGGGTCTAATGCGATGTGTCCCATTGATTCCGGGATCGACGTAGTAAACAGGCATTCCCTGATCATCGATCAGATACTTCCCTGCCCGGCCGTTCTCTTCGTTGATTTTGTGCCAGGTGCGATAGCTCTTGCTGTCGAGGCTGGCCTCTGGCCCTCTTATTGGTTCCGCCGGTCCGAGTTCCGCAATGTTAGGACGCAGGTCAGTTGGGAAGTTTCGCTCAACCCTCTGTACCACTCTTCCTGAACTATCAATCAGATACTCGCCAGGGTCGAGGCCGGCCACCGCAGTTGCCCCTGGCTCGTTCTTGAGGATGCGAAAATCGCCACCACCTGCTGGCTTTGCCTGATCGGTGTACGCCGGTAGGGTTGCGAGGGTAGTGCTATCCAACTGCTTACCATTCACCACCGGCTGAAAAGTAGTCTTGGCAACGTAGACAGTGGCCGTGTCGTTAAGCCGCAACAGGATTGGGCCGAGGATCAGGGCTGACGCGAGGGCGCCAACGAGAATCGCGATCTGTTGATACTTCGGCGTGGCGCCGACGAGAAAGCCGGTCTTCAGATCCTGCGAAGTCGTGCCTCCATTCGAAGCGGCGATGCAAACGATGCCGCCGATAGAAAGGGCGGTGACGTAATAACTGGGGCCAGTCCAACCAACGATTAGAAAAATCAAACAGGTGAGCAGCAGCGTTGCCACTGTCATACCGGAAATCGGGTTTGATGAAGAGCCAATCTCTCCAGTCAAGCGTGATGAGACGGTTACAAACAGAAATCCAAAAGCGACGATCAATATCGCGCCGAGCAAGTTGAATTGAAGGTGCAGTTGCGGCATCAAGACGATCAGGGCGATCAGCACGAGAACACCGCCAACGACAACCTTCATGGAAAGATCCTGATCCGTGCGCGGCACTCTGGCGCTGGCGGCGCTGCCGCCGCGCAAGTCGCTTAATCCACCTTTCAGTCCGTGCCAAATGGTCGGTAGTGAACGGAAGAGGCTAATAATGCCGCCGGCGGCGACGGCCCCAGCGCCGATGTAAAGGACGTAGGCACCGCGAATATCGTCCGGTCCCATCTCGCTTATCGGAACCGTGCCGGGCGCGAGCGGGCTGGTCATCCCCTCACCGAAGAATTTGATGGCTGGAATCAAGACGAGATAGGCGAGCACACCACCGGCACACATGATGGAGGCGATGCGCGGACCAATGATGTAACCCACACCCAACAACGCGGGGGATATTTCTGCTGAGATCGATCCCGCTTTGAAAGGAGAACCAAAAACTTTACTCGGCACGTCTTTCCAAGCCTTAAGAGCCGCCATTGCGAACTGGTACACGAGGCCAATCCCGAAACCGGTGAAAATTGTTTTCGCACCC
>DASSCX010000217.1:0-3036 GCA_035697425.1 Pyrinomonadaceae bacterium | reverse complement strand
CGAGTTTCAGTGCTGACCGGAAACGCTCCAGCTCACGATCTACTTCCCTGGACTCGATATGAGAACGATAAACATAGGTTGTGTTTCCATGCATGCGTAAGACACCGCCGATCACCACACCTTCGGAAACACCCAACCCTTTCCAGCGAACTTCCTGACGCGAAGGGGGATTGAGCAACGGTTCAACAACGGCCCTTGCTTCCCCGAAACTATCGCGAAACAGATCATCAAGCGCCGCAAGGGCCGCCGCTTCGTCGGGACCATTTGCTGTCGCCCGCAACGAAGTGCCAGAAGCGGCAGCGAGCATTAGAACGTTGAGAATAGACTTGGCATCCGCACTTTGCCCGGTGTCCAGGCGTTCAAGCTTCAATGTGCTTTGAAATTGGTTTGCCACTCGGACCAGCTTCGCGGCTGCGCGTGCATGCAACCCAAGCTGGCCGACTACAGTGAGGTGCCGTTCGACCATTTAGACTCTTCCACTCTTTGGCGGTGGCGTAAGCAGGTCCCCAGCCACATAGATTCCCTGGCGTCCGAGATCACAAACCCGACGAGCCGTTTCGTGCAACGACTCCGGCGTATCCTGACTCGCCAGCTTGATCACCATTGGCAGGTTGACACCAGTAACCACCTCAACGCTGCCTTCTTCCAAAAACATTGAGGCGATGTTAGTAGGCGTGCCGCCAAACATGTCGGTCATTAAAAGAACTCCAGCGCCTTGCGAGACTCGCGTCATTGCGCGCTGAACTTCGTCTCGCGCTGCATCGACATCATCGTGCCAACCAATTGAAACCGCAGTGATATGCGAGATGGTACCGATGATCATTTCGGCGGCCGCCAGGAGTTCTGCAGAGAGATGGCCGTGTGTCACGATAACGCCGGCAACTTTCCCCACTGCGTTACTGCTTTGATCAGGACTATCGATCATCAGATTCCCCTTTTTGCCGTTTGGCGACCAACTTTAGGACCCTTTCGGTTTGTGGCGATTTGCTTGTCTGACGTCGCGGTGCACCGCATGAGCATCGAACCCGACGCGACGCAGTCTCCGCGCGAGAGCGTTGGCAATCATTACAGACCGATGCCGGCCTCCTGTGCAACCAATTCCCACCGTCACATAAGATTTTCCTTCGCGTTTATAGAGCGGCAACAAGTAGTCGAGTAGATCACTGAAGCGACTGAGTGTTTCTTCAACCTCCGGTTGCGCGCGCAGGTATTTAACCACTCGCGCGTCGTGCCCCGAGAGCCGTTTGAGATCAGGAACGAAATGAGGATTTGGCAGGTGGCGGACGTCGAAAAGCAATTCAAGATCACCCGGATTGCCATACTTGTGTCCAAAGCTCAAGACCTGGACACGCATTGGGCCACCCTTTCGTCCCGGACTAAATCGCTCAAGCAACAAGCTGCGGAGCGTGTGCACCGTGTGATCCGACGTGTCGATAATCTGATCGGCCAAACCGCGAATCCGAGACATCGCTCGGCGTTCGGCGCGGATCGCCGCCAGTAGACCCTGGCCGCTTTCGGCAGGGTGTGGCCGCCGAGTTTCGCTGAAGCGCTGGCTTAAGACCTCGTCGCGCGCCTCCAAAAAGATCACGTGGACGTTTAGCCCCGTTTCCCGCATCGCAGTCAGCTGTTTGGCAAAGCCGGCAAGAAAGCTCCCCTCACGAATATCGATAACGAGCGCAGCGCGCTCAATTCCCTTTCCATCTTCGCCTCCTGTAACCAGCCGGGCAAACGTCTGCAGCATCGTCACTGGCAGATTATCGACGGAGAAATATCCGAGGTCTTCAAACGCGTTTGTGGCGGCGGACATCCCTGAGCCGCTGAGGCCGGTGATGACAACCACCTCCGGAGCGGCGCTCCGTTTTTGCTCTTTCTCTTTTTTCTTCCGCGGCATGATTGTTCTAAGCTTTATTGAAAATGCCCCAATAATGGACCGGCTTTGCCGCCCGATGTGAGGCGGTGGCTCCGCTACGCTTTCGTAGCGCTCACATAAGGATTGGGGCTTTGCCCCAAAGGTCTGTCCTTGCTGATCGGAAACCTGGGGCGTAGCCCGGGACGAATTTAGAGCCAGCTGGCGGCGGGGCAAGCCACCCCCTCACATCCGGTGGCAAAGCCGCGCCAAAACCCTTCCCTTTGGAAGCAGGGTAATTACTCTTAGCTCCAAACAGGGTCAGTCTACTACGAACGACCACGACCGGCGTTAAGGCCTCGCGGTCGAATCACTAAAAAAGGCAGGAACTTGTCCTGCCTCTTTCTAAAGTAGTCAGCCCAGCAAAACCTTCTGTCCTTAAGGCTCGATCAATCCAAAGTTGCCATCCTTGCGTTTGTAGAGCACGCCCAGACGATCCGTATCCGCATCTCTAAACACTACAAACTGGTCCTGTTCTGAAGAAAGCCTCAGGGCCGCCTCCTCAGCAGTCATCGGCTTCACGGAATAACGACGCGCGGCGATGATCCTTGGCGGTCGTGGCGAAGCTTCCAGCCGGCCACCGGGTTCTGGAGCGACAGCGGCAGTGCGCCGGGCACCCTGCTTTCGATCGATGATCTTGTTCTTTAGCTTGAGTGCCTGTTTTTCAATCTTGCCGATGGCGCGCGTCAGCGCCATATACATATCGTTATTGATGTCCTTGGCCGTCAATGTGTGATCCCGCCAATGCACGATCACTTCGGCGATTTGTCGATTCTTTTCGACAGAAATAACTGCGTGCGTCCAGGCCGTTGTATCGTTGAAGATGTGAGCGAGTTTTTTGAAATGCGCTTCGACATGCTTGCGAATCGCTGGCGTCACGTCCAGGTGGCGCCCGGTGTACTCAAATCTCATAAGACTCCATTCGTAGTTTCAGCTAGATAGAGCGCAGCTAGCCAGACTCGGGTGGTCCAGCTAAAACTTTAGGGGGTATATCAGAAACTGAACCTGGCGCTCCGTCGCTCGGGGGTTTAAGTAACGGCGCGTCGTTCGCGCGAGCCAGGTATATGCATTTGGTCACGGTACTTTGCGACGGTGCGGCGCGACAATTTCATTCCGTCTTTCGCCAAAAT
>DASSCX010000216.1:0-4417 GCA_035697425.1 Pyrinomonadaceae bacterium | reverse complement strand
CATCTTGAGTAATTCCTCGCGCGAGAAACCAGTCAGCCTTTCTACTGCACTGTTCATCGAGGTGACATTGCCGTCGAGATCAAGCGTGAACACAATGTCGTTGGCGTTTTCAATCAGTTCGCGGTAACGCTCTTCACTTTCGCGCAACGCTTCTTCAGCTCGTTCGCGATCAGTTAGTGTCTTGCGGACCTTGCGTTCAGAATTTTGCAGTTTTGAAGCCGTGCGCTCAATGGCAGCCCGCGCTTTTACCTGGGCGCGGGTCAGACCGAAGAGGAGCAAGCTGATCAGAACCCCACCGACCACAACGTAGACAAGCGAACTCCCTTTGGCAGCGGCAAATTCGGGTCTGGAAGTGAATACCAGAGTCCAGGTCCGGCCGGCGATCTCAACGTTGCTTTGGGCCCGGAAAGGCCGGAAGCCGCTGCCACTGATCGGCGCCACTGACGTCGCTGTATCGTGAAGTAGATTTTCCCTTGTGGGATCCTGTCCGTCGTGTAGGCTGATATCAATATCGGTGGTGTCTTTGATAGCGAGGATGGCTTTCATGAAGTCTGCGGCCCGAAAACGGCTAAACACAAAACCAGCCAGCGCATCCCGTCTTTCTTCGTCGGTCGCCGGCGTGCGATCGTTCTCGTAAACCGGCGCGAAGATCAGGAATCCCACCTCTCCTGGTTCTTCACCGTCTTTATCCAGCGGCACGCGCGCTGTAGCAGCGGGTAAGCCATTGTCTCGCGCGGTTTCCATCGCCGCCAGACGCGCTGGTTCAGTGCTCATGTCGAAACCGACTAGTTGATGGGGGCGGTTATCGAGAGCCTCAAAATACACAACCGGGTTGTATTCATCGCGATTCTGTTCGGGCCAGATCTTGAAAACAGAATGATTGCGAATTCGAGTCTCCGAGATAAATGAATCTTTCTTCTGCCGTCTTACGCGAGCTATATATCCAAGGCCCTGGGCACCCGGGTATTGGTGCTTCAACTCGAGTCGCTCTACAAAATTGTGAAACTGGGCCGCACTCGTCGTGGGGCTAATGGCAAACAACCCAGTGCCCGCCCGCAGCACTTCAATGTAAAGGCGCGGCCGTCCCCTGACGTAGGTTGTTAGTTCCTGAGTCGTCGTACCGAAGCGGATGTGGTCTTGAGCATTAGCCATCCGCCAAACATAGAAAGCAGCGAAAGCGGTGATCAAGAGGCCGAGCAGAAGCACGAAGTACGGAAGGAAGTACCGGCGCGGTCGAATCCCGTTAAGCTTTAATTCGCCGACTGACATTTGAAACTGCTAAGAAACGAGCTACTTGATACGGCTGGTTCGGCGTCGAAGAAAATCCATCAGAACAAACTGTGAAAGATTGCTGGGATTTGCGAAGTAAGCTTTGCCATTCGTCATAGCGGTCATCTGCTTCACAAACTCGACCAGGTAGTAATCACTCGCCAGCATGAAAGTATTGATCATTATACCCGCCTTGCGGCAGGCTTGGACCTCTTTGAACGTTTCCGCCATCACAAAGGGATCGCCGCCCATGGAATTTTTATAGATGCGACGAGTGGCCGCACTGTCGGCCGGCCGTGTCCGGCCAGCTCCTGCCGCCGCAAACATCTGGCTGCTGTCAATGAAACAAGCCGTGGGTTTGCCGTCAGTAATCATTACGATCTGTTTCATTTCTTTGCGTTGCGCCTGAAGGATGCGCCGTGCCAAGCGCAAACCCTCCGCTGTGTTCGTATGGTAAGGACCAACCTGCGTGTTCGCCAGTTGCGCAAATGCCAGTTCTTCCGCGCTGTCATGGAAGAGTACGAGCTTTAGCGAGTCGCCCGGATACTGCGTGCGAATCAGGTGTGCCAGTGCGAGGGCGACTTTCTTGGCAGGGGTGAAACGATCTTCACCGTAAAGGATCATTGAGTGTGAGCAATCGAGCATCACAACGGTCGCACAGGAGGATTGATAGTCACACTGGTGCACGTGGAGGTCGCTGTATTCGAGGTTTAGCGGAACGCGCAAACCCTCACGCTTAATTGCCGACAAGAGCGTCGTATTCACGTCCAGGTTAATGGTGTCGCCAAACTCGTAGCGCTTGCTTGCCGCCGCTGCCTCCACCCCGGTGGATAGCTGTGGCGTATCGTGTCGCCCAGCAGAACTCTTTCCCAAACTTCCCAGCAGGCTTCGCAAGGTTTTGTAGCCGAGAAAGTCGAGACCTTTTTCGGTTACCTCAAACTTGATATTGCGCGGCAGCGGCTCAGAGATCTGAGGCCCGCCATCGCCGGGTAGTTGCGAGCGCTCAGGTTTTTGCTCCTGAAGTGTGAGATAGCCTTCTTCGACGAGCCGCTCAATCAATTGGTTGAGCATCTCTTCGAGTGCTGAACCTTTAAACTCACCATCATTATCGGCGAGCATTTCCTGAACTTGGTATTCGTTTAGCAGGCCCTGATTCATAAGTGCCTGGAGTAGTGCGCGGCGGAGGGCATCGAGCGAGGTATCCGGCGAGCGCCGTTCACGCGTCCAGTAATAGTCTTCGTCGTAGCCTGAGGAGAGCAACGAGTCAGACAACTCTTCCATCAAGTCGCCGAGATTGATCCCGGAGATATCGAGGCCTTTGAATTTGGAGTACTTGATGAACCGCATGGGAATTTCCGATTGGCAATTGCGCCTGGCTAGTGTCGATTGGCGATTAGTTGGAGTCAGTACCACCAGGCGGTAGCCGGTGGGCCGAGATACGCGAACACTCAACCATTCCAATACTTTGTTCCACAGCGCAAGACGTGAATGCTAAGGGATCGGCCCACCGCGTGGTGGTACGGACTCCAACTAATCGGCAATCGCTTCAGCTATATTTTCCGGTTTCCGTTAGATCGTCGTAGATCATCCCGCGCCGATCCTTCTTCGCTTTAGTGACTGCGGTATAGCCGCCTTCCTCGTTCCGGCTGATTTTGTTTTCGGCGTAGAGACCTTCCAGGACCAATTCGCACGCGGCGACGAGCTGGGCCGTATCCCCCTTGCTAAAATCAAAAGGAATCAGACTGGTTTCGATCAAATCCGGGACGGCTTCGAGCAGGCTACGGCATTCTTCAGCCGCGGCAGTATCCGCCAACCTCAAGTTGTTTCCGGCGTCGAACCATTGCACGGTGCTCGCGAACTCGATGCCCACAAAATAGCCGTTGAATATTTCTCCAGCCGCGCGTTTGATCAAATCTCTGGCGATGCGCCGGGCACCAATCTGTTCGCCCTCGTATTCAAGTTCCATTTTTCCGGTCATCGAAGGAATTGCGGCGTAGACATCGGAGATCCGCGGCACGATTTGCTTTTCGCCAGTCAGCAACGCGCGGCGCTCTGCATTGGAGATCACTGACTCCGTAACCGTAATCGGCAAACGCTGGGAAACACCAGACTGTTTATCCACGCGCTGATCATCGCGCGCTTCGAATGCGATCTGTTCAACCACTTCGCGGATGAACTCGGGAATGTTTAGATCCGCCTTCCAACCGTCACGTTCCACCCAGGCTTCCTGCCGGGTGATCTGAATCGCAGTCGGAAGCTCAGCCGGATAATGGGTCGTAATCTCAGCGCCGATGCGGTCCTTCAAAGGTGTAATGATTTTTCCGCGCGCCGTGTAGTCTTCCGGATTCGCCGAAAAGACCAGCATCACATCGAGGGGCAAACGCACCGGGTAACCTTTAATCTGGACGTCGCCTTCCTGCATGATGTTGAAAAGACCAACCTGGATCTTTCCGGCTAAATCGGGCAGTTCATTGATGGCGAAGATGCCGCGATTCGCGCGCGGGAGGAGGCCGTAATGAATTGTCAGTTCATCACTGAGCAAGTGACCACCCTTTGCGGCTTTGATTGGATCAACGTCGCCGATGATATCAGCGATCGTTACGTCGGGAGTCGCCAGCTTTTCGACAAAACGGGCGTCGCGATCGATCCAGGCTATCGGGAGCGAGTCACCATGAGTTTCAAGCAGTTCACGACCGTAGGCAGAGATTGGCTTGAACGGATCATCGTTAATTTCGGAACCGGCGATGATGGGAATTCGTTCGTCGAGCAGCTCAGTTAGTTGCCTGATGATCCGACTCTTTGCCTGACCGCGCAGCCCGAGCAGGATGATGTTGTGCCGCGCCAGGATGGCGTTAACGAGTTGCGGAAGAACAGTCTCATCGTAACCGACAATTCCGGGAAAAAGTTTTTCTCCCGCTTTCAGCTTGCGAATCAAATTGGCGCGCAGCTCGTCTTTGACGGAAATGCTGCGGTAGCCACTGGCTTTTAATTCACCAAACGTCCCTGGTTGTTGCATTTGATTAGTCCCGATTGGTTCGATCTGATTTACGACATCTTAATACGAGCAACTGAAAGTCCCTAAACCGGAGGGATCAGGGTCCGACAGCTCTCAGGTTGGGAAGGGGGCCTGCCCCGCTCTGGTTTGTTA
>DASSCX010000215.1:0-17077 GCA_035697425.1 Pyrinomonadaceae bacterium | reverse complement strand
CGGCGTTCCAAGGGTCGAGTGCTTTTCATCTGCTCATCAGTTAAACTTTGGGTAAGCTGCATTGATCCGAACTTCTCGAGGAATCCAGAATGAGATTCGAGTATTACCACCCTGCTCTCGACAACGTTGCCAAGCTTTCAGTGGATGGTACGGTTCCCAACAGTGTGCATTTTTCACATTGGGAAGGAAATGAAACGCCGCTGGAACTCAAGGCGGATACTTCGACTGAAATCGCACTCAACCTCGTTGCGTCTCCGCAACGGTCACAATTCACGCGCGGCATTGAGTTGGTGACGAACAATCACTTCGACACTGACGGAGTGCTCTCCGTCTGGACGGTAGTGACCGGAGACCGAGCATTGCAGTTCAGGGAAAGATTGGTTTGCACGGCCGAGGCAGGCGACTTTTCCGAAATAACGAGTGAGGACGGAGTACGCGCCAGCATTACAATTCAGGGCTTAGATCAGGCTGGGAATGAAAGTCAGGAAGGCTCCCCTCTGGCACAGTTTCTAAATGGCGGCGAACCTGTCGACGACGCTAAAGCCTACGAACTGATTCTGCCTGAAGTTGAGCGGGTAATAACCAACATCGACGCCTACGAACATCTGTGGCGCGCTGGTTGGAACCAGGTTGCTACTGCGATTGAGAGTTTTGAGAAGGGCGCTTCGACGGCGGAAGAACTTGCAGGCGTAGACACCAGCCTCGTTACTATCGCGCCGGAAGTTTTTGGACCCTCCGGTTTCAATCCAAAGACGCATGGCGCTCCCGTGATCGCGATTTCCAAATACGCGCGAGGGCAGTTCTTTCTGATCGCGACGCCATATGAAACAGGCTGGAGTTACCGCTTTGATTACCCTTATTACTCGTGGGCGGAAACGGTCGTGCGACCGAGGATTGAGCGCCGTGATCTGACGATGCTGCTCGCTCGCTTAAATGAAATCGAAAAAAATGAAACCGGTCGTTGGCGGCTAGATGGAAGCGAGATGACCTCGGCCATCAAATTTCTCGACGGAACTAACACGCTTGCTGCGTCGAGCCTGCGTCCTGATGAAGTCGCTGCACTTGTTCGCTCCGAGTATTTAACGAGAAGCGCCGGCGTGCGATAAGTTTGCCAGCTCAATTCCAGCCTTCTGAACCAGCCAATGCATGACGTCTTGATCATCGGCGCCGGCCCGGCGGGTTTGGCCACTGCTTTCTGGTGCGACCAACTGGGGCTGGACGTATTGGTGCTTGAACAACAACCAGAGATCGGCGGGCAGCTTCATTCTATCCACGGCCCGATCGAAAATTATCCCGGACTGCGTGCAAAAGATGGACGGGAGTTTCTGGAAAGCTTCGCTGCGGGGACAGCGGAGGCTGGTTTTGATCTTTGGACGAATGTCGAGATCGCAAAAGTCGACTTGACGGCAAAACGGGTTGCGCTCAAAAGCGGCGAAGAGCTTGCAGCGATTACAATCGTGATCGCGACGGGTGTTCGGCGTCGTCAGCTTGGGATTCCCGGTGAGGCTCAGTTTGCCGGTAAAGGAATCATCGAATCCGGAGCGCGCGATAAGAACCTTTACGCCGGAAAGGACGTCTGCATCATCGGCGGGGGTGATGCCGCTGTCGAAAATGCACTCTTACTAGCCGAAACCTGCGCTACGGTGACTGTCATAAATCGCGGCAAGAAGTTACGAGCGCGGCGCGAGTTCACTGAACAACTGGGCACCAATCATTGCGTCACAGTTTTCAATGAAGCGATCGCGACTCGGATTTTGGGAAGTTCTACAGTCGAAGCAGTGGAGATTCAGCGAAACCAGGCAATCAAGCCTTTTCAAATGGCGGTCAAGGGTGTCTTGATTCGTATCGGCGTTATCCCGAACTCGGGCGTGTTCAGCGATCAGCTCAGGGTGGATGATCGCGGGTATATCTTGGTTACGAGCCAACAGGAAACCAGCGTGGCAAATGTGTTCGCTATCGGTGACGTCTCAAATCCCTTGGCGCCAACCATCAGCGGTGCTGCCGGAAGTGGAGCAACGGCGGCAAAGGTGATCGCTGCGCGCTTGAATTCAGGCCGTTAGCTCCGCGAAGGTCATCGCAGATTTCTGTCTCGCGTCCGATTTATTTAAATGTGGCATGACTTCTGACCATTGCGGCGACCGTCCGCCCTATACAGATGCACATATCGTCGCTTACCCGGTTGAGTACATTGCCGGCATAGATCTCTACAACGCAGGAGAATTTCACGCGGCTCACGATGCCTGGGAGGAACGCTGGATGGGGGAAGTGGGCCCGGACGAGAAGTTGTTTTTGCAGGCAATGATTCAGTCTGCCGTCGCGTTCCATCATCTCGAAATTGGCAGGCCGGGTGCCGCGCGCAGAATGCACCAGATGGCAGGAGAGAAGTTTGCGCGCCTCGGTGTGAACGTTTTCATGTCGCTTGATTTAGTAGACTACCAGGCGAAACTCGAAGCAGCACTCGCGTGGTTGCGCGATGCTCCCGACCCGCGCGAGTTAGTTCAGCCGCAGATAACGCCACCTAAGATCAAACTCTTACCCGAGATCATGCGCTACGATTAGAGGCCGCAGTGCTATGAGCCCAATAAAACTGATCAACTATTTTCGCCTTCTGATACTGGGGATGTGGCTTGGCGCTGCGGTTTTTTTCAGCGCGATAGTCGCGCCCAGCGCCTTTGCGGTATTGCGCAGTTACCAAAGCTTCAACGCTGGCGAGATCGCTGGCGCCTTAGTGAACCGGAACCTGGCTGCAATCAATCTGAGTGGCTTCGTGGTAGGACTCGTGTTATTGGTTTCCGCTTTTGTGAGATTTCGCAAAGTGCCGCTCTTATCTTTCTTGATTGAGATGATATCCGTCACGGTACTTAGTCTGGCAACGGCTCTCGGGAATTGGATTATCGCTCCAAAGATTCGCGCTTTGCGAGTGACGCTCTCGACGCCCATCGATCAGCTGTCGCTCTCTGACCCGCGCCGGGTTTCCTTCGACAACCTTCACGCGTATTCCGTGAGGGCCCTTAGTGTTGCTATGATTGCCGCACTCCTGGGATTGGTAATGATCGCGCTACGGGCGCGACATGATGCGAAGTGAGGCTTCTCTTCACTTCAGCAGAAAGGGTTAGCCGTGGAAATTATTGAACAAATGGATGAGTGGCAGAAGCGTTATGCTGATTGGCGGAAGGAGAAAGGCGCCGCTAGTAGTAATGGTGACGTAGGCGAATCTTACCCGTTTGTTGTGAATAAGCGAGCTCCCTTCACGCCCGCACGCCGCGCTTTGCCGATGCTGAATCTGGCCTTAATTTCTTCTGCTGGGGCTTACCTCGAAGGCACTCAACCCTTCAATCTTAATGATGCCGCAGGCGATGTAAGTTTTCGTGAGATACCGATCGAGGTTGGACCTGACGATCTAAAGTTTGCCGCACGTGGCTACGATCCGGTTGCGGTCCAAGCTGATCTGAACACTCAACTGCCGCTGCAACGCCTAACCGAATTCGTGGCAAACAGGATTATCGGACAACTCAACCCCGTCTTTTGGAGTTTTTCAGGGTTCATTCCCAACGCCGCTAACGTGGTCGACGAAATGTTGCCGCGCCTTCAAGAACGCGTGCAGCGCTATCAGGTACAGGCTGCGTTGCTCATTCCAGCGTCGCGCTTATGCCATCAGTCAGTGTCTTTGATTGCGCGCGCGTTAGAGATGGGCGGATTACCAACCATGACACTTGCAGTCGCTCAGGATGTGGTTGAAGCCGTGCGACCGCCCCGCGCTGCTTGTTACAAGGGCGAGCTGGGAAGTGTGGCTGGAAAAGCAAGCTGGCCCGAACATCAGCGTCGGGTTCTCGACGAAGCGCTGCGGCTAATTGAGCCAATGGATCAGCCTGGGATTCGCCAACTGACGGTGGCGCTGCAAAGTCAGGTGGAAGGCGAACGCGGCGAGCGCTAACCTGATTCCACGTCACACATTTTCCGAAACTGAAGTACCGACATTCATGCCTGTAATCAAACGGTTACTGCTAATCGGCGTGGCATTGATTGTCTTCACCTTTGCCTACCTCGCTTTTTGGCCGGTTCCCATTCAACCTGCAGCCTGGACTCCGCCGGCAGCACCTTCACTCACGGGCACTTATCAACAAAACGAACGACTCGCCGGCACTGAAAGGCTTTCTCTGGGTCATGGCTTCGCCCCGGAAGACGTGGCCGTCGATTCTGAACAGCGCATCTATGCCGGGCTCGACGACGGCCGTGTTATGCGCTTGCAAAAAGACGGCACACGACCGGAACTCTTTGTTGATACAAAGGGACGCCCGCTCGGGCTAAGGTTCGATAACTCTGGAAACCTGATCGTCGCCGATTCTGTGAAGGGACTGCTTTCGATTGATCCTATGGGTTTGGTTAGAGTCTTGAGCACGGAAGCTGGCGGCCTAACTTTCCGCATTACCAACGACCTGGACATCGCTAGGAACGGAACAATTTACTTCACCGATGCATCCAGCAGATTTCCCCTCACGAATTACAAGGCGGACATTTTGGAGCATCAATCAACCGGTCGCTTGCTCGCCTATGACCCAGCGACTAAGACAACTCGTCTCGTGCTCGGGGGGCTGAGTTTTGCAAATGGGGTCGCAGTGAGCCCCGACCAGTCGTTTGTCCTGGTTAACGAAACCGGAAAGTACAGAATCCATCGTGTCTGGTTGAACGGCGCGAACGCCGGCAAGTCAGAAATCTTCATCGATAACCTGCCGGGATTCCCCGATGGCATCTCCACAAACGGCAAGGACAAGTTTTGGCTCGCGCTCGTCACACCTCGCGATGCGACGCTGGACAAGCTGCTGCCGCATCCCTTCCTGAGAAAGGCCGTGTGGCGCTTGCCGCCGTTTCTGCGACCGGCTCCCAAGCGCTATTCCTTCGTCCTCGGTTTAGATAAAAATGGTCGAGTAGTCGAAAACCTGCAAAACGGTGCGAGCGATTGCTACGCACAGATCGCCAACGCGGTGGAGCATGACGGTTTTCTCTACTTTGGGAGCATTGGCGAGGCAGCAATCGGGCGTTGGAAGATTCGCTGAGGCAATAAACCAAGCTTTGCTCAGAGATTATTCGGGTGTGCCGGCCTCGCTGGAATCAGGAAGATTAAATAAAAGATCGAAAGATCGAAAGATCGAAAGATCGGCTACCTGCTACACAGCTGTATACCTCATTACCACCTTCGGCGAGTCTCATTCATTAATGAATCCCTTCTTATACCTAACGAGAGGGATTTGTGGATAGCCGGTATCCACGCGCTTCGTTTCTAATACAAAGAGCCTTTTATCCTAAGTTACTCATAACAGTGAGCTTAAGTCCTACCGACAAATATTGCATTTGTGGCACAGGCCTTGAAATAGAAATGCAACGAACGCAAGGACGGAATCTCAGTTCCCCCAGGGAGAAACCAATGATCAACTTACTATCAGCAGCCACGGCCACCCCCCAGCACTGCCTTCAGACCACCGACCTCGTCTCGGCCCTGATGCATAAGGTTTCTCCCGAGCTGATCAATTCCATCAATAGTCTTGGCGTCAACCAGCGGTACTCCACTTTGGAAAACTATGCCGAGTTCATAACAGGCAAACCGGCCAAGCCGACCAGTTCCACCACCCAGTTAGGCGTCGCCGCTACCAAGCGCTGCATTGAGCAATGGCAGGGCGACCCTTCGAAAATTGGTCTGCTGATTGCGGCCACTAACACACCGGATCAGATGCTGCCGTGTCTCGCTTCAGAAGTAATGGGGCGCACTCACGGTCTCTTGTCCCGCTCACTCAGGACCGTGAGCATGCAAGCCCAAGGATGCTCGGTCCTGTTGAAATCAATTGAGGTTGCCCAATGGTATCTGGCCGCTAATCCCGGCCAGATGGCCATGGTTCTGATGGCTGAAGCTCATACTCCCTATGTCGCGCCCCTCCTGCGCGATGAATACCGTGGCTTTCGCGAACTCCTACGACTCAGAAAGGACAACAAGATAAATGATGAACAATTCGAACAACAGAGGTTGGATACGACCTTCGTCATTCAGTCTATGCTCTTCGGCGATGGGGCAGTGGCGTTGCTAGTTGGTAAAGAAGAAGGCAAGCCGGAGTTTGGTCCCATCTCGCACCTAACCAATGAAGAAGCAGATGATATGAATCTTCTCACCATGACCAGCAACAGCTCACACCCACATCTCAAAGGCCGCCCGCAATATTTCATGCGCCCCAGCGTTCCCGCTCGCGGAGCTCACTACGCGGTGACCACTGTCAAGAATGTGCTCGAGCATCCTGATTGCCCGGTGTCGGATTTAGAGCAGGTAGACAACTGCCTAATTCACACCGGCAGCAAGAAGATCCTGGACGGCATTTGTTCGCAGTTGGATCTCGATACCGACTCAGAAAAGGTCCACGGCTCATACGAAGTGCTCAAGAGATATGGCAACCTCTCGAGCGCGTCTACCGGATTTATGCTTGCAGAAAAGAATGAGTGGCGGGGCCCGGCAATGGTTGTAGGTTTCGGCGTCGGTTTCACTGCCAGCGCGGGCATCATGAACTACAACTAACGTGAGTTACACATTCACGTGCTCAAGCACCGGGCGTTCGCGACAAATCTGAGCGATCGCGTTATTTACCTGCGCAAAATCAAACGGCTTGCCGATGATAGCGTTCACCAGGTCTGCTTCACCGTCAGGTGGGGTCGTGCCAGGGCCATAACCGGTAACGAGCACAATACTCATTTCCGACCAGCGCTTGCGAATCTCACGCGCCGTTTCCCAGCCGTCCATCTCAGGCATAGCCAGGTCCGTGAAGACGAGATCGCATTCTCCTTCGCTGAGTCTCTGAATCGCTTGCTGCCCGCTCTCAGCCACCAACACTTTGTGACCCATCGCCGCCAACATGTCTGCGAGTGTTTCCCGCACGAATTCTTCATCGTCAACCACGAGGATCGAAAGCGAGTCTTGTTCGGTCAGGAGACTTGTCTCAGTTTCGTCAGCACACTCCGCGTCGTAGGCGAGTAGGTCAATTGTGAAGGTAGTGCCGAGACCTGGTTCCGAAACAACACTGATTGCGCCCTCGTGTCTCTCGATAATGCTGTAACTGACCGAGAGGCCAAGGCCAGTTCCATGTGCGCCTTTGGTCGAGAAGAAGGGTTCAAAAATCTTCTGCCGCACATCTTCCGCCATTCCCGTTCCGGAGTCCGCGAACTTCAAACGCAAGCGGCCATTTTCACGCTCGCTGGTGATGTTAAGTTTGCCGCCTTCCGGCATTGCATCAACAGCATTCACGATCAGGTTTACAAAAACTTCGCGAAGCTCAGAGGCGCTGCCGTAGGTATTCTGTCCGGGTTTGGCCTCGAGACTCACCTCATACTCCAAACCACGCAAACGCGCTTCGTTTTGCCAACGCGTACGGGTTATTTCTACGGCGTCGTTTAGCAGGCTGCCAACATCAAGAACCTCAAACTCTTTCGCGGGCGCTTTACGAGCGAACGTTTGAATGCGCCGTACAGTGGCTGCGGCGTCTTCCGCTGCCGTTTGGATAATATCCAGATTGCGAACCAGGGCTTCGTCTTTCAACTGTCGGCGCAGCAGTTGCGCTCTGCCGAGAATTGCCGCCAGCGAATTATTAAAATCGTGGGCCACGCCGGAAGCCAACTGGCCCAACGCCCGCAGTTTGTCCGCACGTGCCGCACGTTCGCGTTCTTCCTTCTGTTCGGTGATATCACGCGCGATTCCGAGCACCCCGGTGACTCTGCCATCAACGATGAGTGGCGAATTGTCGACGCGCGCATAACGCAGTTGCCCATCAGGCGAGAAGAAACGCATTTCATATGTTTGGGCGGAACCGGCGAGGGCGGCCGCCAGTTTTTCGGTAACCATTTCGCGATCACTTTCATGAACTAAATCGAGTAAAGCGCGGCCGATGAATTCGTCACGCGTGTAGCCCAACCCGGTTTGCGTTGCCGTATTACACCACTTGAATCGTCCCTCGGTATCAACTGCGTAAATTGACTCGCGCGCACTCTGAAGAATGTTGGTCAATAAGGATTGGTGCTCTCGTGCGACTGCCTGGACTTTGCGCAGCTCCGAAAGATCGCGCGCCGTGCAAACAACACCAATTGTTTTGTCATCCATGTCCGGCACCGGTTCAACGGAAACAAGCAATGGACGATTGAGTCCGACTGGAGTGATTTCGATGGTCGCACTCTGCTTCCTCTCTATAGCTTTTTCAACCACGCAACCTTCGTCGTCAGCACTACTGCGGAGGATGTCGCAACATTTTCGTCCCAGCAGCAGGCGTGGATGGGTTTTTTCCATCGTGGCCCCGGCACGATTGACTCTTTTTAGTCGCCCATCACGATCAAAAATGAAGATGCCGTCAGACATTGCGTCGAAGGTCGTTTCCCACTCCTGCTTGCCACGGGCCACCATCTCAAAGAGCTCCGCCTGAGCGATGCCGATAGCGAGCCGTTCCGCCACTGCTTCAACGAGCGCCGCCTCGTCATCACTCCAGTAACGAACCCGGTCCGATTGATGAATGCACAGAACACCTCGAAATAGACCTTTGACGATGACCGGGAAGTTAATTAGCGAACGCACCTTGAAACGCGCTGCTTCCGCGCGAACGCTGGCCGCGAACTCTGATCCTTTTTCTTCATAAGTCAGCGCATTTGCGATCATGATCGGCCTTTCGGACTCCAGCAGCCGCCGACCAATCGGATCCTGAAAACTTATTTCCAGCGGACCGAGGCTTTCGCTTCCGGGAGCGAGAAATTCGTGCTCGACCACCGACACGGGGTTCTCTGGGTCGTAAAGGTGCAGGTAGACGCGCGATGCAGATAACGCCTGGCACAGCTCCTGGGTAGCCGTGTGCAGAACTTCTTGCAGACTAAGTGAGGCACGAAGCGCCGTCGAAACCCGGTTAACCAAAGACTCGCGCGTCGAAGTGGCCTCCGCCTTTTGGTAAAGCTGCGCCTGGCGAATTGCTATTCCCGTTTGATCGGCGACTGCCTTTGCGAGCGCGACGTCCGAATCGCTCCAATCGCGCTGCTCTCGGGTGGTGGAAAGCGCGAATGCCGCCGGCACTTCATCTCCCACTCGAATCGCCACGTACATAATCGATTGTACATCTGCTTTTTTCAGAATCTTTTCGTAAAGCGTCTTGATGCGCTCGTCGTTGGCCGCGTCGCTAAATACCAAAACTCCCTTTTCACTTAGGGCTTCGGCAAGGCTAGTTAAGTCGCCCAGGGCGAAGTCGGTCGCCGCCGGTTTCACGCCCGCTGCATGATATTCAGCGACATTTCTTAAATGTCGTGCCTTCTCGTCTTTCATGAAAATGGAGCAGCGATCCACGGCGAGATAAGAACCCAACTCGCGCACGGCCGATTCGAAAATTTCTGATGTTTCAAGGGTGCGTCGCACGGCCTGCGAAATACCATGGGTAATTGCTTCACGCTCGGCTTGTTTGGCAAGCGCCCTCTCAGCCTGCCTGCGCTCGGTTATGTCCACGCCGACGCCAGCCACAAACTTCTTGCCCGAGGCGTCTGTCATCGGAAACTTCACCACTAGCCAGTGGTGAGGTGTGCCATCCTGCGTTGGCACCGTCTCCAGAATTTCCTGGGGCTCGCCACTCGTCAGCACAGACAAATCGTGTTCGTGAGTATTCTGAGCAGTAACAGCCGGTAACCAATCAAAGCTGGTTTTCCCGCGGAGGAAGTCGAGTTTCTGGCCAAACAACTCTTCAAAGGGTTTATTAACGTAGACGTAGCGTCCTTCCGCGTCTTTCATGAACGCAATGCTTGGGCTGTTGTCCATGAAACTGTGGAAGAAAGTCTGACTCTCACGTAGCGCTTCCTGAGAGCGCTTATGCTCCGTTAAGTCGCGCGCTACACCCTGAACGCCAACCGGTTTGCCGTTGTCGTAAATAATGCGACTGCTGACCTCAATGCGAATGCGGCGCCCGTCTTTAGCGATTAGTTCAATTTCGTAGACAGTCGGAGTCTTGCTGTTGGCCTTCTGCGTAATCATCTGCCGGGCGAGGCTGATATATTCCGGCGCAATTACGTCGGCAATGTTCATCTTTGCGGCTTCTTCCCAGGTATAGCCAACAATTCGCTCGCCGCTGCGATTCAGCGACGTGAAGTTCCCCGCGAGGTCATGGGTGTAGATGATGTCGTTAGCGTTCTCAACCAGCTCGCGATAACGCTCTTCATTCTCACGCGAAACTTTCTCGGACTTACGAGTTTCAGTGATGTCAGTGGCCACCCCGATCACGCCAATCACCTCGCCCTGCTGATCATACTGGGGCGAATAACGCGTGTTGAAAGCCAGCTCTCCGACTTCGACCGCTTCGGTAAAGGCCTCGCCAGACATCGCGCGCCTAATATTCGCGATGATCTGCGGAACGTCCCGATACATTTCAAATACTGATTGGCCCACTGCTTCACCTGGGACGAGGCCCAGGGCCTTTAAGCCTTCTCCCTCAGAAAGAGTAAAGATCCCATCCTTATCGACAGCGAATAGCAGGAGTGACGCCGACCCGATCACCGTTTGCAGACGGGTTTCGGTTTCTTTCAGAGCTTCGCGAGCGCGCGTTCGATCAGTTACATCCCGAATCACTGCCTGCACCGCCGGTTTGCCCTGAAGCGTAAGCGGCATGCCGGTAACTTCGACGTCGATGACTTCACCGTCAAGGCGAACGTGCTTCTGGACGTCGAGAGCGCTGGCGCGGCCGCTTTCCTGGATTGTTTTGACTCGTTCGGCGACAGAATCGCGATAGTCCCGATGTATTATTTCGAGGAGCGATTTGCCGATCAGTTGCTGGCTGGTAGCGCGATAGAGTGTTTCGGCTGCAGAGTTAACGTAAACAAACTTTCCTTCGCCAGTCACCACAATCGCATCCGGCGAACACTCAACCAGTCGACGGTAGCGCTCTTCACTCTCCTTCAACGCTTCGGCGGCCAGCTTTTGCTCGGTTAGATCACGAACGACACCACGAACCGCAGTCGGTTCACCGCGATTGTTTGCTTCGACGGTGATCATGCCTTCGAGATAGCGAAGTTGGCCTTGAGCGTTAGTGAGCCAATGAAGCGAGCGAACGGGTGTGCTGCTGGGCTGGTTCCGGGTCTCTTCAGTGTCGCGCAAGCCGGCTTCTGCCCCGATCAAATCACTGAGATGAACGCCCACAAGCTCTCCGGCCTTGCGTCCAAAGAATTCGCAACCGGCGGCGTTGATGCTGGTGATGTACCCGTCGATGGTACGGGTGTAAATAATATCGACGGCCTGCTCTACGATTTCCCGGTAATGTCTTTCAATCTGGTGGCGCTCGGCAAGCCGGGCGACTTTGACAAGAAATGCCTCGTTGCGAAACGGCACGTCGAGATAGTCGTCCGCTCCCGCGTTTAGACCTTCCAGTCCATCCTCGGATGATCGGCGCACGCCGCTGATTAGCAACACCGGCACTCGCGCAGTATCAACGTGCCGCTTCAAGCGCCGGCAAAGTTCAATTCCATCCATGACCGGCATCACGACATCGCTGACAACCACGTCGAAATCGTTGGACAAGGATAATTCCAGGGCGGTGCCGCCATCGTGCGCACGGAGCACTTCATACCCTTCTTGCTCGAGAAGCTCGGCAAGTAGAGACAGCACTTTTTCGTCGTCGTCGGCAATTAAGACTCGCCGTGGCTTCAGTGAAGTCTTGGTCATAGTTCCGGCGCAAGGGAACAGAGAGGGCGCCCTCTGAGGAAAGGCAGGCTAGAGACCTTGCTAACTTTACTTTAAATCGTGAGTGGATCCGCTTGGAGGGAACCGCAGCTAAGGCATTGCTGCGGCGGCAGTATAACAGTGTTGGCCGAGGCTTGTCATCACCTATATCTGTTGATTTTGTAGGGGATTATGTGAGAAATGCCCCTATTAAGGGGCGGGGGGATCACTTTTTGGCAGGCCCGCTCGATGCTCCGCCTTTTGCAAAGTAGCCGGCCCTGTAAGTCAGCTTGAGATTTTGCTTACGGAGTTCCGGGTTAATTAACTCGATCTGGATGCGGCGATAGGTTCCGTCCTGGGCTTTGTTTGACGGCGAGTAGGCGATCAGATACTGCTCCCGGAGGTCTCGCTGAATTTGAGCAAAGGCCTCCCGCAACTCGCGCTCGCTGTGGGGAAAATAGGCTCGCCCGCCCGTCTGTTCCGAGATCTTTCGCAAGGCGCCTTCGTTCACACCGAAGTTATAGCTGTCGCCGATGCCAATAGTGTAGATCAGCGCGTCGGCCTTTTGCGCCCGTTCAATCGCATCGTGCATCTTAACTTGACTAATCGTATCTTCGCCGTCGGTGAGCAGGATAATGGCTCGGCGCGACTCTTCTGCTGCATCGGAGAGCAGATCATTAGAAGTGGCCCAGACTGCGTCCCAGATCGCGGTCGACCCTGCGAGTGCTTGATTCTGACCTGAGATAGGTGGCGTGCCTCCCACGACTACGCCGCCGCCGATGTAGCCGGAAGGCGGAACAAACTCCACGCGATCAATCGCTCTCCTGAGCCGGTCGAGGTTCCCCGTAAAGCCCTGCTCCAGAGTCACGTCTCCAGTGAACGAGACGATCGACGCTTCGTCTCTTCCCGGTCGCATCACCGCTTCTAAAAATGCGCGTGCCGCGGCTTTTTCGTCGGGCAAGGTGCGCTCTTCGGACGCACTCGTGTCGATCAGAATGGCGGTCGAAAGCGGTAAATCAATGTTCTGTTGAAAAGTGAAAATCTCCTGCGGGCGTCCGTCTTCAAGAATCCTAACATCCTCCTGTTTCAGGTGGCCGACAAAACGTTTGTGCTTATCAGCTGCCGTGAAGAAGATATTCGTCAGGCTTGTATCAACACGTATGACGTCATCCGAATCCTGGGGGACAGGCTCGCGCGGAACAGGGGTCGGGCTGGGCGCTGGCTCGCTCTCATTTGTGCGACGCGGACGACTCTTTTCCTGGGAAGGTTCCCGTGAAAGCAGGCGCGCCGAAACAGAGCTGCCCAAAAACATTACAGCGATTAAGCCAAAGAGGAGGAAAAGATTTCTAATTCTTAAGTTCACTGCCACACCTTTAGGGTCTTACGGCATCTGCAATCGCCTTATAACCCTGCTTCGTTCGCACTTTAAGTCCACCCTGACCGTTCGCTAGTCGCACTTCAATGCGACGGAAACTCCCATCGTAGCGATCATTTCCTGGTTTGTATGTAACCAGATATTGCGCGCGCAATTCCTTGTTAATTTTCGTAAACGAGCGCTCGAGTGAGAGCATGTCGCCGGTGAAGAAGGCCACGCCGCCGGTTTCTTCTGCGAGTTTTACGAGAATGTTGTCGATCTTATCTTTCACTTCACCGAGCCTCACCCCCGGAACAGTCCCCGACAATCCAGCTTTAGTGGAAATCACATAAATTGTTGTTTCGGTCCGCTGCGCGATATCGATCGCGTCGCTCAAATCCGCGCGACTGTAAGTGTCTTCACCGTCAGTGATGACAACTAAAACCCGCCGCCCGGAAACCGAGCGCAGCTTTTCATCACAGAATTGCCAGATAGCGTCGTACAAAGCCGTCTGCGTTCCGAGTTTCTTTACGCCAAAGACTGCCCGGTCCAGCAGATCCAATTTATCGGTGAAGTCCTGCTTAAGTTCGATCTGATGATCGAACGTTGCAAAAAGCACTCGATCTCGTCGCGGCCGTACCACAGTCTGAATGAAGTTCATCGCCGACTCTTGTTCGAATTTTAGTTTGCCCGCGGTGGAAGGTGACGTATCCATCAATACTGCTACGTAGAGTGGCAAACTCTCGCCCAAATCGTCGGAGAAGGTTTCAATCTGCTGCGGCTGCTTATCTTCAAAAACGAGAAAGTCGCTCTGTGTCAGGCCGGGAACAAATTGTCCCTTCTTGTCGACTACGGTAATAGGCAAACGCACGCGGCGAATAAAAGTTGTAATTGAGGTTTGGTCGTCCGCCGTAATCGGTGGAGTAGGACTCGCTTTTGGAGTTGGTTGTTGAGCGGCAGCTATGGCCGAAGTGGCCACGAGGCAACATAGTAAAAGTGCAAGTCGATGAACAAAGCGGGTCGCAAAAGAGGTCATGATCTAAAAGCCAGTTGTTTGTCGTGATTACTTAAGATTTGCTGCTCAAAGCCGCCGATTCGATGCTACGGTAACTCCATCTCGTTGCCCCAAAAGCTTCCACCGCGGCGGCGCTTGAGAATTCACAAATATGAAAACATATCGGCCGCAACTAACCAAGCCCGCTCGTCTTGCCCACTCATTCTGTTGAGCAGTGACTTTGTAGTTTGCAATGCTACGCGGTGATACAATGCGCCCGTCCCGGACGACCTGCGCATCGCTACCTTTGCGGGACGCGTGCTTCATGTCTGATCTCAACCCTCCGCAAAACGAAGCCGATCAACCTTCCCCAGAATTTGTCGCTCACTATCGAATTATTAAACGACTGGGCAAGGGTGGCATGGGCGAAGTATTCCTGGCGGAGGATACGAAACAACATAACCGCAAAGTAGCCCTCAAGGTTTTACCGCCGCAACTGACGAGCGAAGAAGGTCGCGTACGGCGCTTCAAGCAAGAGGCTCGTGCCATCCTCGCACTTAACCATCCCAACATTCTTACTATCTTCGAAATCGGCGAGACCGAACACACCCACTACATCGCCACAGAGTTTATCGAGGGTGAAACCCTGCGCCAGTGCCTTTGGCGACAGTCGATCAAAATCGATGAGGTGTTGGGGATTGCCATTCAAGTGGCCATGGCCCTGGAAGCAGCGCACGCTGCCGGAGTCGTGCATCGCGACATCAAACCGGAAAACATCATGTTGCGTCATGATCGTTTTGTGCGCGATCGGTTCGTGAAAGTTTTAGACTTTGGCCTAGCCAAGCTAACAGAGAACGAGTCCCGGCTTGCTGATGCCGAAGCGGTGACGATAACAAATACCAACCCCGGCACCATCCTCGGCACAACTGGCTACATGTCTCCGGAACAGGCCAAGGGCAGCGCCATTGACATGCGCAGCGACATCTTTTCCCTGGGTGTGGTGCTTTATGAAATGGTTGCTGGCCGCGCTCCCTTCACTGGCCCGACTGACAGTCACGTCCGCGTCTCGATCATTGACCAAGAGCCCGCCCCGCTATCGCAGTCGGGCGAGGTGCCGCGGCAATTGGACCGAATTGTCTCCAAAGCGCTCGCAAAAGATCGCAGCAAGCGCTATCAAACAATCACTGACTTGAAACTCGATCTCGAGCAGTTGCGCACTGAACTAGCCGATCTCAAAGAGCCTGCGGGGACAACTCACGAACAATTCACGAAGACAAGTGCGGGACGGCCGACTTTTGATCGCGTTACCTCAGCAGATACAACCCGCATCATCGCGAAGACAACCGTTGACGCCAGAACAGGGCGCAGATTCTTTCGGAGATACAAAACACCATTGCTGCTGGTTCTTGTCGCGCTCCTCGCCGGCGTGGGCGGTTTTGCGTATTTCAAGTATTCGCGGCCAAAAATTAACTCTGTGGCCATCCTTCCCTTCGTTAACGACAGCGGCGATCCGAATGCCGAGTATCTCTCGGATGGAATCACTGAAAGCATTATCAACAGCCTTTCGCGCCTTCCGGGACTCAAGGTGATGTCGCGAAATGCAGTCTTCCGCTTTAAAGGAAAGAATCCGGATCCGCAGGAAGTGGGGAAAAATCTAAAAGTTGGTGCGGTGCTGATGGGCCGGCTCGTCAAACTTAACAACCGCCTGATCATTAAGACGGAACTAATCGATGTTGCCGACGGCTCTCAGCTCTGGGGCGCTGAATACAACAATAGTCCTTCCGACATCTTCTCGGTGCAGGATGAAATTTCGCGGGCGATCTCTTTAAAGCTGCAACTTCGTCTAACTGGGGCAGACGAAGAAAAGTTGGCCAAGCGTTACACAACAGATGCTGAAGCCTATGAACTCTATCTAAAAGGTCGCTACTTCTGGAACAAGCGCGGTGAGGCCGGTCTGCGCAACGGGATCAAGTACTTTCAAGAGGCGGAACAGAAAGATCCAAACTATGCGCTCGCCTACTCTGGCCTCGCCGATTCCTATGCGTTGTTGTGCGACATCGGCGTAGTTGCGCCAAGCGCCGAGATGCCGCAAGCAAAAGCAGCAGCGCAAAAGGCGGTAGACATCGATCCAACGCTCGCGGAAGGCTACACCTCGCGCGGGTTTATCAAACTTGCATACGATTGGGATTGGTTAGGCGCCGAGGCCGACTTAAAGCGCGGTCTGGAACTTAATCCCAAATACCCCACTGCCCACCAATGGTACGCCTCATATCTCGTACAGATGGGAAAATTCGATCGCGCCAAAGAGGAGATCGAACAAGCACAGCAGCTCGATCCGCTCTCGCCTATCATCAGTTCGAATGCTGGGCTGTATTCCTATTTTGAACATCGTTACGACGATGCAATCGGCCAGTATCAAAAGACCCTTGAGATTGATCCAACATTTTGGGTCGCTCACCACTATCTGGGACTCGCTTATGCAAAAAAAGGAATGCACGATCAGGCTATCAGCGAACTGCGTAACTCTCTTTATTCACCAGGACAGGGTCCGCTGAAGGAAGGCGCGGTAGAGAATGACCCGGAGGTTGCTGCTTCGCTGGGATACGCTTATGGGTTGGCAGGGCGACGGACTGAGGCGGAGGCCATCCTCAATCGCCTGCGAGCGCTTGCGCAGCGCCGTTATGTATCAGGCCTCTATTTTGCGATTGTCTACACCGGACTCGGTGATAAAGATCGGGCCATCGAATATTTAAACAAAGCCTTTGCAGATCGGCATCCAGGTCTGGTGCTGATTCGCGTAGACCCAATTTTCGACAATCTCCGCTCTGACAAACGTTTCCAGGAATTGATCACGCGCTTCGAACCAATGCCTTAAGCGGCAATCGGAGCCTTGCCACGACGGCGGCAGCAGCTGTACGGCAGGCCGTAAAATGATCCGTGGTTACGGCTTCGGCTTCGCCGCCGGGTGTGAGGCGGTGGCTATGCCCCGCCGTACAGGTGCCCTTTACATTTGGGCTATGCCCCCGGTTCG
>DASSCX010000214.1:0-19255 GCA_035697425.1 Pyrinomonadaceae bacterium | reverse complement strand
AAATCCACGTTGAGCGCTGAAGCTGTTGAACCCGTACGCGTGAACGTGTACATGAGGTTTGCTCCGCCCTCGGCAGTGGATGCGGGTGAGACTGCAACTGACACACTCGGAGTGGCTGCGGCTACTTGAATCGGCGTGACGGTCGGATCCGCTGCGCCGCCAACATCGGGATCGTCGGTAAGCACGGATTCAAAGTTGCCACCGGACACTGTGCCCTGGTTCGAAACCTGAGGCGACAGAGCGTTGTACGGATTAGCTACCGTAACCCGGAAGGTGATCGTGAGACTCTCCCCCGCCGGCAACGTGCCGATATTCAACATCACATCAGCCAGTGTGCCTGGGGATGCCGCACGTGGTGTAAATTTCGCTTGTTGCTTGAATCCGCGCTGAGTAGCAGAGCCGTCAAGCGCGAATTGCGTTTGTTCCTTCGTCTGTCTGACAACAGCTTGTTGGCCTGCGTTTGGCGCAGTGTCACCAGGCGCAGCCACCCTGAGCGCCGGAGCGCGCCGCGTGCCCACCCCAAGCGTGTTCTGCATCAACCAACCCTGGTTCCCACTGAGATTCAATTTCTTGCGCTCGAGGGCGACACGAAGCTGACGCATCAGCACGGTAATGAGATCCATGTGGCCTTGTGCTGCGTTGAGCTCAGTTGCCTGACTCTCCTTGTTGGGAACTAGAACGGCAAACTCTGAGTCATCTCCAGGCGTCGGGTCGAAATACCAACCAAAGCCAGCGGCCGTGTCATCGATTTCAATGACACCCTTGTTAGTTCTCGCCAGCTCCCCATCAGGTAGGTCAGTTATCTGCGTCGAGATGGCTTGCATGCGAGCTAGATCACCTGCAGAAAGTCCGAAGTCCGCCCAACGCGCAATCGCTTCACGCGTCATTAACTCCAACTCCGTCGCGGACAGTTTCAAAGCAGTCGCTCCGTTACTCTGTTCACCGTGTGTGGCTCGCAACGTCTGGCTCACTTCACCGACATTTGAGGTAGTCGATTCTGAGCCTTTGTCGCCAACTGCTTCCGGACTTGCCTCGAGGGTCATGGATCCCAGCGGCGGCGTACATGCTTCGCTAATCGCGGCCGGCTGAGGTGGAGCAGCCAGTACAACCGTTTGACCGCCGTCAGCAAACACAGCCAAAGGCGATACGTTGTTATTGATGATGACAGTAGTCGGATCAAGCGATGCGGAGTTGCCTTGCGTCAGATTGAAGTCTCCTTCTGGAGCCGCCCCCTGGAATACGAACACGTCGTTGAAATCAGCTGGGTCGCCCGCGGTAAAATTATTCTGTTCGGCGCCCGCGCCGCCCAGCTTTAGATTGAGGGTGGTGTTTACATCGGCGCCTGGAACTGTGCCTTGAACAGCGAAGAGTCCAGTAAACGCGCTATCAGCGTTTGGCTCAGCAACCAGATTGCCGATTAAGGAAGCGTTCAGCGTAAGCTGCACTGGGGCCGACGTGTTGGCATCGACCACTTCTAAGACAATGCCGCCACCATCATAGTTGCGCACTGTGTTGTTTTTCATTAGTACTGTATGCGTACCGTTTCCCCGAGCGGACACGTTTATTCCCGTAAACCCAGCTGAACTCCCAACACCCGTCACGCCCACCTTGTTGTTGAAAATAGTGCCTGACCAGTTTCCGCCCGCGTTACCGTCGCTTGGCCGACCTTTAGAAAGATTAAGACCAATGTCATGCGAGTCGCGGAAGCTGTTACAGGAGACATCGTAGGTTACGGCGCCGAGACCTGTAATCGCTGCGCCACCAGCGCCAACAGAAATGTTCGGGTGATTGTTGCTGACCGTATTGCCGCGGAAGACTACATCCATGCTGGCACCTAAGCCGGAGTTTGTTTGCAGCACATCTCCGCGAGCATTATTCAGGATGTTGTTTGTCATGGTGACGTTCATCACCGTGCTGGCGTTGCGCGCCTCAAAGTTGACGTTGTCGTCACCATTTGTGGCATCTACACCACGACCTGCGCCGGCTCCATCCAGATCACCGATGCTGCTGTCACTAACAGTCAGACGATTGAGAGTGCCGCTGTCGTTGACGACGCGCAGATTCTGTTCATAACCGCCGCCGATAAATGAATCATCAATCAAGGCACTGCCGATAAGATTGATAATGCGGACGCTGTCTTCACCATTCACGATGTCTGCGTCAGCAGTCGCACTGGTTCCGTTGTTGCCATCGATTACAGAAGTTTGCAGCGTAAACCCGTTGACGATGTGACCGCGGATACCAAAGTTCGGGTGGTTATCAATCCTCATCCCAATGAGCGAAACGTTGGTTACATTGTTTAGGTAAACACCGATACCGCTTGTCGAGTTATCAGCCCCTGTCGTGGTGGTGATACGTCCACCACTACACGTTGGCGAGGTGAACGTGCAACTGCCACCGCCGCCCGCGACGGTGAAACTACCCGAAGTGTTAGAGAGGAAAATTCCATTTGGACCGCCTGTGGCGGCCACGCTCGTGAGCGACATAACCAGCGGCGTCGTGCCGACCGCGTGCGTAATTTCAACAGCTGTCGCGCCACTTGTAGACACGGCACCACTAGTCGAAGTGATAATCATCGTGTTGTTGGTAGCGAGTAAGCCGCGCTGATTGCCATCCGGTGAAATATTCAGCGAGCCGAAAGTGAGTGACCCGGTGTTAGACGTCAGACTAACGCCAGTGCTACCAGATCCTGTTGAGTTGGTGTTGCCAAAATTTAATGCGGCACTTGAACCGTCTACGCTAAGTCCAACGCCGGTGGAATTCGTAAGGGTGGTTGTTGGCGAAGTAAGGGAACCGCCGGCGTTCGCCAAACTAATGCCGGTGGTTGCGCTGTCGGTTGAGGAGATGCTGTCAAAGGCTGCTGCCAGAGTGCCGACGTTAAGATCTAATGCTTGTCCTGTTCCGTTCAGTGTCACATCGGAAACGATCAGGCTGCCAAACATAGCGCCTGTGATGTCGGCAGTCGCGTTTCCGCCGCTGAATCCCCGTAGCAAATTGTCAGAGGCCAGTGTGATCGCAGTTGTAGCGCTCGTAATGTTGACAACGACCCCATTGCCACTGTTCGTTGCTGGCAATGGATCGCTGCCCGCGGGTGGTGTCAGACCAGTTATGCTCGAGAGACTCGCCGTCGCATCCTGACCAATAAACCGTTGACCGCCTAACAACGTCACCGGTGCTACGTAGTCCGTGTTGCTTTCGTAAAGGAAAATATTATCGTTGGAAGCCGGGTTGTTGCCCGCGCCATTATTTACCGCTTGGAATGAAGCAAGCGTATTGAATGGACTTGTTAACCGGCCATCACAGGGGCAAGACGCATTGTTGTTCACAAACCAGATCATCCCGCTGACGGTGATTGAAACCGTCCCGGTGTTGCTACCGGCTGAATTGGTCAACGTATAGCTGAAGGTATCTACACCTTCAAATCCGGCGGGCGGATTATAGATAAAGCTTCCGTCAGGGTTGAGCGTCACGTTGCCGCCATTGACGCTGACGATCGGTGGCCCGGTAATGGACGCACTCGGCAAGCCCGCAAAGTCATTCCCCAAAACTCCCGGCGCGCTGATCGAAATCCTCACGTTACCAGTCGCTGAGTAACTGTCGTCCAGAGCAACGGGCGAAGCTGTTAGGCTTCCCGGCACAAACGTCGTGTTTGGATCAACCGTGTCAGAGAAAGTAACGCCCGTGGCGTCTTCACCACTGGCGCTAATGCCAACCGTATATTCCAAGGTGTCGCCAGGATCGGCCATCGTATCGCCGTCCACGTCGGTAAACAGAGCATCAGTCTTACTGGCCGTAACGGTCGGCACCACCAGGTTCAACAAACCGGAATAGATCGCCCGTCGATGATTGAACAAGACGTTTTCGCTCTTATCACTTTTAGGGATGGACCGTGGTGAACTTGAAAGTTGGGTCGCTGACGTAATCGATTGCTGCGCTGATTCGCCGTAGTTCTTCGCTAGACTTGCGACAGAGTCGTTTTGTAGTCGCTGTGCTGCCACAGGGTTTCCTCCGGCATACATCGCTGCCACCAGAAAAACAAGCATTCCCAGTGTGGTCGTGGCGCTGAGCGCGGTTAGCAGACCTTTCTTGGAGATTGAGGTTAGGGCAAAAGCAAACTTGCTTTTTGGAAAGCGTGACATTGAGAGACTCCTTCAGAAGACGCTGGTGCTAGAAACCACACCCAAGGTGTCGGGATTTCTGAACGAAATTTGATTGTGAGGTGTGCGAACTGGGGCGTTACGTTCGCGGACTAGTTGCAACAGCTGACCGAACAAAGAACTGCACAACTAAAAAGCTTGGTCTATTGCTGGATAGTGAGTTGAGAAGATCAGAAGTAAGGTTGAGGTTCACTTGCTGGTGACTGGAAAGGGCGGGCCAGGTTTGGTTTCACCTCCGTTAGCATGCTGTGGTGGTTCTACCGTAGTTTACGTGGTCCAGTCAACAGAATTCCGAAGCTGAGAGAGTTAGTTTTCTGGAAGGTAAAGGTTGCCCTTTCAGGAAGCTTGGTTTTGGTTTTCCTGGAAGCTAGGGAAGCAGTTTCCAGTTATTGGTTGGGGTGGTCGGGATCTTCTTGTTCCGTTCGACCCAGTCAATGATCAACTCGCGGATTTCCTCGCTCGAGCGATATAACACAGGCGCGTTTTTATACATGCTGTAACCACCACCCCCATTTACCCGGTAGTTGTTGGTGGCCAGCCGCAGCTTTTGAGTGGGCGCTAGCGGCTTGCCCTGAAAGCGTAGATTCTGGATGCGCTCGCCGATAGGACGACGGATGTCCAGTTCATATTCCACGCCTTCGGCAATATCGAAGTTGTAAGCCGGAATCTTCTCGTTGACCAAATCAGCGGGGGCCTTTCCCGCCTGATAAGCACGGAAGAACTTTGCTGAGTGCTCCAGGGCGTCCTTCAACTGCTGGCCGGTGACCTCCAAAACAACAAGGGTATTTTCGTAGACATAGAGGCCGGAAATATTACGCACCGTCACCGGGCCTCGGGCGATACGCGCGTCGAGATTAAACGGCGCTACCATCGAGACGTCGGCTTTGCCAGCATCCAATTGCACTCGCTGCACCAAGTCTAGAATCGCCGTGTCCCGAAAGCGTGCTTCCTTAGCGCTAAGCTCTTCCGCGGAATCGCCAATTACCCGCGACAACCACTTTTGCGTTTCCGCGTCATACGGTTCCGCGAGTTTCAGCACTTCCGCATCGGGTTCGACCTTCTCATCAGACGGAATCGTGCGCGCTGCCTTTGCATAAACCCGCCAGTGCGCGCCGTCCTTTTGCATATAGAAATCGGCGCGGGCCAAATGGCGGCCCCAATGATTCGCCTGAGTTATCAAGACGCCATTGAGCAGAATCGCCGGCGTATCCCTGTGGGTGTGACCCATAAAGATCGCGTCAACACCAGGCACGTCTCGCGCGATTGCGATTGCACGATTCTCGTTAGGTACCTGACCGGGATTGATTTCGCCCGTTCGTAGATCTTCTTCGAAACCCATGTGCATGGCGACAACCACGATATCCACATGCTCTTTGTTGCGCAGCTCGGCAACCCACTTCTTTGCTTCGGCCACCGGCTCCCGGAATTCCAGGCCGACGTAATTGGGAACGTTTTCCCAGTTAGGAATTCCCGGAGTGGTCAGTCCGAGAATGCCGACCCGCACTCCCGAAACTTCTTTAACTACGTAAGGTTTGTAGTGCGTCGTTTCGGTTCCCTTTTTGTATGTGTTTGCCGAAAGCCAGGGGAATTCTGCTTCGCTGCGGGCTTTTTCTAATACTTTCAAGCCGAAGTTGTATTCATGATTGCCGACTGTCATCGAGTCGTAATGCAGCGAGCTCATCACCAGCATCATTGGATCGCGCGGCGTGTTGTTTTTCTTGTTGTGGTAGTACTGCGAAGGCGCACCTTGAATAGTGTCGCCGGAGTCAATTAGTAACGCGGCAGGATTTTCCTTGCGAACTCTTTTAATCAGCGTGGCAATTTTTGCCAAACCGCGATTATCGGCTTTGTCAGTGTAGTAATCGATCGGATAGATGTTTCCGTGAAGATCGGTGGTACCCAGGATCGTGATCTGAACGCGTTGGGGTGCTTCTTGCGCGAAAACAGTAAACTGTGGCGCAGAAACGCTAAAGACGAAGAGCGCTAGTGTTAAGAGAGTTGTTAGCGGTCGGGAACTTTTCATGATGGCACCATGTAGGAGGTCAGATGTCAGATCTCAGATGTCGGATGTCAGACCTCTTAGATTTTAGATTTGAGATCTCAGATTTCAAGTGTGTGAGATCTATTTGGGTTACTGCGGACCAGCAAATATCTCACAAGCTGTCAGCCCACGTACCTGGGTCTCGTGAGCCTTCTTGAAATTGGCACGAATGTAGGCCAGCTTTTCGCGATTCTCAAAATAAGTTCGCCCGCGCTGAAGAATAAAATAAGCCGGGCCATCGATCTTTGCCGGATCAAAATCCCTCGCCGACATTGCTTGCGACTTTAGGTCAATGCGGCCGTACCTCTCCAAATAATAGCGAGCGACAACAGGAGTCTCATGGGCGATGATCGCATTTTGAGGAGCATTGTCGCAGACATACTTGATCGCCTCGCGCAAGCCATCGTCGTAAAACTCATCATGCGGGAAATAGTAGCCGGCCTTGTCGGCGGCGAGGGCATTTGTGTAAAGCGCGTAGTGCGGGTTGTTGGCATAAGCAATCGCCGCCGGCACAACCATGAAGATCAGCACGGCAATGGCAGAAACCAAAGCCCCGCCATAGCGGAGGCTTGAAACTCGTGCCGACACGAGGCTAATCAGCGCCATCACGCCCACAGCCGCAATCATGTAGACGAAGGGCATCAACGAGAGGGTGTAGCGCAGCCACTTGCCGCCGATCAATGAAAAGGGAACTATCCAAAAGAGAAACATGAATAGGAGAAACGCGTGTCCTGAGTCGCGGCGATTTTTGATCGCAACCAAAAGTCCGGCGACGAACGCCGCGAGTACTACCAGGGGAATCTTGATCGCCATGAATAACAAATAAAAATAGAGCGGCGTACCCCAAAAGGGAGTACTGGACATGTTGTTCTTGTAGAGTTGACCGCCAAAAAGATAGCCCGTGTGCACCAGCAACTGACCGCCCATATAGGCGTTTAGATAATCCCAAACTTGCGGCAGCAGAACTGCGGGGTTCGCAACAAGAAAAACCACAATGATTAATATGTAAAAAAGTTTGGGCGTGCTGCCGCTGGGCTCGCCTGGCTGCTTGGGCCGAACGTGAAAGAGGTGATGGAAGAGCATGTTGAGGCCAAGGTAGTGCGGAAAATATTTTGAGGCCAGCATCAGACCAAAAGAGGCTGCACTAAAAATATAGCTATTGCGTTTTTTCTTTTGTTCGGCCGGCGGAGTTAGTTTCGCGCGCAGAAAGTAATAGAAAGCGAAGAGGGTAAAAAACACGAGGAGGGTGTCTTCTTTGCCGATGCGATTCATGGCAATCGCGTTGACCCCGACAGCCCAAAAGCCCGCTGCCAGTAAACCCGTCCAGCGATCGAAGAAAGCAGCAGTTAACAAAAATAACGGGATCACGGTTAGCGCACCCACGATCGCGTTAGGAAGGCGCAGGGCGAACTCTTCCCTCAAACTGTCTGGGCCGCCGCTCTGCCACGCGCGCGTCAGGGAAATGAACATCAGCACCTTCATCAGCATCGGGTGTTCCGCATTCGCGGAAATGTCGCCGCGCTGATAAGAGCGCACTGCCTCAAGTTTGTTGATTTCGTCTTCAGCGAAGCCGAGCGCGGGAAGCTTCGAGACGCGCAGGCCGAAGCCGAGGATGATGAAGATTGCGAGCGTGCCAATCACGCTCCATTCGAGAGCAAGGATGCGGTCTTGTTTGCTGACTTTGTTTGCGTCCCAGGAACTATTCTCGGAGGCGACGTCGGTTAGTGTCGCAGAGTTGCCTTTTAAATGACCTGTCAAATTTCTAGCCTCTTTAATCGCCCGGGTTGATGGCCGGATTATAACGAACTGTGACGGATTGCGCGAAGTCGTGAGTAAATCCGGGTTCGGATTTCGGATGTCCCCAAAGGGACTAAGTCAATAGCCGTTGGCAGCGCCCACGGAATCAGGCGGCGAATTTGTTTCGACCTTGAATCGAAGATCCTTTGACCCTTTCAGCGTCGGGCATTATTAACGGCTCAGTACCGGCGGTTTCACCCCCGACTATTAACTTTCACGCCTTCGGCGTGATGCGGACCGAAAACTAAACCAACTTTGATGCTGTAACAAAATGTCATATCGTAGACCGGTATCATGGACAACCTAATCAGATCCAATATCAGACAGCGGCCCGTTCGTACACTCGTCAGCGTTGCCGGAGTCGCTTTGGGGGTAACGCTTATAATGCTCTTCACGGGCCTTACTCGCGGCATGTCAAACGATATGCAACGTCGCGCTTCTAATTTGCGGGCCGAGATAATCTTCACGCGTCCCGGCTCGATGCAGCTGACCTCATCCAGCTCCAACCTCAGCACAAAATATGTCGATCTTTTGAAACAAGTTGACGGCGTAGCGGACGCTTTGCCTGTGATGGTCCAGGTATTACAGGCCAACCGTAGTTTCGGACTTGAACGTATAGAGGGAGTCGATTGGGAACCTTTTGCTGCGATGAATGGTATTCATCTTGTCAGCGGTCGCGGACAGCAAGCGAACGACGAAGTTGTTATTGACGAAACCAAGGCTCGCAATAATAAGCTGACGGTGGGACAAACTCTGAATCTGATTGGAAATAAACCGTATCGCATCGTGGGAATCTATTCGCCGGAGTCAGGTGCTCGCGTGAAAATGTCTCTGGCTGCGATGCAGGAAGCTTTCGAGGCGAAGGACAAATGCACCTACATCATGGTGAAGGTACGCAGTGGAACTGACAAGGGAGTGGTGGCACAGCGGATTGCCGAAAAACTTCCGGGAAACAAGGTGCAGTTTACTGAAGACGTGTTCATGAGCGTGGAGCGTAGCATTCCTTACTTGCCGGTGTTTCTGCGAGTACTGGTCGGCCTTGCCGCAATCGTTAGTGCGGTAGTGGTGATGCTGGCGATGTATACGACAATCACGGAACGAACTCGTGAGATTGGAATTCTGAAGGCGTTAGGCGCGTCGCGTCCTTATATTATTGGACTGATCGAAAAGGAAGCTTTGTTGATCTCTGTGATTGGCTTGGTTGCCGGATTCGTGGGTTCGTTCCTAATCGGGTACCTGATTCATCGGGTCTATGGTTTATTTTTTGAGTTCAGTTGGAAATGGGGTTTGACTGCGGCCGCTATCGGTATTCTCGGTGGTGGATTGGGAGCACTTTACCCGGCGTTGCGGGCGTCGAACCTCGATCCGGTGGCGGCATTGGCTCATGAATAAAGCCCTTTGAGCTTTGTACTTTGTTCTTGGAACTTTGTTCGCTTCTCCAACTCAAGGGAATCTTTGGTCACAATTCTCAAGTAACATCACGAGAACAAAGTACAAAGAACAAAGTTCAAAGCTCTCTTTTACGTGGCAACTTCCTCACCCGCATCCGCCGCCGCTCGCAACGAAAGTCCGCGCCGCACCATTAACGTCACACCTACAGTCGTCCAGAAAATGTCGCGGGCTTTGCGCACAATTGCGAGCGTCACGCCGATGGTTGTTGTGAAGCCCAGGACCTTTGCCAGCATACCAGTCCCCGCTTCATCCACTCCCGTGCGTAACGGCACAAATTTAAACACCACATTGATCACGCGATTTACGGACTCCAGAATAAATGCCGTGAACAAAGTGGGCGCCACAGTTTCACTAATGAAAGACAGAGTGGTGTAGATCTCGAGAATCCCGGCAAGATGAAAACAAATCTCTAACCCAAAAATCGTCAGGAAGTGGCGGCGATTGCGATCGTAGAAACCATAGATTCGTTCCTCGAGAGTCTTGGTGCGCGCAGTGGCTCGCTCAAGCCAACTCCGTCCGGTCGTGCGGTTGCTGATAAAAACAAAGACCCCGCTGAGGAACCGCCAGCGCTTGTGAATCACCAGGTAACCAATCACTGCGACTATTGCGACACCTGCGAGTGTGCCCATCGCCGCGTACCGCAGCGCCTTCGGCAAGGGAAACGTGAGCAGCAAGGCGGTGGTCCCGGAAAAAATGAACAAGATGACGGACAGGCTATAGAAGATGTTTTCAATCGCGAGCGCTGAGAGACCGGCCATAAGGGGTACACGATGCCTCACGAAAGCCGCCTTTGAAGGTTCGCTAACAGCCATGCTCGCGAGGGGAATAATGTTACCCAACGCGTCGCCCATCACGCGGGCCGCCAGCGCGTCGCGAAAGGGCAAACGGTGAGGCGCTTCCAAACACTTAACCCATGCGAGCGAGCGCACCATTAGCCTAATCGAGGAGATTGCGATCAGTAACAGAAAGGCGATCCCGAGTCGCTGGATGCCGTCCACGATTTGCGAGACGCCTGCCTTCCGCACTGTGTAGGCAAAAAGCAGCAATCCCAAAGCGGCGAAGATAATCCCCAGTGGAGCAAACTTCTTTGTTTTACTTCCGCTCTTCGTCGTTTCCGGCATAGTTAGTCTTAGGGAAAACGGGACAGCTCGCAACAGTTTAAGGCGCAGATTGCGTGTGTATCATGCATCCGCGAGTGGGACGGAGCAAGCTTGCTCCTTTCAGTTGTTAAGGTGGAGTTTTCCGCTTTGGACATTATCCGTGGCGTTTGATTATGATGCTAGTCGTTTCCAGAACAATTCTATTGCCGGGTTAAAGGTTGTAGAGATGAGTCAAAGCCAAACTGCGATTGGATCAAGTTTCGGATCACCGTTGACGACGCTCTCCGAAGATGAGCAAATGTTTCGCTCCAGTGTTCGGGAGTTTGCCGAAGGCGAATTACGTCCGCGCGTAGAAGCGATGGACGAAGCGGCGAAGCTCGATCCGGCGCTGGTCAGGCAGTGCTTTGATCTCGGCTTAATGGGAATCGAGACGCCCGAAGAATTTGGCGGCGCCGGTGCCTCATTTTTCACTGCCATTCTTGCGGTGGAGGAACTTTCGCGCGTGGATGCGTCGGTCGGAGTGTTTGTCGACGTGCAAAACACGCTTGTCAATAACGCACTCATTCACTGGGGCAACCAGGAACAGAAGAGAAAATACTTGAACCGGCTCGCAACGGGCGCGGTGGGAGCTTACGCGTTGAGCGAAGCCAGCTCCGGCTCAGACGCCTTCGCGATGCAGACACGAGCTGTCGATAAAGGGGACCACTATGTGATCAACGGCCGGAAGCTCTGGATCACGAATGGCAACGAGGCGGAGATCTTTATTCTGTTCGCCAATGCGAATCCGGAGGCTGGTTACCGTGGCATTACCGCTTACATCGTGGAAAAGAGTTTTCCCGGATTTTCAGTTGGCAAAAAAGAAAACAAACTGGGCATTCGCGCCTCTTCGACCACGGAGTTGATTCTGGAAGATTGCGCAGTGCCGAAAGAGAATGTGCTGGGCGAGGTAGGAAAAGGTTACAAGACTTCCATCGAGACTTTAAATGAAGGCCGCATCGGCATTGGCGCACAGATGATCGGTATCGCGCGCGGTGCGATGGACGCTGCCCTCGCTTACACGGGGGAGCGTCAGCAGTTTGGCAAGTCGATCAATCAGTTTCAGGGTGTGCAGTTTCAGTTAGCGGAAATGGCAACCGAGCTCGAAGCCGCGCGTCTGCTCGTCTACAACGCGGCGCGGATGAAAGACGCAGGCATCAACTTCGTCAAAGAAGCAGCAATTGCCAAGCTGTATGCCTCGCGCGCCGCAGAGCGAATCAGCTCGGTGGCGATCGAGCTTTACGGTGGCTATGGTTTTGTAAAGGACTATCCGGTGGAGAAGTACTGGCGCGATTCAAAGATCGGCGCCATTTACGAAGGTACTTCCAATATGCAGTTGCAGACGATTGCGAAGCTGATGATTGGGAAGTGAGCAGGTTGGCAACTGGGACCTGTTCTTTGAACTTTGTCCTTTGTACTTAGTACTTTGTTCCTCGTGTAACTTTGACGCACTCCGTTCGTAGAAGCTCCCAAGCGGCATTGCCGAGAACGAAGAACTAAGTACAAAGCACAAAGCTCAAAAACCAAGGCGTCAAGTCACGCCATGATCGCTATGTCCCGTATCGACATATTCAAACAGATTCTCGAAACAGATCCCGGCAACAGCACCGTGCTCTTCGGCCTGGCAAAAGAATATGAGAAAGCCGGTGACGATAGTCAGTTGATCGGAATTCTTGATCGATATCTTTCCAGTGCGGATGATGAAGGTAACGCTTACGGCATGTTAGCGTCAGCCTACGAGCGACTAGGCCAGCGCGATCAGGCGCGACAGGTTTATGAGCGCGGCATTGCCGCGGCAACCGCGCATGGTCATCCTTCAATGGCTGAAGAATATCGCGCCATCCTGGCTAGTGAGTTTCCCGACAACTCTTCCGAGTAAACATTATGAGCGACACCAAAGTCCTAAAACTCGTGCGCAAGAGTGAAGCTGAGTCTGATCGCGTGGACGCGCCTGAAGCAAAACCCGCAGCAGAGCAGACGCGTCCGGGAGTACAACTTTCCGTTGCGCAAGCAGCAACAGCTCCAGCCACAATTCCGGCGGCGGCACCAGCAGCGGGGAAGCCGCGTGCGGCGAAGACTGCGAAAGCGCGTGAGAGTGCGCAACCAGACCGCGAAAAACTGCTGGCCATCTATCGCACGATGTATTTATCCCGAAAGCTCGACGACAAGGAGATCCAACTTAAAGGCCAAAACAAGATCTTCTTTCAAATCAGTGGCGCCGGGCATGAAGCCGTCCTCGTAGCCGCAGGGATGGTATTGAAGCCGGGTTACGATTGGTTTTATCCCTACTACCGCGACCGCGCGCTCTGCCTGCAACTGGGAATGACGCCTTTGGAGCAATTGCTTTCCGCAGTCGGTGCCGAAGCGGATCCAAACTCTCATGGCCGGCAAATGCCGTCCCACTGGGGCCACAAAAAACTCAACATCGTTTCGCAATCGTCTCCCACCGGCACGCAGATGCTTCAAGCTGCGGGCTGTGCGGAAGCCGGTTATCGCGCACGGTTGATCAAGGAACTGAAACAAAAAGTTACGGGCTTTCACGCTGACGAAGTGGTTTATGTTTCGCTCGGCGACGGCACCACTAGTGAAGGGGAAGCGTGGGAAGCACTGAATACGATTTGTAATCTGAAACTGCCCGTGCTGATCCTCCTGGAAGACAATGGTTACGCCATCAGCGTCCCGGTTGAAGTGCAGACCTGCGGCGGCGATGCTTCAAAGCTGGTTGAAAACTTTCCGAATCTTCTGGTGCAGCGAGTTGACGGTACGGATGTTCTCGCTTCCCTGGAAGTGATGCAGAGGGCAGTCGATTTTATTCGAGCGGGCAATGGTGCGGCTTTGGTTCATGCAAGGGTAATCCGTCCCTATTCCCATTCGCTTTCAGACGACGAAAAACTTTATCGCCCCGATGAAGAACGGGTTTCTGATTCCGAACGCGATCCAATCAAGCGTTTCGGTTCTCACCTCATTCAAGAAGGCGTTATCGATCAGGAGGGTTTGCAGCAAGTAAAGGACGACATCGATAGGGAGGTCACCGCTGCTGCCGACGAGGCTTTGACCAGCCCGCAACCCGATCCGCAATCAGCCACCGTCTACGTTTATTCACCCGACGTTGATCCCACCGGGAAAGAATTCGACAACGAAGCCGGCGCCGAACTTACCGGCAATCCGGGTACGATGGTTGATCTGATCAATCGCTGCCTGCACACTGAGATGGCACGCGACCCGCGCATGCTTGTTTTTGGCGAAGACGTGGCCGACGTTTCGCGCGATGTTTATCTGGAAAAAGTTAAAGGCAAGGGCGGCGTTTTTAAGGTCACGGCGAATCTACAACGAAAGTTCGGCAGCGATCGCGTTTACAACTCGCCGCTCGCCGAGGCAAATATTGTCGGCCGGGCAATCGGGCTGGCCACACGCGGTCTGAAGCCCGTGGTTGAGATTCAGTTTTTTGACTATATCTGGCCGGCTTTCCATCAGATTCGCAACGAACTGGCGTTGATGCGCTGGCGCTCGGGAGGGGATTGGAAAGCCCCCCTCGTGATCCGGGTTCCGATTGGCGGTTATCTAAAAGGCGGCGCGGTTTACCACTCGCAATCGGGAGTTTCAACGTTCACGCAAATTCCCGGGCTGCGCGTTGTCTATCCGTCGAACGCACTCGATGCTAATGGTTTGTTGCGCACCGCGATTCGTTGCGACGATCCGGTGTTGTTCCTCGAGCACAAACATCTATATCGCCAGGCATACAATAAGTCGCAATACCCACCCGACGACTTCATGATTCCTTTTGGCAAAGCCAAGACGGTGCGTGAAGGAACAGATCTTTCGATCATTACTTACGGTGCTCTCGTGCAACGTTCAGTGGTGGCAGCGAAACAGGCCGAGCAACAGGGAGTAAGTGTCGAGATTATCGATCTGCGCACGCTCGCGCCTTATGATTGGAACGCGATCGTGGCGACAGTTAAGAAAACGAGTCGCGTGATCGTGGCCCATGAAGACTGTTTGTCGTTTGGCTATGGCGCCGAGATCGCGGCCCGAATTAGTGACGAGCTTTTCGAGTACCTGGATGCCCCAGTGAAGCGCGTGGCAGCGCTTGATACGTTTGTCGCCTACGCGCCCCAAGTGGAAGATGCGATCCTGCCGCAGGCAACTGACGTTGCACAGGCGATCAGCGAATTGAAAGCGTACTAAGTGTCGAGTTCCCGAAAGTCCAAAGTCCAAAGTCCAAAGTCCAATGTCCAACGTCCGCTGCCCTGGCGCATTAGGTAATTGATGCTCACTACTGGGCTTTGGACGTTGGACGTTGGACTTTGGACTCACTGATCGGTCGGTTGCGTCAGGCTAAACCAGTTGCCGGAATTGTCTTTGAATACCGCTTCAATCCCGTAAGGTCTTTCGGCGGGTTCCGAAACAAACTGCACGCCTTTGCTTTTCAGCTCCTCATAAGTCCCGCGACAATCATCAGTGTGAAAGGCGCCGGCGCCTAACACTCCTTTGTCCATAATCGCGCGCAATTGGGTGGCAGTGGCTTCGTCCATGAGCATGCCCGGCTTTGGTTCCATGAGGATGATTTCAAAGTCAGGCTGGTCGGGCGCCGTGATCGTCAGCCAACGGAAGTCGCTGCCGACCATGGCATCGGTGTGCAGCTTGAAACCGAGTTTGTCGCGGTAAAAGCTGAGGGCGTCGTCCTGATTGTTAACAAAAATTGTGGCGTGAGACATCTTGCGAATCATGTTTTACGCTCCTTGACTGATTTCTCAGAGAGTAAACGATCCCGCTTGGTAAGTGCTTCTCCAAAATTGCTAATAGGATTGACAGCTTCCGGGGTAGCTCCCACTCATGGCCAGAAAATGTAACCGCCAAGCCGCCCATCAAACATTTTCACCGCCAAGACGCCAGGTCGCCGAGACGCAAAGGAAGTTTGGGCATGTCGATCGCGTTTCAAGTTTCTTGGTCTTGATTTGTCCCAAGGTCTAACCGCTCGACATGACTGCTAGACTTTGCTTTGCGTCTCGGCGACTTAGCGTCTTCTGCGGTGAAATTATTATTGGCGGTTGCTTTGTCGGGAAAGGTATCCAATGACAAATGAGAAATGGAAAATGAGAAATGGAAAATGTTCTCTTTGTCCGCTTGTCTGTAATTACCTTTCAGGCAGATTCCAGGCCGTACATCACCAGGAAACAACCGGGCACTTGTCGTTTTGCGGCTTTGGTTTCGCGGCTCTTTTCGCGGTAGGTGATTGGCGGGTGACCTACTGACTTATGGAACAGGGTGCTGAACGAGCCCAGACTCTGAAATCCCACCTCGAAACAGACGTCCGTCACGCGCAGGTCATCGGAACTCAAGAGTTCCTTCGCCCTCTCGATTCGGCGTTCCACAAGGTATTGATGCGGCGTCTTATTAAAGGCCTGACGGAACAAACGCAGAAAGTGATAACGCGAGAAACAGGCCTGGCTGGAGATCTGTTTCAGGTCGAGCGGCAAGTCGTAACTCTGATCGATGAATAACCGGGCCCGATTCAAACGCTCGAACACTTCCGGCGCCGTCAAGGCTTCACTTACTGGGGTGGTCTTGTCCATCGGCCGTCTCAGTTGCGGGTTCAGGATCCCGAGGGCGTTACGGTCAAGCGATTCTCGAGGTTCCGTCGAGCGGTGATATTAGCACCGCCACCTTATGACGCGCCTTCAGCGCTTCTCGAAACTTGAAACTCGAAACCCGGAACTTGTATTCACGGTTTTGGCGGCAAGGGTTTAGCCATCGCACCGGCAATCAATTCACTCAAACCGGTATCGAGCCCATCATGACGAAACTTGTAATAGTTTGTCAGGCTTGTCATCCATTGCGCCTTGTTCTGAGCATTAGCCGGATCGTTGCCCGCCGCCGCAATCGCGCGCGCGTACGCGTCGATCATGCGATCAATAACCAGGTTCAATTTTTCCAGCGCTGCTTTGCTCGCCGGGGACTCCGGCTTCCCGGCAAAGTTTGCTTCATAGGCAGCCGCCAAAGTCTTGTACAAGCCGGTTTCATAGGCGGCGGCAATAAAATAATAAGTCGAAGGCGCTTTCTTCAAGTCGCTTTCCAACTGCGTTGTCTTAATGAACGAATCGATTGCTTGCGAGGGATTGCTGCGAAAATCTATGAAGCCAAGCGTGTAGTAGAGACGCGCAAGGGCATCAGTCTTGTCCTTGAAGGGTTTCCATTCGTCCGGCGCTTTGCCGCTTTCGATGGCGGCAATCGCTTTTTGCGCATAGCCGCGAGCTTCGGCGTTGAAAGACTCATTCTTGGCTGAGGTGCTCGCCAGATAAGCGCCGTAACCGAGATACATCAACGTGGCCAAGTCATTTGGCTCTTCCGCCAACACCTGCTTGCCTAAGCGATAGCCTTCGACAAAGTTATTCTGGTCATAAATGAGTTGCGGCACTCGCTGTTTGCGCTCCCATTTATCGTAGAGTGCCACCCAGGGCTTGAGGTAGCGAGTGTACGCGTCGTCGTCCTTAGGATACTTCGCAAGGTACTCCCTCGCCGCCTGGTAGGCCGCAGCTTCATTAGTGACGCGGTTGTTTACAAACCGCGTGTAGATGTCGATCTTGGCCTGATCGTCAGTTTCGACAACCTGCGCCTGAACCAGTCCGATTGTCGACAACGTAAGCGCGACGACAAAGCTCGCGAACATCATCCGTTTCAGCAAAAGTCTCATCAGCACTATTTCCTCCGCTCGTTTCCGCCCTGCCTGAGATGCAAACAGCCCGTTAAAGGTTTTTCCTGACGTGAGGTTATAATCAATTACCGACGTTGCAAACCCCTGAGCCGGAGATTTAATGAGTTCACAATCAATTAGCAAGAGGCCTGACCACATTAGCTTTACGGGCCGGATTCTGTTTTTGACTGAAGATACATCCCTGATTCGGCGGCAACTTGAAGCCGGCGCTGAGGCAGCCGCGCTCGAACAAGAGTTGGCTGAGCGGCTCACAAACAACGATTTGCCCTTGCTGAGCAACATCTCCACCGACGAAATCACGCCGGGTTGGGTTTGCTTTTATTACGACGAAACCCTCGGACAATACGTCTACGTCGGCATGCGCGAGGGCGCAGTAAAGAAAGATGAAGTGAAGGCCGGCGGGTTTGCGGTGGTAGTTTCCGGCCTCTCAAAAGGGTGCGGCTCGTCCCGTGAAACAGCGCCTTACGCGGAAAAAGCTGCGGGCCTGCAACTGGTGATCGCGCAAAGTATCGAAAAGATCTACGGACAAAACTCACAGAATATTGGCTTGCTGACGTCGACCGATTTTGGACTGATAGATCGCATCCGCCGCAGTGAAGAGATTCCCCTGGCTGAGTTCACCAGCGGGCTCGATCCGATTTCGCAGTCGATTGTCGAACATGGTGGTCTCTTTAACTACAACAAGGCTCGGCTGGCGGGCGAAGTGACGCCGCCACCTCTCGAGACCAAAGCGCGGCCGATGACGATTGTGGAAAAAATCATCGCTCGTCACGCATTCGTCAGGGCCGGAAAAATTGGCGTTGAAGCTGTTAAACCGGGCGACGCGCTCTTCGCCGTGGCGGATGTGCGTTTCTCGCACGAGTATGTGACGCCAATGGCGGAGTCGCTGTTCAAACAGGCATTGGGCGCGGGCGCGCGCGTGTCCGAGCCGGAATCGGTTTTTGCCTTTCGCGATCACCTGACTTTTCTCAGCCGCGTCATGTCGCCAAAACATCGCGAGATGGGTCTTCTGGAAAAGGCCGAGGGCCTGGCGACAACTCAGGAGAGTTTTACGACGAGTCAAAACATCAAGCTGTACGGCGAGAACCCTGAAGGCGGCTCGGAAGCAATCTGTCACAACGCAGTTGTTGAAGATCTTGCGCTTCCCGGACAAGTAGTGATTGGTACCGACTCGCATACCTGCATGGCGGGGGTGCTGGGCTGCTTTGCCTTTGGTGTCGGCTCAACCGACATGGCGAATGCCTGGTACACGAAAGACATTCGCATTCGCGTGCCGGAAACGGTTCGTTATGTTCTCAAGGGTCGCAAGCGCACCGACGTGTCGGCAAAAGACGTGATGCTGGTGATCCTCGCGACCGACTACATGAAAACCAGTAAGGGCATCGGCAAAGTGCTCGAGTTTGCCGGTGAGGACTTAAAGTACTGGCCTATGGACGAGCGCGCGACTCTGACCAACATGGCGGTAGAAGCCGGTGGTACGACGGGAATTATTGAACCCGATGAAGTGACACTCGAATATATCGTACGGATGCGCCGACTCGATGCGGAAGAAGTGCGAAAGGGTTTTACCTACAGCGATCCGGACGCCGAGTATGCTGCGGTCTTCGAAATTGATCTGGACGCCATTCGCCCGATGGTGGCGCTCCCAGGCGATCCGCGTAACGGCATCCCCATCGATGAACTTCCGGAAGAGGTGACAATCAATGCGGCGTATGGTGGCAGTTGCACGGGGGGCAAGATGGCGGACATGGATATGTACGCGGAAGTCTTGCGCAACGCTGTGGCGCAGGGCAAACGCGTAGCGCCGGGGGTCCACCTCTACATTCAATTCGGATCGCAGAAGATCAAGCAGTACGCTCGTGAGCGGGGCTACATCGAACTCTTTAATCAAGCGGGAGCGGAATTAATCGATCCTTCATGCGGTGCCTGCATCAACGCGGGACCGGGCGCCTCACCGTCG
>DASSCX010000213.1:0-4315 GCA_035697425.1 Pyrinomonadaceae bacterium | reverse complement strand
GCGCGGGCGATTGCGACAGATTCCGGCGGTTGGACTTCCCATACCGCTATCATCGCGCGGGGGTTGGGGATCCCAGCGGTAGTCGGTTTGCACGATTTCTTTCGTAACGCTCGCACCGGGGACGAAGTGATAGTCGACTCGGTGCGGGGTGAGGTTGTGCTTTACCCCACGGAAAACACGCTCCAGTTCTACAAGCAGGAAATTGCCAGTCGCGCGCAGCGGCGAACTGTTTCCGCCTCGCGAGCAGAAGGGCCATTAAGGACTAGCGACGGAGTCGAGATTAGGGTGCGAGCTAATGTGGAAGTGCCGGTTGAGTTCGAGGGCATAAAAAAATACGGCGCCCGTGGCGTTGGCTTGTATCGCTCTGAGTTCTTACTTTCGCGCCGTGGCGTCACCGTTTCGGAGGACGAGCAAGTTGCCGCCTACGCCGAGGTCGCCCGACTGGCAGGTGAGGATGGCGCGATCGTGCGCTTATTTGATCTGGGCGCAGAAGACGCGCCGGAGCTTCCTGCAGATCCGGAACGAAATCCAGCTCTAGGGTTAAGGGCGATCCGCTTCGGTTTGCGTCATGAGAATGTGATGCGTACCCAGGTGCGAGCCATCCTGCGCGCTGCGACTCAAGGCCATCTCGACATTGTCTTGCCAATGGTGGCTGACGTAGCGGACGTGCAGCAGGCGCGCGCTATTGTTGAAAGCGAGGCTGCGAAGCTGGCGGCTGCCGGCGTACCGTCGGGGAGAGTCGGCATTGGTGCCATGATTGAGGTGCCCTCGGCTGTCTTGACTGCAGACAAGCTGGCCCGCAACGTAGACTTTTTCGAGCTCGGCACAAATGACCTCGTGCAATACACACTCGCGGTTGATCGCAGCAGTGACCAGGTGGCGGATTGGTTTCGCACGCTCCATCCGGCAGTCCTGCATAGTATCGAGCGCAGTCTCGCAGCGGCGCGGCAGGCCAGTATTCCCGCGATCGTCTGCGGCGAGATGGCGTCTACTCCTGTTTACGCGGTGCTGCTCGTCGGCTTGGGTGCTACGGATCTCAGCATGACGCCAATCTCGATCCCGCGCGTCAGTACAGTGCTGGCGGCAATCGATTCCCGCGAAGCCAGAAGCATCGCGTTCGAGTGTCTCGAGTGTGCCACCGCAGATGAGGTTGAAGACCTGGTTCGCGAGCGATTCAGTTCACGCTGGCCAGACCAGTTTCCGAGTAATGCGCTTCCTCAACCGCGCCAGCAGCTCCGGAACACTCAAAAGCAATAGGTCGCGTGACTTTCTCTTGCATCTCCATTCAGCATATCCGTCTATAATGCGACACTCGACCGCGCCCAACTGAAGAGAACTGCTACAACTCGATGGACACAACTCGATTGAAACTTTTTCGCATTTTGATCGGAAAATCAATCGCCGAAACTCTCTTCGTTGCTTTTCTCGCTGTTGGTTTCTTCTTCACAGCCTTCCCTCCATACTTCCACGGCTTCGGGGAAGCCACTCCCGACACAATTTCCGGATGGGCGGTAAACAATCGTGCTCCCTGGGACCGTGTCGAGGTGCAGTTGTTCATCGACGATCGGTTCGTCGCAAGCGGTGTAGCCAACCTCTCGCGTCCGGATGTGCAGCAGGCTGGTTGGTCACCGGATGAATGGCATGGTTTTAGTTTTCCAGTTTTGAATGTTCCTACCGGTGTCCATGACGCAAGTATCTATGCCGTGCATAAGAGTGGCGGCGGTCTTCGCCGAACCTTACAACTACTAGGTTACCCGATCCGGTTCACCGTGGATGAAAATGGAAAGCTAACAGATTTGGTCGATCGTGGTGCTGGGCAGAAATAAAGACCAGACAAGATGGAGTTAGGACCGTTGCACGAAGCAGCCAAACAGGGCGTTGATAGATCGCTGGCAATCTGGGAAATCATCTCAGTAATGACTTCCTGTCTGATTGCTGAGTGGGTGGTTACTGCGGTCGCGGGCGCCAGCAATGTGCTGATCATTGTACCGATCATTCTCGCTTTTGGATTTATGTTCTGGTCCCACCGGCTGCGCGGAGAGTCGTTAAGAGAAATTGGCCTTCGTCTGGACAATTTTGGGAAAGCTGCGCGACTTCTGATCGTGCCAATGGTGCTGGCTAGCCTCCTTCTAATCGGCGTTGGCTACCTCAAGGGCAGCATTGATTTTTTTCGCTGGCGGGGTGGTGGCGCACTTTTGGGAATGCCGCTGTGGGGAATGCTTTGGGGCTTGGTTCAGCAATACGCCCTGCAGGGCTTTATTAACCGGCGGGCCCAAATTGCCTGGGGCCCTGGTATGGTCAGCATCTTGATAGTCGCCATTCTCTTTGGCGCTTTTCATTTACCTAATCCGGCCTTGATGATCGCCACCTTTGCTGGCGGCCTTGTTTGGGCGACTGTCTATCAACGCGCTCCTAACCTTTTTGCGCTGGCTATTTCACATGGGCTAATGACCTGGATCCTCATCTCAACGCTTCCCAGCAACCTGCTTCACGGCCTGCGCGTCGGCTATAAGTTCATAGGGTGAGCGACTCCGTTGTCCCTTGGCCTACGACGCGAAGAAATGATATGGCTCCTAACTGAGAGTTTGGGCCACAGGCCTCCGGTTTATCTGTTCAACACGATTTGCTATGATGCCTGTGCCATGCACGGACAGGTCGGGCGGTCGCTGCTGCGGCACTTCACGGTGCTGTGGGAGAGGAAAGTCCGAACACTGAAGGGCAGCGAGCCCGCTAACGGCGGGGCGTCTGGGGATTCTCAGACGACGACAAGTGCAACAGAAAACAGACCAGCCTTTTGAGACCTGAGATCTCAGAGGGTGATGGGTGAAATGGTGCGGCCCCCTTTGGGGCTTAATGTAAGAGCGCACCGGCGCACGTGGTGACACGCGCGGCCAGGCAAACTCCTCGCAGTGCAAGACCAAATAGGGAGGCGTCAACCAGGGCTGCCCGCCCAAAGCGGTTCTCATGATTTGGGATCTCGGTCCTGAATCGAGCGCTCGAAATGAGCGCTCAGAGCTGCTACGACCTCCGGGTAGGTCGCTCGATCCAGTTGGCAACTACTGGACTAGATGAATGATCGCTACTTCGCTCTTAGTTTTCAGATCTGAGATCTCTCAGATTTGAGAACTGAGAGTGGAGCACAGAATTCGGCTTACAGACCCGTCCCGTGCATGGCTACATTAAATTCTTATACTCACGATCCGAACTTCACGATCCAACTATCTTCTTAAGGAGCCGCTAGCATGGCAAATCGCAAGGGAGTCTTTATCGGAGCATACGTACCCAACCATCTGAAAGAGTCTCTACGACGACGCGCGGCCGCCGAACATCGAACCCTCTCCCAGGAGATCACCAGAATCCTGGAAGAAGCCGTTCACGGTCGAGGCTTGCCTGCCGGTAGCATCGATCGGCGTAATAAAGAGACGACACCACGGCGACGCTCATCAGATCCGATGCCGCGGCGGCGCGCCGTAGACACGGAATACGCCCCCACTGGCAGCAAATCTGACAACGACCGCTAGGTTGTCCAGTCTGGGAGTATCAGGCCATTTTAAAATATCTCGTTATCGGCGCCGTTCTCGCTTTACTGTTCATCTTCATCTATTCGCGACTGGAGCCTTACATAGCGATCGTGAAGAAAGTTTTAGCAATCCTGCGCGGCGCCCTCGATTCCCCAATTTCAACCGGCCGACGCAGCGGATCAGTTAAAACTGAAAATAAGCTTGTGCGCTGTGTTGCGTGTGGTACCTGGATACCGGCGGATCGCGCAATCGGTCTTGGTTCAAAGTTGTCAGAGTATTGCTCCCGCGAGTGCCTGGAAAAATCGGCGACGAGTAAGGAAAGGAAGCTGGCGGGTTAGTTATCCCGTTCACCAAGGCGGTCCAGTACGGGAGCGATGGCGACCGATTCGATTGCCGATTTCCAATTGCCGATTTTCGATTGAATCCCTTCGCCAAACGCCGATTGGCAATCGCCAATCAGCAATCGTTATTGGTCGCTACCGCTCCCGTACTGTACTGAGTGGCAGCGCTCCTTGAATGGGCAGCCCTCGCTCTATTACTAGACCGTGGCGGCGCCAATTAACGCGGTTCCGACCGCTTTACGACTGCCCACTCAATGTGACTTCGCTGCCTCTTCCGGCAATAAATTACCTGCTTCGTGAATTGCTCGATCAGTATCGGTGAGATAAAGAATCACCGTGCCGATCACAAACAGTGCAACTAGTGAGAGCAGTGCTTGCCGGTACGAATCAGTAACGTTCACCACGATGCCGAAGATCAACGGGCCAAGCCACGATGTCCCGCGCTCAGAAATT
>DASSCX010000212.1:0-10214 GCA_035697425.1 Pyrinomonadaceae bacterium | reverse complement strand
GGACTGGAATGATGCGCACCGCGGTGGTCTTATTGTTCATTACGCCGACAGCCATCTCATCAGCAATGATCGCCGCAATGGTTTCCGCCGAGGTTGAACCCGGCACTGCTACCATATCAATTCCCACCGAACAGACGCTGGTCCAGGCCTCGAGTTTATCAAGTGAGAGTGCGCCCACCCGAGCCGCTTCAATCATTCCCGCATCTTCGGATACCGGGATGAAAGCGCCGCTCATTCCTCCCACGGCTCCGCTCGCCATCGCGCCGCCTTTCTTGACCGCGTCCGTCAGCAAAGCAAGTGCTGCCGTTGTGCCATGGGTGCCGGCGCGTTCGAACCCCATGGCCTCAATGATGTTTGCCACCGAATCTCCCGGCACGGGTGTGGGCGCGAGTGAAAGATCGATGATACCGAAAGGTAAGCCCAGGCGACGCGCCGCCTCACGTCCGACCAGCTCACCGGCGCGCGAAAGCTTGAAAGAAAGTTTCTTGATAATTTCTGCCAGCTCTTCCAACGGCAAATCGGTGGCGGCATTTCGCAACGCGTAATTGACCACGCCCGGTCCGGAAACGCCGACGTTGATCACCGCTTCCGGCTCGCCCACGCCATGGAAAGCGCCGGCCATGAAGGGATTGTCTTCAACAGCGTTCGCAAAACAAACAAACTTGGCACAGGCAATGCCACCTGTATCACGTGTACGCTCGGCAGCGTCTTTTATCAACTCGCCAACCTGTCGCACCGCGTTCATGTTGATGCCCGCGCGCGTGGTGGCAACATTGACCGAGGAACAGAGCCGTTCCGTGGTTGCGAGTGCTTCGGGAATTGAGTTGAGAAACTGGTTTTCCGAATCGGTAGCGCCTTTGTGCACTAACGCGGAGTAGCCGCCGATGAAATCGACGCCGACAGACTTTGCCGCCGCATCAATGGTGCGCGCTAATTCAACCGGATCACCGGAGGCGCCTTCTGTGATCATTGAAACCGGTGTTACTGCGATTCGTTTATTGGCGACGCGGATTCCGAATTCATCCCCAATCTGATCGACGATGGGAACGAGTCGCTCGCCCACCTGCATGATCTTCTCGTACGCGCGTTCGGCAGTGCGCGCGATTGTCTCCGCCGCACAATCGCGCAAGCTAAGACTAAGCGTGACTGTACGCACATCGAGATGTTCCATCTCAGTCATGGCCACAGTCTGTAGGATTTCGGCTTGTGAGTACTCCATAAAAAGTTCCGGGTTTCGAGTTTCGGGTTTCGCGTTTCGCGTTTCGCGTACAGGATCGGCTGAGACTCTGCATCAGGAGGCTAATAAGAGCCCCTCGACTCCTAAACCCGAAACCCGGAACTCGAAACGCGAAACTCGAAACTCGAAACTTTCTACCGCATCATCTCGCTCAAGATCAGAATTACCAAAAATAAGACGAACAGCACTGCAGCTACGAGGACAAAGCGTGCGCTCGGATCGTACGAAGCTTCCTCTAACATCACAGTCGAAATCTCGCGCACCTTACCAAGCCCTTTCTTCACGTCTCCACCGAGGGCTTCACGTCCCGAACGCTGACGAACCTTGTCTTCCCGCGGTTCCGTCGCCGGATAACGATGCGTCGAAACCGGAAAGCGCGTCGTGGCGGCCTCCTGTTGCCGTACCCCTAAGTTTTCAACATCACTTACGAGAGGCTGCAACGGAACCGTCTCCGCAGCTCTAAAAGGGTGGTCGTTCGCGAGATCGGATGTAGGCAGGCTTGGCAAATCTACCGAAACAGTTTCCGGTGCAAGGAAAACCTCCTCAGTTTCAACTGTGGGCTCGTGGCTTCGGACCTCTGGCGCCCGCTCAGAGGTGGGCTTCCCGCACTGCGGGCAGAACAAGCCGCGAACGCGAATCGACGCTCCGCACCAACGACAACGACGAGCAATTTCTGGATCTGGCATGTCAGCTTAGGAAGTCGAAGCTTGTCAGTTTTTGAGCTTTGTTCTTAGTACTTTGTGCTTTGTTCGCCAAGGTGACTAATAGGACTCTGACCGGATGTACTAGCTATGTAAGCGAATAAACTAAATACAAAGAACTAAGTACAAAGTTCGCTTTTAAATCCGGTGCATCGCGTTGAAAAGGTCTTCGCGTTGCGCGTAAATGCGCACGCCCAGCTGCTCGCCTTCCTGCCGCAGCCGCTCTTTCAGTTCATTCGTGCTTTGGCGAGCGCGCGTCGCGTCGCTGATGATCACCATCGCAAATTTTCCCTGTACCACAGTTTGATTGATATCAACGATGCTGCAATCCGCTTCGGCAAGTATCTGCGCCACTCCCGCCACGATTCCGGGATGATCCACGCCAAACACAGAGATGATGAGACGGTCCGGGGAACCTTCACGTGATTGCGACGTGACGCTACCGGAGGCCGGCAAATTCTGTCTGCTTGAATATGAGGTGCCGTTCGTGGTCAGGAAAGGTTCGACCTGGCGGTAGATTTCGGTTACGAGCTGCTCAACCGCTTGTTCTTCCGCAGCCGCTCCCAGCCGGTCATACACCGTCCGGGTGATGCGATAAATCAAATCTTCATTCCGCATTTATGACAGGTAGTGGATAGCTATCATGATTTCTTTTTGAACTTTGTGCTTTGAACTTTGTACTTTGACTTCTCTACTTGAACCAGAGGGTTTTCGGCAGATTTCTCAACGAAGATCAAAGTACAAAGTTCAAAGATCGAAGATCGAAGTTAACAAGCTGAGATTCAAGACTTTCTTCCGTTATCGCGACTCAATTCGCGGGCCGCATCACGCATTTCTTCAGAAACTGGCTCTTGCAAGTCCACACGGTCAACAATCCCGACGACCGCCGCCTCGATCGACATATCCTGATTACCGATCGCGGAGCGCGCGGCTTTGCCAAACGCACACATCACCATCTCGCCCGCACCGGCGCCGAGTCGATCGGCTACCACCACAATATTGCGGGTTGGCTCCTTATCCAGGTCATACGGATGCACAACCAGGAATCTGATGCCCTCGAGATCCGGGGTTTTCTTGGTTGACCAAACTGTGCCGACAACTTTTGCTAGAAACATAAGGATTCGTACTTAGTACTTTGTCCTTTGTACTTTGATTTGGCGCTGAGACTTCTGGTAGAGCAACGTACCGTCTGAGCAAAGATCAAAACACAAAGTTCAAAGTTCAGAAGCTACGTTTTGGCAAAAACTTCCTTCGGTTCACCGATGTCGCGGGCTGCAGGCGTAATGATCGTTTTCGCGTTGATGTAGATCTTCTCGCCCTTTTGCAACGCGCGGCGCACGTCGTCTTCACTTACAAAATCAACTGCCTGACGCCCGTTGCTGGAGGTTTTGTCAGCAGCCGCTGGTGGAGCGGGGGCCGGCGCATTTGTTCTTCCGCTCGCCGGCGGTCCGGAATACATGCTTCCCGCTTCGACTTCGACTGACTGGGGCGCAGCCGGACGCGGCATCTCCGTGGGAGCCGGTGCCCTGCCCGCCAAAAACTTATCTACAATGGCGGCTATTTCTTCGCGGTTGATCTTCCCACCCGCTACAGCAGCTGAAGGCTGTCTCGGCTGCGGCGCAGCAACTGGCATCGGAGTGCTTGCTGCCGTTCTCGCTACCGCAGGCCGCGTACTCTTAACGGGCCTCGTTTCAAAAGCAATCCGTTTGATATCCATCAGATGAAGGGGTGAAACGTTATCTGAGGTCACATTTCCGCCCCACGAACCGCAACCCAATGTCATCGAGGGCGGCAAGGCCGTGGAGAATCCAATCGCGCCGTGCGTTGTCGGCGTATTGATTGTGATTCGCGACGCCGGTAGCTCTGCGCCAACGCGAACCGCGGCCTCACGCGAACGCGTATGCATTCCGGCGGTATGACCCATGCCTCCGTAGCCGAGAACTTCGCGACTGCGCGCCGCTCCTTGTTCCAGGCCATCGACTACATAGAACGCGAGAATTGGCGAGAGCTTTTCCATCGACAAGGGAAAATCCCTACCGACTCCACCCACGTCAGCGATTAGACAACGAGTGCCCGGTGGCACACTAAGTCCCGCCATCTTGGCAATTACTTCGACCGAGCGACCGACGATCGCCGGATTAAGTGAACGCTGCGGCGTGGCTACTATTTTCCCTAATTGATCAGCTTCGGCAGCGGAAAGAAAATGCGCGCCTTGTGCCTTGAACTGTTCACGAACGGCCTGCTCGACGGGCGCGTCGCAGATTACCGCCTGCTCGGATGCGCAGATGGTTCCGTTGTCAAAACACTTTCCAGTCAAAATATCCTGGACTGCTTTAGGCACATCCGCAGTTCTTTCAATGAATGACGGCACGTTACCAGGTCCAACACCGAAGGCAGGTTTTCCTGACGAGTAAGCAGCACGCACCAAACCAATGCCGCCCGTCGCCAGAATCACAGCCGTCTGCCTGTGCTTCATGAGAGTTTCAGTGCCCTCAATCGTCGCGGTGGTCATGCAGCCAATCGCATCCGCCGGCAGTCCTTCTTTAATCCCGACTTCACGCATCACCCGAACCGTCTCGTTAATACAACGCGCGGCTGATGGATGGGGCGAAAGTACAATCCCGTTTCGCGACTTGATGGCGATCAGGATTTTGAAAATTGCTGTGGAGGTAGGATTGGTTGAGGGAATAATTCCGGCAACAACGCCGCGCGGACTGGCTATCTCAACAACATCTTTGGATTCAGAGACGACTCCAACCGTACGCAGTCCGCGAAAGTAATTCCAAACATCCTCGGCCGCGAAGCGATTCTTTTCCTGCTTGTCCGCAGGAACACCATAACCGGTTTCCTCAACGGCGATGGCTCCGAGGCGCGCAGCTTCGCGCATCGCTGCTTTTGCCATCGCCTCGCAGATGCGATCTATCTTAGCCTGGTCAAAACGAAGAACTTCAGCCTGCGCCTTATGAGCGGCTTCTATAAGATCGCGCGCTTGTTGCACCGATACGAGATCTTTGTCTACCGACATCGCCAACCCCCCGGGGAATTGCCGATTTCCGATTGCCGATTTCCGATTGGCGGACCATCTCAAATCGGCAATTGGCAATCGACAATTGAAAATTATCTGGCTCTTTCCTTATTCGCTTCACGCGCGCCGGCCGGAAGCGAGCGGTCGCCTTGTCCCAGTTGACCGCGCGATCCGCCCTGCAATGAACGTTCGTCGGAACTCAAACCTGTCTGACCGTCAACGGGGAGAACTCGTTCAACTTCTGCATGCGGTCGGGGGATAACGTGAACGCTGATCAATTCGCCTACGCGACGAGCTGCGGCCGCACCGGCATCGGTGGCAGCCTTGACCGCGCCGACATCGCCACGCACAAAAATGGTCACGTAGCCGGCGCCGATATACTCCTTTCCTAAGAGTTGCACATTTGCAGCTTTGACCATTGCATCCGCAGCCTCAACGGCTCCGACGAAACCTTTGGTTTCGACCATTCCGAGTGCTTCTAAGGGCATCTCTCGTCTCCTCACTTTTTCAGTTGTAGAAATTAAAGCCGATTGTTCGGGTAGCTGGCGCCAACGTAACACCGCAGGCACGAAGAATCAAGAGAGGCCGATAAACGTGATTAGAAATCGTGAATCGTGAATCGTAAATCGTTGAGTTGCCGTGGTCAGTCCGGGAGTGAGGATAAGGTACGGCGTTCGGTGCCCTTCCGGGACGGTGAAGCGGTCACCGATTAACGGCTCACTCTTGATTCCGGATTTACGATTTACGCCTAGTGATCGGCAAATCACCTTTAACTATTGAACGACAAAAGTTTGACACCGTTTAGCATCGCAAGCTATATTGCGGCCAAGAGTAAGTCACTCTTAGAGATAAGGATCAATCGAGGGTTAATTGACGACCTGCACTCGCAGGAATTAGGTTGAAGTCTAATTTCCACGGGCTCCGCCAGGTTTGCAGACTAAACAAACTATCGCGGGGACTGACGCGGATTGTAATGGCGGCTTCTATCGGCGAACAGTTGCGACTCGCACGCGAGGAGCGGGGCATTCCTCTCCGAGAGATATCCGACGAAACCCGCATCTCTATCCGTTATCTCGAAGCAATCGAATCAGGCGATTTCAAACGACTGCCCGGGGGGATTTTCAACCGGAGTTTCGTCAAAGCCTATGCGCGTTGCATTGGCTATGATGAAAAGAAGGCAGTTGAGGCTTACTCTCGATCGATGCTGGATTCGAGCGAAGGCACGGACGAAGTTGCCACTACGCCCTATCAATCGAAGGTTTACACGGATGTGCCCGCGACGCGCTCGCCGGTTTTGACGGTGGTGCTGGCGATTATTATTCTGGCTCTATTAACTCTTGGTGCGCTAGCAGCGTTACACTGGTTCCAACGTCGCTCAGCTCAGTTCGATCAGCTTCCCGCTTCTGTGCTGGCGCTGCATCAGCAGAGGGCTTACGACTCAGTTGTTGTTGGTGCGTATCTTGAGCCTAGGAAAACTGGCAACGAAGCAGTTCTGCAATAGTTTCTGTGTTGACCGCTGGCTTGCGCCTGAAGGCGCAGCCGAGATGCTGCGCGCAACTTGTTTTGGAAGAACCTGCCCGCTCCTGAAAGCGGGCAGAACTGTTTTCGGGATGTCTCAAACTCAAATCATTTAGCTACGGAGTAATTATCAACATCATGGTGCCGACTACTATTCCTGAAGGTCTTACATTCGACGATGTGCTACTCGTTCCAGCGCGTTCTGACGTGCTGCCGTCTGAAACCGACACGTCCACTCAATTTACTCGGAATATCCGATTGCAAATTCCACTTTGCTCGGCCGCGATGGATACCGTGACTGAAGCCGCGCTCGCGATCGCCCTCGCTCAACAGGGTGGCATCGGCGTGATTCATAAGAACCTTAGCGTTTCGCGACAAGCCGAAGAAGTCGACAAGGTAAAACGATCGGAATCTGGAATGATTGTCGATCCTGTAACCATTCGTCCGGATCGACCGGTCCGCGAAGCGTTAATGGTGATGGAGAATTATCACATTAGCGGCGTGCCTGTGGTCGACGAGGACGGTCACCTGGTGGGCATCATTACTAATCGCGATCTTCGCTTTGAAACACGTTTCGACATTCCGGTTTCAGAAGTGATGACGAAACAACCTCTGGTGACGGTTCCAGTTGGCACGACGCTGGAACAGGCCAAGGCGGTTCTGCAAAAGCATCGCATCGAAAAGTTGCTCGTCGTGGATGACGATAAACGGATCAAGGGTTTGATTACAGTCAAAGACATTCAGAAAGCAATCAAGTATCCTACTGCGGCCAAAGACAACCTGGGCCGTTTGCGTGTCGCGGCTGCGATTGGCGCGACTGGCGACTTTCGCGAACGTGCGGATGAGTTAGTGAAAGCGCGCGTTGACTGTCTCGTAATTGATACTGCGCATGGCCACTCTTCGCGCGTCATTGAAGCCGTCGCGGAAATAAAAAAACGACATCCTGAGACTGATTTGATTGCCGGCAACGTGGGCACCAGCGAAGGCGCAAAAGAGTTGATCGATGCTGGAGTGGATGCGATCAAAGTCGGCATCGGACCGGGATCGATTTGCACCACTCGCGTCGTCACTGGCGCCGGCGTGCCGCAGATTACGGCGATTCAATCCTGTGTGAAGGCTGCTCGAGGGAGCAGCGTTCCCGTAATCTCTGACGGGGGCGTGAAGTTTTCCGGTGACGTTGCCAAAGCGATCGCTTCCGGCGCAGACACAGTAATGATTGGGTCACTCTTTGCCGGAACTGAAGAAGCACCGGGTGAGGTGATTCTCTTTCAAGGTCGTTCCTTCAAGACTTATCGCGGAATGGGTTCCATTGGCGCGATGCGTGAAGGGTCTCGCGATCGGTATGCGCAAGAGATGGCGGAAAGCGAATCGAAACTTGTTCCCGAAGGAATCGAAGGCCGCGTCGCTTACAAAGGCACAATTGCCGAAATGACGACGCAGTTAGTGGGAGGACTGCGTTCGGGGATGGGTTACACCGGATGTCGCACGATCAAGGAGTTTCAGGAGCAGTGCCAGTTTATCCGGATCACATCCGCAGGCCTGCGCGAGTCGCACGTCCACGACGTGATCATCACCAAAGAAGCGCCAAACTACCGCGTCGAGTAGAGAGTCGCTATCTCGAGGGTGGATTGGCGCCGTTATTAGAGATGAGATATCGGCTGGGGAAGAGGAATTTCGTGGCGGTTCGTGGTCTTTCGTGGTTCGTCTAATCTTTCCACAGCACGAACCACGAATTCACACTAAACGACACTAACTAAAGTGAGTTCTCCAAAACAGCTACCAAACTCGATAAGCTCTGCCGGAACGGGCAAACGTCAACCACGATTCATTAATATCTAGCCCTTCAGCCACGCGGCGCGCAACGCCTTCTGTTCCTTCGTCGCGTCTTTCCGTTCTTCAATGCGATAGTCAAAACGATCTGGCTCGCCGAGAGTAATCGTCGTCGAGATCGTTTTTCGATCCCGCGTAACAACGACCGGAACCCGACTTCCCTGCTTGTAACGAGCAAAGACGCGCAGCCAATTATCAGCCGTCACCTTATTCCCGCCCAGCGAAACCAGCTCATCATCCGCTTGCAGGCCCGCGTCCTCCGCCGGTGAGCCATTGCGTACGCTCGCGATCACCGGACGTCCGTCGCTGTTATTGATACCGAGTCCAGCATTGAAGGGCTGTGGCTTCACTTCCTTAACCAGGCGTAAGCCGACGTACTTAAATGCCTCCTCGTAAGGCAGCACTTCCGGCTTGCGCACATGGCGCGCGAAGAAATCACTGAGATCAAAACCGGCAACTTCGCTGGCAACTCTTTGCACGTCTTCCGGCGTATAACCGCGACCGCGCAGGTAGTAGCTGGCATTCGGACTCTGCAAATAAAACTCGTCGTACATGCGCCGCATGACGTCGTCAAGCGAGGCCTTGCCGTTACTGCGACCACGAATAAGCAGATCCAGGACCAACCCGATGAGCTCACCTTTCGGATAGTAGCTAATCGAAGTGTTCTGCAGATTTGTTCGCTGCGAATGTGCCGCATCGTCCATGAACGGTGCTGATTGCGACGAGTCTTCGGCGCTCATTAAGCTACTGCCGAGCGCACTCTCGATTCCAGTGATGGTGTCGGACTCACGACGGAGGAACCGTGATTCATTCCAAATCCCCGCACGGTGCAACATCAGGTGACCGTAGTAATTGGTTAGTCCCTCTGCTACCCACAAGCCACGGGTGTTAGCCGGACGCGTGAAATCCCAGGGACCAAACTCTGCGGGACGTAGACGCTTCACATTCCAAACATGAAAGAACTCGTGAGCGACTGTGCCGAGCGTGCTTTCATAAGTATCCGGGTCGGCGAGGGCACCGGGCTCAATGATCTGTGTCGAGGTCAGATGTTCCATTCCGTCGCCGGAGCGATCGTCGGCAGCAAAGTGAATCAGGAACGTGTAAGCCGCAAACTCCGGCTCGCCCCACATCGCAGTTTCCGCGCGGACGATTTTCTCGATATCGCGCACGAGAGCGCTGCGCTTGCCACCTTCGTCACCAAACGAGTGCACCATCACGTGATACTTCTTGCCGTTCAGCTGAAAAATGTCTTCCGTCCAGTCAGGAGCAATCTCTGTTGGCGTATCGGTCATGATGTCCCAGTTGGAAAACTGCCACTCGCGTTGGTCTGCACGGTCCATGCGCCCGTTTATGATTCGCCAACCGTTCGGCGGCGTAATTGTTAGTTTCACCGGATCTGCTTTGTGATCCACGATGTACATGTAAATCGAATGACCGTTGTAGTTGGCGTGACGCGTATCCAATTGAGAAAAGGTGCCCGAGAGATCGTTTCCGAAAACTTTATAGGTGAAGGTAATCGCAGAGTTACCTTTCGTTTCGACTCGCCAGGTTTGATTGTCGATTCGGCTTACCGGCAGGGTCACAGGCCGACAAACTGTTTGCGCTGCTGCATCCTGTTTGGGCGGACAGATTCCCGACCCGGCGTAAACTTCCTGCACGTTCTTGGCAAAATCAAACACTGCATAACGACCGGGGGACCAACGCGGCATCTGAAAATCGAGTGATGGTGGGGTTCCCTGATTAGGTAGTTCAACCTCAATTGTCACTTCGAAGAGATGCGAAACCGGACGCGACATTGAAAGTCGATAGTTGATCGAGCGCAGCGGCGCTTGCTGGGCGGCGGCAGTAGAAAACGTTGTCAGTAGTTGTATTGCCAACAACAGACGAAAGCAAAACTTGATGT
>DASSCX010000211.1:0-7139 GCA_035697425.1 Pyrinomonadaceae bacterium | reverse complement strand
CGGCGCAGATCGTCCTCGGAAGGAAACACCTTCTTAGCGCCCAACATGCCGCATGACACCGACAAGGCAACTGCCGCGCAGAACAATACCTTTAATTTGATAGTTCTCATCTCGATCTTCCCTTCAGAATGAAAGTATTTGTTGCTTGGAACTCGCGTAAACTAACACAGCGCGTTGGTCGAAACAATCGATATCTATTACCCGCAAGTGTTTTGTTTTGAGTAATGTGCCAAGGGCTAACCTAATATAGTTTTCGCGGCTGGAAAAGCGTCAGCGGTATAGCAAAGTAGCGCCACCTAATTTGCACGCTTCCTCTTTCTCGGTTTTCTTGGTTTCCTGGGTCCTCATATATATTAGACCGAGCATTTAGAATCTTTAGGTTCAAAGCTACCTAAAACTTACACACGCCTAGATGTCTACTTGATGAAAGCCTCCTTACCTTGAATCAGGGCACAAAAATGGCCACACTTCACTGACAGCCCTTCGGCCAACGACTAACTTCAGCGATTAACTATTTCGTTACGTAAGGCTTGATTGGAGGCGGCGATCGGAATCGAACCGATGAATAAAGGTTTTGCAGACCTCTGCCTTACCACTTGGCTACGCCGCCGTAAAGGGAATTATGAATGATGAATGCGGAATGATGAATAGCTACTTCTCGGTAAGAACTGCATCATCCTATCAACACTTCGTGAGGGCGGAGGGCCCGTAGTCCCTCTGCCCTCATCCTTGAATCTTTTGGAGCGGGAGACGAGACTTGAACTCGCGACCCTCGCCTTGGCAAGGCGATGCTCTACCACTGAGCTACTCCCGCTAAGAGTGTTTTGATTCTACGTATACAACCAATGTTGTCAAGCGAGCCTTAAAACAATTGAAGATTGCCGATTGCCGATTGATCGCTTAGAGAGCAACTATTCATAAACAGTATTTGCCAACGCCAATCAAAATCGTAAATCGGCATTTTGGCAATCGGCAATTGGCAATCGCCAATCAGCAATTTCCGCTCTTCAGTTCACTCTGCTACGAAATTGTAATTGATCAGTCCGCGCACCTTCACCGCTTTCCCACCAACTTTTCGTGGCGCAAACTTGGCATTGCGCGCGGCGGCGGTTGCTGCTGCCTGTAGCAATGGATGACCGGAGATCGGCCGGGCTTGTATCACGTTGCCATTCTCGTCGATCAAAACCTGCACGACCACCGTTCCGGACGCCTTCACTTGACGGGCAATTGGTGGATAAGGTGGCTTCGGTAACGTCAACGCTTTGCTGTTGAGAATGCCACCATCAACCACGCCGGCTTTCTGATCGCCAATAACATCATCCGCGTTAGTGTTGAGGTTTGCATCTTCAATCTCGTCGGCGACCCCCGGGCGGTCACCGACGTCAATGGTCTCGCCGCTAGCTAAACGTACTTTCCCTGTAACAATCCGCCAAACCCCGCCGCTGCGTTTCATTTCCACTTGGTATTGACCGCTGGCTTTTGCGCCTTTAACCGACATTACGAACGCAGCATCTCCGGAACCCTGGTCGTTCTGGGTATAGGCACCGAGCGGAAATCCCGTCTCTTGAATCTCACCCATTTTGTCCTGGACCTCTGGGTTCTCTTTAAGCGCCTGGACTGCTACTGTGTATGCCTCTGATGACTTTAATTTCTTTTCGAGTGCGCCGTAACCGAAGTAGATCGCGGCGCCCACAGCTCCGAGCAACAGCACGAGGATGCTGCCGAGTATCAAGACGATCTTGCCGCAGCTCGACTTCCGCGGTGGTGGAGCTGCTCCTCCCGGTCCGCTGTACATCTGTTGCGGCGGTGGATTGTAGGTGGGTTGGTAGCCCGAAGGCCCTGCAGGCGGGGGCGTTTGAAAATGCACCGGAGCACCACACTTGGGACAGAATCGATTAAAGGTTTCGATGGAACTACCGCAGCTGCTGCAAATCATGGTTTGTCTCCGGAAGTGAAGTCAGTTCAAAGGGAGCAAGAAAGGCGACCCAGCATAATCTGGTGCGGATTTCGTAGCAAGAGATAACAATTGCCGGTTGGCGATTGGCGATTGCCAATTGGCGCTTAGCCAAGCATGCGATCAAAATTGGAATTTGGTGATGGAACGACGCCCCGATCCGTTGACTTCCACGCGGTGTCTCTCTTAACTTCTAGTTCTTCCAGCTACCGATTTAGGTTCATTTCCCAAAGCGTCACTGAAGGAGTAGTCAAATGTTTCTCCATATCTCAGATTCTAAATTAATCACCCGCCTTGGTCTCTCTGCAATCTTGACGATCGTCCCGCTACTCGCTCTGACAGTGGTTGCGCAGGATGGCTACAAGAAGGCGCCGCCGGAAGTGTCGAGCATTTTATCGGCGCCGGTAACGCCGAATGTCTATGTCAGTCCCACGCGCGACGCAATGTTGTTGGCGACGAGCCTGCGCTACCCACCGCTCGCCGATTTGGCGGAACCGATGCTGCGCCTGGCAGGCCAGCGGATCAACCCCAACAACAACGGCCCACATCGTTACCCTTACTTCGTCGCACTTAGCCTTAAACGTCTCACTGATGATGCCGAGATCAAGATCACGCTACCGCCAGGCGCGAAGATTGGCGTGCCAATTTGGAGCGCCGACGGCAAGCGCTTCGTCTTCACTAACACGACGGCGAGCGGCGTTGAGTTGTGGAGTGGCGAAGCCCGCAACGGTGCTGTCCGGAGAATGAAAGACGTGCGCGTGAACACTACTAGTGGTGACGCGTTGCAGTGGATGCCGGACAACCGCACGTTAATGCTTTTGCTGGTGCCGGCAAAGAGAGCCGCGGCACCGACGCCGGTGAATGTGCCGCGCGAGCCGAACTGGCAGGAGAGCACGGGCCGGCCCGGTCCCGTGCGGACGTTCCAGGATCTCCTGAAGACGCCCCACGACGAAAATCTTTTTGAGTACTACGCGACAGCACAGCTTGCGATGGTAGATAGCTCGAGTGGCAAGATCTCGAGCGTAGGCACCCCGGGCATTTTTCGTTCAATCGATGTCGCTCCCGACGGCAACCATATCCTTGTTGGAAGGATCCATCGTCCTTTCTCGTATCTATATCCTGACTTCGCTTTTCCCCGCGACGTTGAAGTTTGGGACACGAAAGGGAAGTTGATTCATAAGCTAGCCAGTCTGCCGCTGGCCGATCAGATTCCGATTGACGGTGTTGCCACGGGTCCGCGCAATTACCGCTGGCGGCCGACTGAGCCTGCGACTCTGATTTGGGTGGAAGCGCTCGATGGTGGCGATCCGAAGAAGAAGGTTTCGCATCGCGATCGGATCTTGATGTTGAAAGCCCCATTCAGCGGCACGCCGGCGGAGTTATATAAGACCGAGCAGCGATTTGCGGGATTGCAGTTCGGTGAGAAGGCCGGCTTAGCCTTCATCTCCGACTACGATCGCGATCGGCGCTGGTCACGCACGTTCATGATGAATCTTGATCGTAACGAAACGCCAAAAATGATTTGGAGCCGCAACGTTCAAGATCGTTATGGTGATCCGGGGGCACCGATAACACGTTTGCTTTATGGCAACACCCGCGCGATCTTGCAGGATGGCGATTGGATTCTGCTGAGCGGCGCAGGGGCTTCTCCTGAAGGCGACCGGCCTTTTCTCGATCGCTTTAATCTGACGACGCTGAAATCTGAACGAGTCTTTCGCAGTGAGGTAAACAATTACGAAGCGGTGGTGGCGGTCCTGAGCGATGATGGCAAGCGGTTTATTACGCGCCGCGAGAGTCCTACAGAGACGCCTAACTACCAGCTTGTGGACGCGCGCTCGGGTGCAGTGATAGTGAAGTCGCTGACAAAACTGCCCGACCCCACGCCGCAGTTGAGTGGAATCAAGAAGCAGCTTGTTACTTATAACCGCGCTGACGGAGTTCAGTGTTCATTCACTCTCTATCTGCCACCGGGCTACAAAGCAGGCACCCGTTTGCCCACAGTTGTCTGGGCCTATCCGCTCGAATTCACTGACGCGTCAACGGCCGGACAGGTGACGGGATCCACGCAACGTTACACGCAACTGATTGGACCCACACATCTGTTTTTCCTTTTGCAGGGTTACGCTGTGTTGGATAACGCTACGATGCCTGTCGTCGGTAATCCGGAAACGGTCAACAACACCTACATCGAACAGATTGTGATGAGTGCAAAGGCAGCGATCGATAAGGCGGCGGAAATGGGAGTGACTGATCCCGAGCGCGTTGGCGTTGGCGGTCATAGTTACGGCGCGTTTATGACCGCGAATCTGCTGGCACATTCGAACCTGTTTCGCGCGGGGATCGCCCGGAGTGGAGCCTACAATCGCACTTTGACGCCTTTTGGTTTTCAGAGTGAGCGGCGGACAATCTGGGAAGCGCCGGATCTATATATAAAGGTTTCGCCTTTCATGGTTGCCAACAAGATCAATGAGCCGATCCTGTTCATTCATGGGGAGGCTGACGACAATTCCGGAACTTTTCCGATCCAATCGGAACGAATGTATCAGGCGGTGCGCGGCAATGGCGGCACGGTGCGCCTCGTGACATTGCCGCTGGAAGCGCACGGTTACGCGAGCCGCGAAACGATCGAGCATGTCCTTTACGAAATGATTACCTGGTTCGATAAGCACGTGAAGAACGCGCCGGCTCGTGCGAAGGAACAAACGGCCACGAATTGACCGGTCCGAACGTTGAAATGCGGAACAGAAGGAAGTATCTGAGCGCGTGAGGCGCAATTAGGGAGCTAGCTTCTGTATCTACGCGCTTGCCTCTCACTATTTTATGCCGCGCACGCGGCGCGTAATCTACACGCCTGCAGGTACGTTCTTGGCGCTTGGGTTGCCCAGTTAACGCAGAACTCTTCTTGTGGCTCAACCACCTACTTCTTCGCCTTCAGTTCGTTCATCTCCTTTTCCAATCTTTCGATCTCTCCCTGGACGCCCTCTTTAAAACCAGGATTGGTTAGAGTGGGGAGAGATTTCTTCAAGGCCAGCAGACGGGCCAGCGTTAGAGCTTGCTCCGCCGGCACTTCAATGTCTGGTTTCACTCCGGTGCCTTCCCAGTTGGTCTTGGTAATAGGACTGATGGCGCGGCCTGTCGGCACGAACATATTGAAGTGCTCGTTGATACGGAAACCACCGCCAGGGTGCGCGCCGCCTCCCGTAGTCTCGCCGATGATGGTTGCGCGCTTCAGGTTCTTCAGGTTGTAGGCGAATTCCTCCGCGCCTGAGAAAGTGTATTTGCTGGTTAGGACATAAACGTCCTTGTTCAAGTAGCGTTTGCCTGCCACTTCCTTGCGCGTCCAAAACTGTTCAGTGCGATTTCCTTCACGCCAATAAAGGTCATTCAGATGAACTGGCTCGGGACCAAAGAGGTAAGAGCAGATGAGGGCTACCATTTCCGGGTCGCCGCCGCCATTGGTCCGCAGGTCGATGATCAAAGCATCAGTGCCGGCAACAAAGTTCATTGCCGAGGCCACTGCGTCCGCGCCCAGCTCCGGCCCGAAGAAGCCGCGGAACGAGATGTAGCCGGTGTTGCCGCGCAGGCGCTCGACTTTTTCAAAACCATAATTCATCCAACTCATATCACGACGCTCTTGCTCGCGTTGCTCCGCAGTTGGTTCAGCACGCGGTTGACGTTCGGGAAGCACTTCATGCGAGTAACGTATGCGCAAGTGCTTGTCCTTGCTGACCGCTTGCAGATCTTTGGTGAGCGTTTCGGCGAAGGCCCGGGAGCTGGAGATCTGCTGATACGCTCCTTTCGCAACCCGATCCCGAATTGATGTCTCCATCGCCTTAGCAACCTCCGGGAAAACGTAGGAGTCGTTCAGGCGCTTCAGCACCGTGTCAATCACCTGGTTGCGGGTGTTCGCATCAATCGTGCTATCAGGCGGTGTCCGTTCCTCCTGGGCTGCGGCGCTAGAGGGGAAGGCAAAAGTCGTCAGGGCGAGGATGATAAGTGCGAGTATTAGTGCGGGACGTTTCATGATTAATATCTCCTTAGCTTTTTGTTTAGAACTGAATCCAAGAAACTGATTCGTAATTAGCGCTCGAGCGAAGTACGAGCAAACTCACGTCTGCGAACGATCAAGCAAGCCACTTAAAATTAGATCGGCTATGACCGTTGCTTTCTCCTTTACCTCTTCGCGCTCGCCCAACTCGCTAGTACTAAGACTGTAGGGCAGCAGCGAGTTGGTCGCGTGCAACATTCCGTAGGCGGTCGTGAGTGCGTCGTCGAATTGAAATTCCCGCGAGTCGCGGCCTTCGTTTAGAACGTCGGCAAAGATCTGTGCCTCCTCGTCAAAATAGACGGCACGGCGGGCGAGCAAACTTGGCCGCAACGCTGCCAGGAGATCGTTGAGGCTCTGGGTGTAGTGTTGAATGCTGTCAAAGCGGAAGAGCACACGCGTTAAGAGCATCCGTCGAATTCGGATTGCAGCGGTAGCGTTCGAGCGAGCGATTTCCCAGAGGCGCTCTTTAACCCGTTCGACTATGCGGTCAACGTGCGAGAGCACGATCTCCTCTTTGCTCTTGAAGTGTAGATAGATTGTGCCTTTGCCGACTCCTACCTCTTTAGCAATATCTTCCACGGTCATCTTGCGGTAGCCATAGCGAGCGAGCAGGCGCTCAGTCGCGTCCAAAATCGCCTCCCGAACCTCCACTTTTGCGTTTATTGCTGGCATTTCCTCAGATTGACCGCTGACCAAAATCGCATTCTGGTCATCTTTAACGCGGCGGGAGGAGCAAAGTTCCGTCTTTTTTTCGCGCCTCCTACGCTGCATTCCAGCTTCGCTACGGCGCATCGTGACGGCATCAATCCCAGAAGGCATGCGACGCACGACGGGTTGGGAATTTGTCTCGCGCCCAGAAGTTGCGAAACAGATCGATTTGGAAGTTCTTCCTATTCCCCAGAGGATCACCTCTTTGCGGTCCTGCAGTTTCGCCGGTCGACATCTCGCTGTCGACTGGCAAGACTATGCTGACCACGTCGAAGCGATAGGGCTCGGCTTCCAGTCCAAACATCCTGCGGTACACGTGCGCGGCCCGAGTGATCTGGCGCTGCTTCCGCAAATTCACATTTGCTGTGGGTGGCGCGAACCAATCGGACGCGCGCGTCTTGACTTCCACGAAGCAGAGTACTGGACCTT
>DASSCX010000210.1:0-22799 GCA_035697425.1 Pyrinomonadaceae bacterium | reverse complement strand
TGCCCGATCTACGTAGATATGGAAGTGATTAAAGCTTCACGCAACTCTGTTCCAATTGAAGAGGGCGAAGAACCGACTGTGGGCGAAGAAGAATGGCCTGATGTGATCGGCGAAGCCGGCGATCTACCGATGTAACCGGTGACAATGTCCACTGATCCCAAGCTCAGCAATGCACCACCGCACCAGATGGTAATTGCGATCGCAAACCAAAAAGGTGGTGTCGGCAAGACGACCACTGCAATAAATTTGGCGGCCGCCTTTGCCCGACGCAAAAAACGAGTCCTCCTCCTCGATCTCGACCCACAGGGAAACAGCTCAATTTCGTTTCTGAATCCGCAGGGTGTCGAACGTTCTGCTTATGAATTGATGACGGATGGGCAAAGTCCGGTGGCGGAGTCAGTCTATCGCACCCCAGTTGAAAACCTGGACATCATCCCGGCGCGCATCAGTCTCGCAAAACTTGAATCCAAACTAATAGGAGATTTCGACGCCCCATTCCGCTTGAAAGATCGTTTGGAACCCTTCCGCCGGGAGTATTCAATAATCATTATCGACACGCCGCCGACTCTGGGGCTTATCACTGTAAACGCGCTAGTAGCCGCGTCGCATGTTTTGGTTCCGATTCAATCGTCTTACTTTGCACTCGAAGGAACCGATGACCTCTTAGAGACGATTGAAAAAGTCAAAGCCCGTCCTAATCCTAATCTTGAGCTCCTGGGTGTGTTGGTTACTCTGCACGACAAACGAACTACGCTCGCGCGCGAAGTTCACGAGCAGATCAAGAGCGTGTTTGGTGCCAAGTTGTTTGAGACGGTGATTACAAAGAGTGTGCGGCTCGAAGAATCACCAGCCTATAAGGAATCGATTTTTAGCTTTGCGCCCAACTCATCCGGCGCCATCGAATATGCAAAACTTTGCGAAGAGGTACTCAGCCGTGTCTAAAAGGGGATTGCCAGCCGGTTTGCAAATGCGCCACGACGCTCATTACGTCGAGGAATTGGTGCAACATCAACCTGCCGCCGTTGGACGCATGATTTCGGTCGATAAGATCGATCCGAATCCCGAGCAACCCCGCACAGAATTTGGCGACCTGACTGAACTGACTTCATCAATCGCCGAGAAGGGCGTGCTCGAACCCTTGCTGGTAAAGCCCTCACGCGTTACCGGTCGCTGGATGATCATCGCCGGGGAACGGCGCTGGCGCGCCGCGAGGCAGGCCGGCCTCAAAGAAGTTCCTTGCGTGGAAATGGAAGTTGATGAGGGAACGGTTGCTGAGATCGCGCTGATCGAAAACATGCAGCGCAAAGACTTGACCGTCTGGGAAGAAGCGGACGGGCTTCAGAGTTTATGCGAGCGCTTTGGATACACCCACGAAGATGTGGCGCGCAAAGTAGGGAAGAGCCGCAGCACGGTGACAGAAGCTCTTTCTATCGCCGGCATTCCTCAGGACGTGCGCGATATTTGTCGCGAGGCCGGCGTCTCAGCGAAGTCGATGTTGTTGCAGATTGTGCGCCAGCCTGATGAAGCGGGAATGCGCCGGCTCGCGAAAGAAATTGCCTTACGTGGATTAACACGTGACGACGCGCGCGAAGTAAGGCGGCAGGAAATGGGCCCGCGTGTAAGTCCGGAGGCAAAGCCCTATACCTTTAAGTATGTCTCACCCGCAAAAGAGTTTACTTTGGAAGTGAAGTTCCGTCGTTCGTCAGTAGACACTCAGGATATAGCTGATGCGCTAAGATCGGCGGCGCGGAATATTGAAGCGGATAATCACGATCCTTAGATTGAGTCATTGACTCATCGCGTCATTGAGTGATTGCTTCTATTGAGAATCGCCCAATCGCCCAAGACCGTCCGCCAACTTACCTCGCCCCGGCGCTCTTCTTCTTTTCGGCAGCCGCGCGCTTCTGCAAACCTTTCGCCCAACGCTCGAGCGTAGGCTGAATTGGTTTGAAGAGCCTCGCCCGGAAAGTGTGCTTCTTCTCATTCCAGGCCTTCAAGTACTTTTCAGTGTACAAACGCACTGCTGGCTCTAGCTGAGTCTTCTTCAGCGAGTGTCTCAGGGTGAGGTGGTAGTGTTGTCCGACAAGGGAAAAGATAATTGCGGCCAGGTTTCCCTTAAACGACATGCGCGGCACGATTCGTTTGTGGATTGGTTTATCCCCAGGAAGGATCACTCCAATCGCGACTTCCAGCCAGGGACCTTTTGGACCCTGACGAGGATGGTAGAGGCCGGGCAACTCGGTAGACTGGGGAATGCCCCTGAGGCGGGGGTCGGAAATAAACTCTACCAGCCGGATGCGTTCAAGGCCGCGCGTGTGTTCGCGCGGAAGGCTGTCGAAAGCGTTCTCGATATGGGGAATCGTGTCTGACGGCAGTTTTCTCTCAACCTGGTTCTCAATCTTTATAGCCACTATTGATTCCTTGGAAAAAATATCTGGAATGGGAAACGGAGTTCGTAATGTAGGAGCAAGGCCTAGTGACCGTCAAGTTGAGCAGCTTCGCGCGATCGGTGTTAAGGCCTAGTGACTGGCCGATTCAACTAAAACTCGCATGGTGTCCGTTAGCAGCCGCGGCCAGGGTTCAAGGGAGACCATTAATCTCAACTTCGCCCGGATACTTACTTAAGGAGTCATTCATTGCCCACCCGAGGTTGACGGCGGCTACTGGCGAAAGGGAACCTGGGTCATACAAGCGTCATCCAGCCATTTCGAAAGCCCCTTGCGTACCCCAGGCAGGATAGTCTGCGTCTGATAATATATATTATGTTCTGCGGGGCTAGCCTGTCTGCGGGCCCGGGCACGTCTGTGGATGGCCGTTGCTGTTCAGTACTCTTCGGAGTCTTTCTCGTTTTCGATCAACTCGTACGATTGGAATACTCTCGGTACAGAAAACAGGTGGCTGGTTAGCTTTTTCAGGTTCAAAGGCCTTTCACCGCATAGTGTTCGCGTGGCTATTTTTTTCCCTGATGCGACGTGACATAAGTGCACTTAAGCGCAGGTATTTATTACGGGCTCTGGTGTTCACTTGAAATTTTGGAGTAGCTATCGACTTAGCTGTCTCTAATTTGTTCAACATTGAGAATGACCACCACTACCCGAACCGAAATGGCGCTTCTTGACACTCCTTTAGCGTGGCTGTTACCCTACGCGGTCTTTTTCCACACTTTCACACTTGATCCTATAAGGAGTTTGCTTGAGTACTGAATCAGGTTATCTATTCACCTCTGAGTCTGTCACCGAAGGTCATCCCGACAAAATCGCCGATCAAATCTCCGATGCGATCCTTGATGCAGCGTTATCTGAGGACCCGATGGCCCGCGTTGCCTGCGAAACGCTGGTCACCACCGGCTTAGTTGTTATCGCCGGAGAGATCACGACCAACGCGATCGTCGACTACTCGCGTGTGGCGCGCGACACGATACGTGAGATCGGATATACCCGAGCCAAATATGGGTTCGACTGCGACACCTGCAGCGTGCTTTCAGCACTGGATCGTCAGTCTCCAGATATCGCGATGGGCGTTGATACCGGAGGCGCGGGAGACCAGGGCTTAATGTTTGGTTATGCCTGCAATGAAACGCCGGAGTTGATGCCGCTTCCGATCCAGCTCGCGCATATGCTTGCGCGACGCTTATCTGAGACGCGCAAATCCGGTGACCTGCCTTACTTGCGTCCGGACGGTAAATCGCAGGTAACGATCGAGTATCGCGATGGTCGCCCCTTCCGCGTGGAAGCTGTGGTGATTTCGTCGCAACACGATCAGAACGTTTCCAATGAAAAGCTGCGCTCCGAAATTCAGGAACATGTGATTAAGCACACGGTGTCTCCTGATCTGCTGGATGAAAACACCAAATATCACATCAACCCGACCGGTCGCTTTGTGACTGGCGGACCACAGGGCGACGCCGGTCTCACTGGCCGCAAAATCATCGTGGATACGTATGGCGGTTATGCGCCCCACGGTGGCGGCGCCTTCTCAGGGAAAGATCCCACGAAGGTTGATCGCTCAGCCGCGTATATGGCCCGTTATGTTGCCAAGAACATCGTCGCCGCCGGGCTTGCCGATCGCTGCATGGTGCAATTGGCTTATGCCATTGGTGTAGCAGATCCGGTTTCAGTGATGATCGATACGAAAGGCACTGGCCGGATTAGCGAGAGTGCGCTTGCCAGCCTCGTGCGTGACAGTTTCGAACTTACACCCGGCGGCATCATGAAAGAACTCGACTTGCGCCGTCCTATCTACAAGGCCACAGCTGCGTATGGCCACTTTGGTCGCAATGGATTCAGTTGGGAGCGGATTGATAAGGCTGAAACGTTGCGAGCAGCAGCCGGCATCTAGTTCCTAAAACCCCCAGAAACAATTTTCAAAAGAGGAATAATTATATGAGCGCAACGCGTTCGCTTGAATACGACGTGAAAGACATTGGTTTGGCTGGTCAGGGCAAACAACGAATTGAATGGGCCGAGCGCGAAATGCCGGTGCTCCGGCTGATCCGTGAACGCTTCGGCGCCGAAAAGCCTTTGGCAGGCATCAAACTATTAGCTTGTGCCCACATTACAACCGAAACCGCCAATCTTGCGCGCGCCTTGCAAGCCGGCGGAGCCGAATCAGTCTTAATAGCCTCAAATCCCCTTTCGACTCAAGATGATGTGGCGGCCTCCCTGGTCCAGGACTGGGGCATCCCGGTTTACGCCATCAAGGGTGAGTCAACAGACACCTACAATCGCCACGTGCGCACCGCTCTCGACAGCCATCCCGACGTGATTATTGATGATGGTTCTGACGTGGTTGCCACTCTCATCAAAGAGCGCGCGAGCCAAGTTTCCGAGATCATTGGGTCAACTGAAGAGACCACCACAGGTATTCAACGGCTTGAATCAATGCTGAAGGCAGGTGTGTTGACTTTTCCTTCGATCGCCGTCAACAACGCCCAGACAAAGCACTTCTTTGATAATCGCTACGGCACGGGCCAATCCACTCTCGATGGAATTATTCGGGCTACGAATATCCTCCTCGCCGGTCGTAACATCGTCGTCGTCGGCTACGGTTGGTGTGGCAAAGGCGTGGCGTTGAGAGCGCGGGGTATGGGCGCTAACGTGATTGTTACCGAGATTGATGCAATCAAAGCCGTGGAAGCCGTGATGGATGGTTTCCGAGTTATGCCGATTGCTGAAGCGGCTGCGATTGGCGACATCTTTGTGACGGTGACCGGCAATCGTCACGTGATCGATGGACCGCACTTCGGGAAAATGAAAGACGGTGCGATTGTTTGTAATAGCGGTCACTTCGATCTGGAGCTCAATCTCGTAGCCTTAGCTGAGATGTCCGAAGGTCCTGTGAACATGCGACCGTTTGTTGAAGAGTATAAGCTCAAGGCGAATGGCAACCGCGTGATCGTCCTCGGTGAGGGCCGCCTGATCAATCTTGCTGCTGCTGAAGGTCACCCTGCCAGCGTCATGGATATGAGCTTTGCTAACCAGGCACTGTCAGTTGAGTACCTCGTCAAGCACAAAGGCAAACTGGAGGCAGGCGTTCACTTGTTGCCGAAGGAAGTTGATACCGAAATTGCCAGCTTGAAACTGCGCGCCTTGGGTATGAGCATTGATACGCTCACGGCCGAGCAGATTGAGTACATCTCCAGTTGGGAGATGGGAACCTAAGCAAGGGTCTTAGGTTCGAATTCGAGAAAGCAGATAGCTCCCGGCGGCAGCGAAAATTATCGGCGGTGCCCAGCCCGCAACCGCGGGGGGCAGTAATCCCAGGTTTCCCAGTTGTTGCAGCCCGCCACCAACACCCCAGTAAGCGATACTCAGCCCCACTGCCGCACAAAGCGCGACGACCGTGCCTTTTCGGCCGAATGACAGGGCCAGTGGTATTCCGATAAACGCCATCACGATCACACTGAAGGGCGCAGCATACTTTCGCTGGAGTGCCACAGCTAAGGCTGACACTTCGACGCCGCGCCGCCGCGCTGCAATTAAATAGTTGTTTAAGCCGGTCGCGCTTAGTTGCGACGGCTTGTCGATGGTGGGTTTAAATATGGTAACGGGTTCGATCGCTAATTCGATTTGTGGCGCGATCTGTCTCTCAATTTCCATTCCCTGAAAACTTAAGATTTCGGCATCGCGCAAAGCGATCCGGTTTGTTGAGGTCCACTGACCACTGCTGGCACTCGTAACCATGGTCGAGTGCACACCCTCAGCATCGAATTCATAAATCGTTGGTTGCTCAAGCGTGTTTGTCTGCTCATTAAGCTCATAGGAGTACAATCGATTACTTTCTGCGGAAGCCAGCCATTGGCGTCCTGTTCCAGTCATGGCTCGCGCTTCCCCTCCCTTGATTTGCGCCCGCAAGGAGTCTTGTCTAACGTTGCTGTAGGGCATCAGGTGCTCCTGGACCACCCAGGTACCGGCGGCTGCGACAACAGCGAATAACAAGCCTGGAACCATCAAGCGATAGACGCTTTGTCCCGAAGCCCACCAGGCGATGGTTTCATTCCGTCGTGAGAGGAGAGCGTATGTCAGCAGAGCAGCCACCAACATCGACGCGGGAAATATCTCAACTGTGATTAGTGGCAGCAGAAAAAGAACGTAACGAGCAACCATGCTCAGGGCTACGCGATTAGCGGCGATGAAGCGCCACAGTTCAAAAAGCGTGAAGACGATGAAGATTGCGACGAGTGCAACAAACGTAAGAGCGAAACTCGAACTAAGACTGCGAAATAAACCGATATCGAGCAGACTGGGAAAACCAGATCGTGCCACGCCAATAGTATGTGTCGACGCCTCTTCCGCTGGGGTGTTTGTACGCCCTGATTTTGGCCCTCTAAAACGGAACGAGATCGACGGCAACCGAGGTAGAGCCAGGAAAACGAAACTCAGGCCGAGCATTAGCCCTGTGGCGGCCCAGGCACCGAGGACGACGGGAATGGTGCCGGAGCGCGAAAGAGACTCACCGAGAAGCGAAATGAGGTAGTAAACAACCAGGATAGCTATTGCCAGAAGCACGCCGATTCCCTTGCCTCCTCGCCTAACACGAAGGCCGAGCGCGCCACCCAGCAAAGCGAAAACGATGGGAGAGATCGAGAGGGCGAGGCGTCGATGAAGGGTCCGTTGCGTTGCAGCTTGTTGCTTTGCTGTCCCTGACGATGAGTAACTTCTCAACTGCCGCCAATCCATCTCCTCCGGCTCAATCTCATTTTCCTCAAGGCGTGACATTAGCTGGGCCCGGCCCGTGTTGATCGAGAGGCGGAGCTGATCCAATCTCTCTACCACATAGGAACTCTCTTTCGTCTCCGCCGCCGGCAGCTTCGTCGCCACAGCATCGCGCAAGACAAGTTCTGAAACATTTCCCGAGGAATCGATCCGGCCCGATCTCGCGGTAACAACTCTGGTCGATCCGTCGGGCTGGTGGGAATAGAGGAAGACTCTGCCCCACGACCCGGTGCTCTTGTCGCCATCACGAACATAAATTACGTAACCAGGAATTTCGGTATTGAAGGTTCGCGGTTCAACCGGTGATTCGAGCTTTTTTAAAGCAGCTTCGACAGCCGCCCGTTTGAGATCGCGCGCTGCACGCGGCGCCTCGACGAGTTGAATGTAAGTGGTCGCACCTGCGACTACTACTCCGAGCACTAGCACGGGCCACAGCATCGTCCAAGTGCCTACGCCGGCAGCTCGCATCGCTACAATCTCGCTGTCGCTGCCCATGCGTGCGTAGCCAACGATGATTCCCGCCAACACTGCAGTAGGGAGCGACAAGATTAATACGTTCGGCAAAAACGCCACTCCTAGCTCCGTTAACAAGGCAACAGGAATCTGCGCATACAAGGCAATCTCGGCAAAGCGACCAGCTTGCTGCAGAAACAGCAGAGCCGTAAGGAGTGCGAGAGTGAGCAGCACGTAAGGTAAAGCAGCACGGGCAACGTAACCGGCGATTAAGCTTCTCGATCTCATTAGCTTAAATTCCAGACATGATTCCGAGCAAAACCGAGGGAGTCTCAGCGGAAGCTTTGGCGAATTCGCGGTTGACGCTCGAGTACGCGTCCAATAAGTTGATGTGTTAGTTCACCGATCTCGCGCATCGTAACTGGCGATACCTCATGTGATTCTTTAGCAAACGCATTTGGCCCAAGCTTTTGCGTGGCGCGTAGTTGCCGCTGCACTTTGCGAGATAACGCAGTTCCCTGCCCGTGGCTACAAGAGCGACAGCGAAGTTGCATGTCAGATCCCATAAAGGCGAGCTCCGCATCGTTGAAAGCCCTTTGGCACTCGCCGCAGAGTTTGATGTCTGGCAGGAAGCCTTCCAGCTTCAACAGCCACACCTCGAAATACCTGAGGATCATTTCCATGTCGGCCGGGGCGCTGGCTACTGCTTCAAGGCAAGCCTTTAACATCCGGAAAAGCTTTTCATTCTTTTGATACGGCGGTGAGAAGTCGATGATCAGGTCTGCCATGTAGGCCAACCCTGCAAGAGTCTCAGCATCGCGAAAGAGGTTAAAGTGCGACTTGAGTATTTCCGTCTGCCCTAGAGAAACGAGTTCCTGGTTTTCTTTTTGATAGAAGCTTAGTTGCAAAAGAGTGAAAGGCTCGAGCGCGGCTCCGAAGCGATTCTTAAGGCGCCGGCAACCCTTTGCGACTCCTCTAATCAAGCCACTTCCGTGGGTGAAACAAACGACGATCTTGTCCGCCTCGGCGAGGTTGTATGTCCTTAAGACCAGTGCTTCAGTTTCTGAAAGAGCCATTAGTAACCGGGGACCCTACCTAATGTCCGCCATAGTCTGAGAAAGGAATGAAGTAAAGAATCCACGCGAGCGCCAAGCCGATAATCATGAACTCGGCAAATACCTTAACGCCATAAAGGAATTGTTCCCTCGGACTGTCCTTCGCCACAATCCCGAACACGGCGGCTGCGAGGAAAGCGAACAATGTCATTACCAGAAAATGCCTCATGATTTTCTCTCCGCGGAGATATCAAACGCGTCCAGCATCACAAGGTAGTTGAGCAGCCCCGCGATTAGCAGAAATGTGGTGCCGTATTCATAGGTGGCGCGCGCCGCTGACTGCGGATCGTCGGCAAAGCCCACATCAAAAAACCAACTGGTCAGGTACAGCAAACCCGAACCAAGATTTGCGATCATTGGCGGAATCTGAAGCAAGGCGGAGAGACCTTGCTGGTCGCCACCAAAGCTGAACATATGACCGCCCATCATCAGGCCGCACACAAAACAAACCCAGACAGCTCCGCCGAGAATTAGTGCTCGCGCCCAGTGCCCTTGCAACAAGTGGCCAGCACCGGGAAACAACCAGCCGGCCGCGCCCATCGCCCAAGCGCGTGATGGAGCCTCATCCGGATCCCTCTCTTTCAACTTCTCTTTCTGCAACGCATCGCCTCCAACTCAACAGTCTCTCGTTAAGGTATTACGTCAACTACTACCAGATCAGTTTCGACTCACGCCTCAATAACCTTCATCTCTTTTCTGAGGAGTCGTGGCGCCGACCCTTCAATGGCTACCTTAACAGCCGACAGCTCAGAACCAACGAATCAATAAAGCAAGTATTGCTCTCTAAGCTTGCTGAACTCATCCAGCACCGCTTGCCAATGAGCCTCGATGGACGTTAGCGAGTCACCCCGTTCGAACGACTTGCGCAGACTAGACGTGCCTGCGATTACATCGAAGGGATTACGATCATAGACGTATTCATACGGTGGTTCTTTCCAGCGAAATTCATTCGGATACATATCAAAGGCCAGCTTGACCATGGCCACGCCCACTAAGACCGGCTCAAACTCGTTCCGGTTGAGCACGTGAATCTGGACGCCCCCACAGCTGAGGCCAGCATGCTTCTGGAAGGTTGGTCGGAAGACGCAACTGCGAAAGAAAACACCGGGAAGCTCGAGTTCATTTAGTGCTTCAGCATATTCCTCAGGTTGTACGTAAGGTGCTCCGACGAGCTCAAAAGGTTTTGTAGTTCCCCTTCCCTCCGAAATCTGTGTTCCTTCGAAGTGCACCGTTCCTGGAAAGACAGTGGCGGAATTAACCGTGGGTATGTTTGGCGAAGGCATAACCCAGGGCGCGTCAGTTTCATCTTGCCAGTATTCCCGCGCCCAACCATCCATCGGCACTACCTCTAAATCACAGCCAATTCCAAAGCGCCCATTGAAGAGTTGCGCCAATTCGCCGAGAGTCATTCCATGCCTTGTCGGAATAGGAAACTGACCGACGAACGATGCCTGCTCGGGTTCCAGGACATTGCCGGAAACTCCCTGGCCCGTGATGGGATTCGGCCGATCGCATACAAGTACCTTTTTACCGAACTGCTTTGCCGCGCGCATGCAATTCGCCATCGTGTACGCAAAGGTATAGATGCGACAGCCAACATCCTGCATGTCAAAAACTAACACGTCCACGTTCTCTAGCATTGCCTCGGTCGGTTCGCGCGTCTCGCTGTAGAGCGAGTGAATGGGCAAGCCTGTGACGCGATCAACGGTGTGAGACGTCTCAATCATATTGTCCTGGACGTCCCCGCGAATGCCGTGTTGCGGACCGAACAAAGCCGTCAGGTTTACTTGTGGATGAGCAAAGAGAAGATCGGCTGCGTGGTGAAACTCGTGGTTTACAGACGCTTGGTTACAAATCAACCCGACTCTTGCTCCGCGCAACGACTTGGGTTGCGCTTCAAGTAGCCTTTCAAGTCCGAGCCTTACAGAAAATCTTTTGTTCATTGTTAAGAGATTGGTTGAACTAGTCTAGTTAAAGTAAAAGCTGAACTCTAGCCGCAAAGTACTGAACCGCCATTAACGTTGAGTATCTCTCCTGTGATGTGCCGCGCCCAGTCGCTGCAGAGGAAGACTATGGGCCTGGCGATGTCGTCGGCAGTTGCAATGGCGCCTACCGGAATACTCCTGGCAATTGCTTCTCTGCCTTCTCCGTCCAAAGCGGCGGCTGACATATCGGTGTCGACCCAGCCGGGCGCCACTGCATTGACGTTAATCCCAAATGGGCCCAACTCTGAAGCCAGAGACTTCGTAAAGGCGATTTGCGCACCCTTTGAAGCGGCATAATTGGAATAGTTGGCTTCACCGCGTTGGCCAGCGGTCGAAGATACGATCACGATGCGCCCAAAGCGCTGCTGCTTCATCACCGGCACGGCTGCCTGGCAAAGTGTCCAGGTGCCGCGCAGATTAACCTGCATCGTCTTGTCCCACATTGCTTCAGGCATTTGATCAACGGGCGCCCCCTCCCAAATTCCCGCATTGCAGATAAGGAAGTCTAATCTCAAGAAGTGTTGAATCGTGTCAGCAACAAGTCGCTTTGCCTCCAAGACTTCAGAAACATCCGCCTGGATCGCTAAGGCCTTCCCTCCCTTGGCTTGTGCTTGCGCTACCACGGCGGCGGCGGCTTCTTTGTTTGATCGATAATTGACGACCACGTGAACGCCAAATTCCGCCAGGCACTCCGCGACGGCTCGGCCAATTCCTCTTGAGGCTCCGCTTACCAGAGCCACGCGACCGCGCAACTGAAAGGACTCAGTTTCCATCCCTCCTCCTTGCTGCGCTGCTGATGTAATTGGTGATGGGAATTGTCGGGTTTAAGAGGAGCATTGATCGAAGGTTTCCGAAGCTTCGACGTCCTGGGCGTAACGCGTAGCTTCATTTACAAAATGACCAAACAAAGCTTGCGAGAACTTGTCTTCTTTCCAGCCCATTTCCGGATGCCATTGCACTGCCGACACGAAGCGATCTGAGCGCGGATCCTCCAGCGCTTCGACAACGCCGTCAGCGGTCCAGGCGGTCGCCACCAGATTGTTGCCGAGGCTACCGATTGCCTGATGGTGATGGCTGTTGACCAAAGCAGTGTCCGCTTCCGCCAGAGTCGCCAACAAACTTCCCTCGAGCAATTTTACGCGATGAGAGGGGCGTTCACGCGGTGGACCCTGTTGGTGTTTGATTGCGCCTTCAAGTTGCGCGGTAATGTCCTGAATCAAAGTTCCACCACGCGCGACATTCAAAACCTGCATGCCAAAACATATTCCCAACAACGGAATGCGGCGTTTTTCGATTTCAGCGAGGACAAGTAAATCAGTTTCGTCCTTGACGTGATGCACGTTGCCTAAGGCCTGATGCGGTTCGTGCCCGTAGCGCAATGGATCGACATCCGAATCGCTTCCCGGCAGCAAAATACCATCCATGCTATCGATCACGGAATTGAGATAAACGGCATCAGGTATGAGACTGATATGAACCGGGGCTCCTCCCGCTGCTTCAATGGCTTCGCTGTAATGTCGAGATAGGTAGAAGCGATCGGTTTCGAGCTCCAACCGCATCGTGATCCCAATTCTTGGCCGGTAGTCTGACATTTCAATCCTGAGCGCTAATAGTTCTGGGGGGTCTTTGCTTAGGGAGCGTAGTCACAAAAATTCCTAATCGCGGTGCGGTAAATTACGCCCACTCTAATCGCAGGCAATGATACCGCAAAGTTGCCGCTGATGCAGTTTTGGCAATCAAGTCGCTGCCGCCACCGGCCGATTAACAACAATTGTCGATTGGCGATTGACGATTAGTAAGCGTCTAGCACCAAGCGGTAGCGCGTGGGTCATTTCGATTGCCGATTGGCCATTGCTGATTTTCGATCAGCATCTTTCGCTACAGGGTAATCGGCAATCGGCAATCGGCAATCCAAAAGGGGTCCACCGGCTACCCGTGGTAGTACCCGACCTGTCTTCCAAACTGCATCAATTCGCGCAAAGTCGCCTCCTTGACTTACATTCAAGCGAATTCCTATAGTGCTTGCTAAATCGAGATGGAAAAAGAATCAACGAGAATTCGTAGCACAACCGTCCTGCTTGTGCGCAAAGACGGGCGTGTTGCGCTCGCTGGTGACGGCCAGGTGACGCTCGGAGAAACCATCATGAAGGGCAGCGCGAAGAAGGTGCGGCGCCTCTACAATGATCGGATTCTCGCGGGCTTTGCTGGAGCCACAGCGGATGCCTTCTCCCTCCTGACGCGTTTCGAAAGCAAACTGGAGCAGTATCACGGAAACCTGGAACGTGCTTCGATCGAACTCAGCAAGGAATGGCGCACCGACAAAATGCTGCGACACCTTGAAGCATTGCTCGTAGTTGCGGACGCAAAAACTTCCTTTCTACTTTCGGGCACGGGCGACGTGATTGCACCCGACGACGGTGTGCTCGCGATTGGATCCGGCGGCAGCTACGCGCTCGCAGCCGCGCGCGCATTAATGAAACATACAGATTTGTCCGCGCGCGATGTGGCCGTGGAGGCTCTCACTATAGCGGGCGAGATTTGCATCTACTCGAATCAGAATATCGTCGTCGAAGAACTCGAATAGCAGTCTTCGTCTGAAGCAAACAGCAGCACTATGGTTATTTATCTCGAAGGAGAAGTTGACGAAGCGGTTCGGCTCGATGATATGACGCCGCGCCAAATCGTCGCGGAACTCGATAAGCACGTCGTCGGACAGGGTAAGGCGAAACGGGCGGTGGCAATCGCGTTGCGCAATCGCATCCGCCGGCAGAAACTGCCTGCCGAGATGGCAGTGGACGTGATGCCTAAAAACATCATCATGATCGGCTCGACCGGCGTCGGCAAAACCGAAATCGCAAGACGGCTTGCGCGCATGTCCGATTCTCCGTTTCTAAAAGTCGAAGCTTCCAAGTTTACAGAAGTGGGATACGTCGGCCGCGACGTGGAAAGTATGATTCGCGACTTGACCGAAATCTCCATCGACATGACGCGCCAGGAAAAGATCGAGGAGATTGCCGAGAAGGCCGAGTTGAACGTCGAGGAGCGAATTCTGGATTTGCTGCTCCCGCCGCCACGTTCGGTTAGTCAATTCAGTTTTGATTCGGATGCTGACGAAACTCGAACCAACCCGGATGCCGGCTCGACTGACGAGAACTTTCAACGTTCACGCGAAAAATTTCGCACTCAACTACGAAGCGGCAAGCTCGACAATCGGATGGTTGAGATTGAGGTGCGCGAGAAAAACTTTCCGGTGATCGAACTGGCCGGACCTCAGGGCGTCGAGGAGATGGGAATCAACATGAAAGACATGCTCGGCAATATCTTTCAGGGGCGTTCGAAGCGCAGCAAGATGCGAGTTAGTGAAGCGATGGAGCACTTGATGCAGGAAGAGGAAGAGCGGCTCATCGACATGGATCAAGTTGCCCGCGCCGCGATTGAGAGAGTCGAGTCGTCGGGGATGATCTTTTTGGATGAAGTCGACAAGATCGCCGGCCGTGAATCCGGCCATGGGCCGGATGTATCACGGGAAGGTGTGCAACGAGATATCCTGCCGATCGTCGAGGGCACCACAGTTAATACGCGTTACGGAATGGTTCGCACTGATCACATTCTGTTTATCGCTGCGGGCGCGTTCCATGTTTCCAAACCTTCTGATCTAATTCCCGAACTGCAGGGGCGCTTTCCGATTCGCGTCGAGTTGGATTCCTTAACCGTCGAAGACTTCAAAAGGATCCTGACCGAGCCGAAGAATGCTTTGATCAAACAGTATCAGGCGATGATGGAAACGGAGGGTGTTACGATCGACTTCACCGACGATGCCATTGATGCCGTCGCAAACTTTGCCGCGCGCGTGAATGATCAGACTGAGAATATCGGCGCTCGTCGCTTGCAGACAATCATGGAAAAGCTACTGGAGGAAATTAGTTTTGAAGGACCTGATCTGCAACCAAAGCAGCAGCGCATCGATGCCGCTTACGTCGATGACAAGTTGTTGGAGACCGTGAAAGACCAGGATCTCAGCCGCTACATTCTGTGAGAGAAAAATTGCCGCCCACCTCTCGAATCTTGTTCCCCTCAATCAGAAATCAACAAAAGGTCTGGTGTTTGCTGCTGATAGCAACTGCGTTCATTGCTGGCTGTGGCAAGCGCCGGCCGCCTTTGCCACCTGTTGAACGAGTGCAACAACGTACCGAACTGCTTTCTGGGGCGCAACGTGGTAATCAAGTGACACTAAGTTGGCCAGCACCACTGCGAAACGCGGCGGATCAAAGTGTGCAGAGCATTCGTCGCATCGATATCTACCGTCTGGCGGAAAAACCGACGGCCCCCTTGCCTTTAACGGAAGAGGAGTTTGGCGCGCGCTCCACGCTAATCGGATCGGTTACCTATGACGAGATAAAGACAGCCGGCGACACCTTAACCTACACTGACACGCTTGAGTTGGCGGGGCAGCCGACGCGGTTACGCTACGCTGTTCGCTACGTCAACGCTTCAGGACAACGCGCGGCATTCTCGAATTTTCTGCTAATCGAGCCTTCAGCTCGAGTAGCACAACCGCCAACTTTGACTGCCACGGGCAAAGAATTGACTGAATCAGCGATCACGATTAACTGGACGCCGCCGGTGGCGAACATCGACGGCTCAACCCCAGTGAATTTGCTCGGCTATAACGTTTACCGCATCAGTGAAGCGCAACGAGAAAGCGGGGATACGCCACTGAACAGCGCCCTCATTTCCGGAACTGAATTCGCGGATCAGAATTTTGAGTTCGGCCAAACCTATCAGTACTTCGTGCGTTCGGTGTCACTGGGAACAGATGGCGCTCAGGTTGAGAGTCTCAACTCTAATTCGCTTTCAATTGCGCCGCGCGATACCTTTCCTCCTTCGGCGCCTTCCTCCATTACCATTGCCGCCGCCCCGGGCCGGCTCTCGATTTTCTTCCCGGCAAATCCGGAAGGGGACGTTGCCGGTTACACGATCTACCGCTCTACGGATCCCGACTTACCCAAAGAACGATGGACGAAACTGACTTCAGCCTTGCTGGAAAGAACGACGTATCAGGATGAGAATGTCGAGTCTGGCAAACGTTACTATTACTACTTAACGGCTACCGACAAGGCCGGCAATGTAAGTCCGCCATCGGAAGTGATCTCCGAAGTCGTTCCCTAACGCGCGATGAAACTGTGTCGCTTCCTTCATCCGAGCTCTGCTGAGCCACGCTACGGTGTAATTGCGGGCGATACGGTTTATCCGGTAACGCCGGACGAGTATCTCAATCCGAGCGAAGCTCATCGCTCGCAAGCAGCGGTGGCGTTGCGTGAGATTCGGCTGCTCGCACCAGTAGCACCTTCAAAGATAGTTTGCGTGGGGCGCAACTATCGCGAACACGCGGCCGAGTTGGGAAACAAGATGCCGGAAGAGCCTTTGCTTTTCCTGAAGGCGCCTTCGGCTGTGATTGGACATGAGGATGTGATCGAATTGCCCCCACAGTCTGATCAGGTGGAGCACGAAGGTGAACTCGGAGTGGTTATCGGTCGCATAGCCCGCCACCTTCAGCCTGATGAAGATCCACTCGACTTTGTTCTCGGATACACTTGCGTAAACGATGTAACGGCGCGCGATCTACAACGTAAAGATATTCAATTCACGCGTGGCAAGTCGTTTGACACGTTTTGCCCCGTCGGACCGGTAATCGCTACGGATCTTAATCCCCTCGACACGACGGTCATCACACGACTCAACGGTGAGATTAAGCAGCAAGGTCGTACTTCTGACATGGCCTTTACGGTTCCCTTCCTGATTAAATATATCGCGGGCATCATGACTCTTTATCCAGGCGACCTGATTGCTACGGGTACTCCCGCCGGCGTGTCACGTATGAAGCCTGGCGATGTCGTTGAAGTCGAAGTTGCAGGGGTTGGAGTACTGCGAAATCAAATTCAGGGCCGCTAGACTTTCATCATCGTTTGCAGCAGGAGGCATTTATGAAGTTCTTTCTTGATACCGCTAACTTAAATGAAATAGGAGAGGCAGCTAAGCTGGGACTCGCCGATGGTGTTACTACAAATCCATCTTTGATTGCGAAGGAAGGCGATGTCGATTTTAAGGAGCACATTGCCGCGATTTGTAAGATCGTTTCCGGTCCGGTCTCGGCGGAAGTAACCAGTGAGGACACGGAGGGCATGGTTCGTGAAGGTCGTGAGTATGCGGCTATCGCGAAGAACGTGGTGGTAAAGTGTCCCCTCACGCGGGCCGGACTAACAGCCACTCATCAACTCGACAGCGAAGGGATCAAGGTCAATGTTACGCTCTGCTTCTCAGCGGCCCAAGCCATCCTGGCCGCGAAAGCCGGAGCGTCTTTCATCAGCCCTTTCCTCGGCCGGCTTGATGATATTGGTGAGAATGGTTTGGTATTGCTGGGCGATATCATCGAAGTCTATCGCAACTACGAGTGGAAGACTCAAGTGCTGGCGGCGAGCATTCGTCATCCGATTCATGCCATTGAAGCGGCGCGCATGGGCGCAGATATCGCCACGATGCCGTTCAAGGTAATCGACCAAATGTTCAACCACCCGCTGACCGACAAGGGGCAGGCGCAGTTTCTAGCGGATTGGCGCAAGAGTGGTCGCAAGTAAGATGATTACGGTGCGGGCCTGTAAATACGACGGCTCCGAGCACCGTCGCTGGCCCGCCACGGTCGTCCAGCAAGAAGGTTCTCTGTTAGTCCTCGATGCGTCGTTCGCGGAAGAGATCAGTCACGAATTGCTGGGGACAATAGTTAGCGGCACGCGGAGCATCGAATACTATTGGCTCGATCGTTGGTACAACGTCTTTCGCTTTTCGCAGCCCAATGGTGAGTTGCGTAGTTATTATTGTAACGTCAACATTCCGCCGAAATTCGATGGTCAAACACTCAGTTACGTCGATCTGGACATTGATATTCTAGTCGAGCCGGATCTAACGTATCGCGTAGTGGATCTAAAAGACTTTGAACAAAATGCGCGACGCTACGACTACTCAGCCGAAGTACAGAGGAATGCCAGTCGCGCTCTGATCGAATTGGTCGATCTCATTGAGAGTCGCACATTTCCCTTCACTGATTCCAAAGTCATCAACTAATAACCTATGACCTCCAAACAACAACCGCAGCCAGCTAAATCAAAACTAGATAAGCTTCGTGAGCGTCATCGCGAAGCGGAATTAGGCGGCGGGCTGGATCGTGCCGAAAAGCAGCACGCAGCCGGCAAGATGACCGCGCGCGAACGCATTGAATTTCTGCTTGATGAGGAGACATTCGAAGAGTTCGACAAGCTGGTGGTGCATCGCTCGCGCGATTTTGGGCTTGAGAAACAGATGTATCCCGGCGACGGCGTAGTTACGGGTCACGGCTTGATAGATGGGCGGCGAGTATTTGTGTTCGCCCAGGACTTCACTGTATTCGGCGGTTCGCTTTCAGAAACTCATGCCGAAAAAATCTGCAAGGTGATGGACCTGGCGATGAAAGTTGGCGCGCCCATTATTGGCTTAAACGACTCCGGCGGGGCGCGTATTCAGGAAGGTGTTTTAAGTTTGGGCGGCTATGCAGACATCTTTCTGCGCAACACGCTCGCAAGCGGCGTCGTTCCGCAGATAAGTTGCACCATGGGGCCCTGTGCGGGAGGCGCTGTGTACAGCCCGGCCATTACTGATTTCAACATCATGGTGAAAGACACGTCTTACATGTTTATCACCGGTCCGGATGTAATCAAGACCGTCACTCACGAAGATGTAACGAAAGAAGAGCTGGGTGGAGCTGTCACCCATAATCGAATTTCCGGTGTTGCTCATTTCGCTGCCGACTCTGACGAACACGCGCTACGTATGACACGGGAGCTTTTTTCCTTTATCCCCTCAAACAACCTGGAAGAGGCGCCCCGCTTAACGACAAACGATCCGGCGGAACGTACGGCGGAAAAACTAAATACCATTGTCCCTGAAGCCTCAAACCAACCTTACGACATTCGCGACGTCATTAGTCACGTTGTAGACGACGGCTATTTCTTCGAAGTGCAACAACTTCACGCTCCCAATATTTGTGTGGGTTTTGCGCGCCTGGCTGGGCGTTCAGTCGGCATTGTCGCGAACCAGCCCGCCTTCCTGGCAGGCGTCCTGGATATTGATGCCTCCGTTAAGGCGGCGCGGTTCGTGCGCTTCTGTGATTGCTTCAATATCCCACTTGTCACGTTCGAAGACGTGCCAGGATTTCTACCGGGCATCTCGCAGGAGCACGGGGGCATTATCAGGCACGGCGCCAAGTTGCTTTATGCTTTTGCTGAGGCGACGGTGCCGAAGGTCACCGTGATCACTCGCAAGGCATACGGTGGTGCCTATTGCGTCATGGCCTCCAAGCACATTCGTACAGATATCAATTTTGCGTGGCCGGCGGCGGAGATCGCGGTAATGGGCCCCGAAGGCGCAGTGGGCGTACTTTACCGGAGAGAGATTAACGAGGCCACGGACAAGGAAGCAGCACGCCGCGCTCGCGTCCTCGAACTTGAAGATAAGTTTGCTAATCCCTACGTTGCCGCCGAGCGAGGCTTCATTGATGAGGTTATTGAGCCGGCGCAAACAAGGCCCAAGCTGATTAGCGCGTTACAGTTGCTGGAAAACAAACGCGACACAAACCCGCCGCGAAAACACGGCAACATTCCACTCTAGCTACTGCTTCGGCGCGTAGTAGTTCTGCCGGTAAAGCAACTGGAGTTTCTGCTTACGCAATTCCGGATTAACAATTTCCAGCTTCACTTCCCGCCGCGCTCCATCACGAGTCTTGTTCTTGGGCGAGTAAGCGACGACATATTGCGAGCGCAATTCTTCCTGGATTTGCGTGAAAGCGCGTTGCAACTCCAACTCGCTGGCCGGAAAGAAAGCGCGACCGCCGGTTCGATTGGACAGTTTCTCTAAAGAATCCTTTTCGATCTTATAGGCCTCAGGATCGCCGATGCCGATGCTGTAGACCGAAACGTTGTTGCGCACTGCGGAATCGATTGACACCTGCCGCTTTATCGTGCTCGCGGTGTCGTCACCATCGCTTAACAACACAATCGCGCGCCGTGAGTTCTCCGGAGCTTTTGCCAGGACTTCATTAGCGCTTGCCCAAACGGAATCCCAAATACTCGTCCAGCAGAGCGGATCCTCCTGGGGCGTTTTCAGATCCTCACATGTCGGATTATCCGCCGGCAGCTCTACCTTCAGACGATCAATCGCGCGTTCAAGTTTTGGAAAACTTTCGGTGAGATCCTGCTGCACGGTGGGGGCACCAGTAAAAGAAACGATAGCGACCTTGTCGATTGCTGGTCGCATAACCGCACGCAGAAATGCCTTCGCAGCTTTTTTCTCGTCAGGCAGCGTTCGTTCCTGCGACTTGCTGGTATCCACAAGGATAACAATGGTCAGCGGGCGGTTCGTTTCTCTTTCAAAGAGGCTGATGTCTTGCGGAGTTTGATTCTCGAGGACGCGCAGGTCTTGCGCCCGAAGCGTGGTAACGAAGTGGCGATCCTGATCAACGGCAGTGAAAACCGTGTTCACTAGATCGGTGTCGACGCGAATGACGTCAGCGTCAACATCGGCCTCAGCTACTGGAGGCGTCGGTTTGACTGCCGGCTTGGGGCGCGAATTGGATTCCACTAAGCGCGGTCGCTGTTGATTCTGAGCAGAGCTCAGAGGCGTATGCGTTACTGTTAAACTAAGCAAGGCGACGCTTAGAATGATGGTTGAGACAATTCTGGAGTGGTAGCTCATTTCAACTCACCCAGCGTAGAGAAAGTAAGCACAAAAAAGTGGGCAGCCCCTTTAGAACTGCCCGGTTAAACTGGAGTGTTGGGTTAGTAGCGGCGAGTGCGATTACGCAGCTTGTAGGTGTACAAAGCTGAACCGCCACCACCTGCTAAGGCACCGATTGCGGCACCCTTCTTACCACCGATCAATCCACCGATTGCCGCTCCCGAACCAGCGCCGATCGCTACCGTCAGCTTGTCGCGGTGCTTGTCCCAGAAGCTGCGACTGCGTGGTTGGGAATAGACAGTGCGCGAGCTGGTAGAGTGCGCGTAGCTACGACCGCTATTCCGGTAAACCGTGCGGCGCGGTGCATAACTGACCTGTGCGGGGGCTACACTACGCAAGCCCTCAGCACCAGCCTGGGCCGCGCGGAAACCATCGGCAAAACCAACCTTGTATGCGCCCTGTTCCTCGGCAGTATCAAAGGCAGCCGGCATGTATGGATCAGCAGGAACCTGGCGGTCTGCAACGTAAGTAGCGTCCGTCGGCACTGTGGAGCGTTCTGTGGTTGCGGCAGTCGTGTTGGATTGATTTCTGGTGTGCATTACCAGGGCTCCAACGGAACCGCCCACGAGGGCCGCTATCAAAGCCACCGGAAGTAATTTGTTTGTCATAATCATCGCTCTATCTCCTTAGCTCAATGTCTCGGCGTTGAAGCTCGCGATTAGAAGGAGCAACATGCGTTCCTTAATGATGGAAATGACAACACGGCGGGCTGTTAATACTTGAGTGGTCGAGTTTTCGCGGAATAGTGGGGTAAGAAAGAATGCTGCAAGAAACTTGCAATAAAGCCCCTTGGGAACTTATCTGTGATCCGTACCCGATATGAGGAAGTTCGTACGCGAAATGAGCAGTAGGATCAGGGGAAAATAAAGCGGCCGCGGAGGGGACTCGGCGGCCGCTTTTTCCAGTTTGGTTAAGTACCTACGCTGCGCGCTGTGTCTGCGCCGGCTTATTCTCCCGCAGCAGTTCCAGTGCCTTTTTCATTTGCAGATCGTCTGCCGGCTTCGGAGTGCTTGGTTCGGGAGCGACTTCTCTTTTCTCGCCGGGCTGAGCAGGTTTGGTTACCGCGTCGTCATCATTGCCTGTCAAATCTTCGGGATCGACAGCCTCAGCCAGTTCCGGACGCTTTACTTCAACCGATGGTGTCACGCCTGAGTGCGCGCGATCCTCGCCGAGAAAAGGTTTGCCGCTGGCGCTTGCCCACTTCACCGTCGTGAGAAGCAAGCCATCACCACCGCGGAGTGTGAATAACTGTTGCTCAGCTCCAGCTCCAAAACTCTTCTCGCCCACAATCTGTCCGCGATTTCGCTCGAGGAGAGCGGATGCGACGACCTCTGCGGCGCCCGCTGTGCCCGTATCAATCAAGACTACGACAGGACCTAAAAAGATCGTTGCTTTGGGATCGGCGGTGAAGGTCTTTAGTGTCTTACCTTCCCGACCGGTTGTCTGTGCCAGGGTCCCATCCTTGATGAAAAGATTCGCAACAGCGACGGCCTCATTGATTGCGCCCCCCGCAGTGCCCCTGAGATCAATTACGAGCTTCTGAGCACCTTGCTTCAGCAGATCCTGTAATCGGGCTTTTACGTCCGCAGCCTCGCCTTCCGCGAAACTATTGATGCGAAGCACGCCGATCCGACCTGCTTCCATCCTGGCCTCGGCCACCGGAGAGCGAAAAGCGCCACGCTTGACCGACAAAGTTAAGGGACTTGTATTCGCGCGCAGGATTCTTAGCTTAATTTCTGAACCCGGGGCGCCGTTTAGTAATTGCTTGGCGTCGTAAAGCGAGATATCGCGCGTGGCTTTGCCATCAATGTATTCAATTATGTCCCCGGCCTGCACTCCCGCTTCGTCTGCCGGCGATCCTTTCATAGGCGCAATTACGTAGAGATATGAGGCTACTTGTGAAAGTTCCGCGCCGATGCCTACCAGATTGTCCTTGCCGGTGGCGTTGTAATCTCGGACCTGCTCAGGTGTCAGATATGTAGAATATGGATCGAGGCCGTAAGCGAGGCCACGCAGCGCTCCGGCGCGCACCTTTTCCATGTTCGGCTCATCGACGTAATCATTCTGAATATGCTGCAACACGCTCTCAAATATCCGTAGCTGCGCATTGGGATCGTTAGCCGGCTGCTGTGCGCGAGTAGAAATCCAGCCGCCAACTACCGTATAAAGGGCAAGGGTGGCTGACAGCAGAATCAATCCAAATTTAGTGC
>DASSCX010000209.1:0-8971 GCA_035697425.1 Pyrinomonadaceae bacterium | reverse complement strand
CTTACTCTTTCGATGTGCGTCCGAATGTGGCCGTCGATCCGGGCGTGCGCGATTTTCATGGATCGATGAATACGGTGGGTGACACTTCGGTGTTCGTGGGCACTACCGCAGGCGGCATGACTGTAGAAACGCGCAACCTCGCTGTGTTTCTGTTACGCGAGTCCGGCAACAACCAGGTCACGCGCATGGAGGTGTACAACCTTGAACGAAAGCGCGAGTACAGCGGTTATCCTGTTTTTTGGTTAGGTCGTGCAAATAACGAAGAGAGCTTGAACTACCTGCGTTCCCTGGCTGCCGTCGCTCCGCAAAGTCTCCTCAGCGAACGCTCAGTGCTCGGCATCTCGCTTCATGACGATCCGCGGGTAGCGTCGCTGCTGAAAACGTTTATCAGCTCTTCGCAGAACCAGCGCATTCGTTCAACGTCAGTTCATTGGTTAGGTCAGGTTGGGGGTGAACAGCCATTCCTGGCCGACCTCGTTCGGAATACGGGAGAAGAGGTTAAGTTGAGGCGGCAAGCCGCTCACGCAATTGGCGAGAGCCGAGATCGCGGCGCGCTCAACATGTTGCAGAGCCTCTACGAATCGGTAAAGGAGGTCGAGGTACGCCGCGCCATCGTTCAGGCTGCTGGAAATAATCAGGACCAGGAAGCTGCCTTCGCGTTCCTCGTCAAGATCGCCAAGAGCGATCCGGAAAAACAATTGCGGCGCACCGCCGTGCAACAGCTCGGTGAATTCGAACGTGCAAATATCGTGGAGGAGCTATCCAAAATCTACTCCGGAGAATCTGACGCGGAAGTAAAGAAGGCAGTGCTTCATGCCCTGGCCGAGACGAAGAGCCCGAGTGCGCAAGCTCGTCTGCTGGAACTGGCGCGGTCGGAACCCAATCCGGAACTACGCAAGCGGGCGATTCACGTGCTCGCAGAGCGTGGAGAAGCCGCCACCGGTGATTTAATGAATCTTTATGATTCCGAACGAACACCGGATGTAAGGCGCACTGTGTTGCATGCGCTTGCGGAAATCAAAGGCACAAAAGTAGAAGACAAGTTATTCGCCGTCGCCCGCAACGACGAGAACATGGACTTAAGGCGGCAGGCGATTCGTCTTCTCGGCGAGCGCGCTGGCAAACGCAGCCTCGACTTCCTCAGTGAGACAGCGCAAAGCACGGACGGCAACACCGAAGTGCAGGTGCAGGCTGTGCGGGCAATCAGCGAGCGCAGCGCGGAGGAGGCTGTACCACTCTTAATTAAGATCGCAAAGACGCACGCCAATCAACAGGTGCGCAAACAGGCAATCAGAGCCTTGGGTGAGTCAGGCGATCCCAGAGCAGTCGAATTTTTTAGAGAAGTGCTGGCGAAAGAAGAGTAGTCAGTAGTCAGTAGTCAGTAGTCAGTAGTCAGTAGGCGGCAAGCGGCTCGGCCGGCCAACCCGTGCGGTAAGGCTTGCCTTACCGTCAGGCATTTTCTAATTCTCTCAGGCGCGAGGCAAAGCCTCGCGCTTTCTTTTCTGAGACGGGCCGGCGAGGCAAGCCTCACCGCACGGAAACGGCAAAGCCGGCTGCTCATACTCCTTGAATTCCCCAACCTCTACTCTGCCTTCTGCCAATCGCTCGCTGCCTTCTGCAAATTCGGTATAAACTGAGTGGCGAGGTGAATGCCCCGTGACTGAGACTAATACCCTGAACGAAGAAAGCCCTGAGGCAGCCGATACTGAACAAACCCAACAAAAGTGGGTCTATCTGTTTGAAGAAGGCAGCGGCGAGGATAAGAGCCTGCTCGGCGGCAAAGGCGCCGGCCTCTGCGAAATGACCCGAGCCGGACTTCCTGTTCCCCCCGGCCTCATCGTCACAACCGAAGCCTGTAACGCCTTCTTCGCCAACGGCAAGAAGTTTCCGGATGGTCTTTGGGATCAAGTCACCGAAGGTTTGCGCGCGATTGAGAAGAAAGTGGGAAAACGTTTTGGCGATCCCAATAATCCTTTATTAGTGTCAGTTCGTTCGGGCGCAGCATTCTCTATGCCCGGAATGATGGATACGGTGCTAAACCTCGGCCTCAACGAGGTCACCGTTCAGGGTCTCGCCGCCCAGACCGGAAATCTTCGTTTCGCACTCGATGCCTACCGCCGCTTTGCTTCGCTCTTTGGTGAGATCGTCATGGGCGTGGCTCACGAAAAATTTGAACGCGTAATGGATCGCTTCAAGGCGCAGACAACTGGCGGCAAAGATACCGATCTTAAAACCGACGACCTACGCGACATCATTGCCGCTGAAAAACAGATCATCCTCGCTGAGCAACATGCGATTCCCGAAGATCCTTACGAGCAATTGCGCGTGGCGATTGCCGCGGTCTTTAACTCCTGGATGGGTCGGCGCGCGGTGGATTATCGCCGCATCAATCGGATTGCTGATTCGCTCGGTACTGCCGTCAACGTGCAGGCCATGGTATTTGGCAACATGGGCGAAGAAAGCGGGACTGGAGTTGCTTTCACTCGCAATCCCTCGACGGGAGAAAAGCAACTCTACGGTGAGTACCTCTTGAACGCCCAAGGCGAAGATGTGGTCGCCGGCATTCGCACGCCGCATCCCATCATTGAATTGAAGAAAGAACTGCCACAGGTCTATACGCAGTTCGCTTCGATTGCGACCCTGCTGGAAAACCACTACCGCGACATGCAGGACGTGGAGTTCACCATCGAGCGCGGCAAGCTTTGGATGTTGCAGACGCGCACAGGCAAACGGAGCGGCGCCGCGGCGGTACGCATCGCTGTGGAAATGGCGCAGGAAAAATTGATTGACCGGGGCATGGCGGTCCAACGTGTTTCCCCCGAACAAATCGATCAACTGCTGCATCCCACAGTGGATCCGAAAACTAATGCACCGGTCCTGGCGGTGGGCTTACCGGCAAGCCCGGGAGCGGCGCAGGGCCGGGTCGTTTTCAGCCCCGATGAAGCAGAAGAACTCGCGCGTGAAGGCGCAAAGCTCGTCCTGGTACGCCAGGAAACCAGTCCCGACGATTTTCATGGAATGGTTGCAGCGCAAGCAATCGTGACGGCGCGTGGCGGCATGACCAGTCACGCCGCGGTCGTAGCGCGGGGCATGGGCAAAACGTGCGTCAGCGGGGCCAACGCCCTCGAGATCGACTACGGTCAGCAGCAGTTCACAGTCAATGGCACTGTTGTTACCAAGGGCGACTGGATCACTGTTGATGGATCGACAGGCAGGATTTTTCTGGGACAAGTGCCGACCGTGCAGCCCACCTTGCGCTCGGACTTTCATGAGTTGATGAGCTGGGCCGACAAGTTTCGCAAACTTCGAATTCGCGCCAACGCAGACACACCACGGGATGCGAAAGTCGCTCGGCAGTTTGGCGCCGAAGGAATTGGACTTTGCCGTACGGAACATATGTTCTTCGGGGATCAGCGACTCGCTGCGATGCGGGAAATGATTCTGTCGGACGGCGTCGGCGCGAGAGAGAAAGCACTGGAAAAACTGCTGCCGCTGCAGCGGGGAGACTTTTGCGGCATCTTTCGTGAGATGGCCGGACTACCCGTCACGATTCGTCTGCTCGATCCGCCCCTGCACGAGTTTCTGCCCAGCGTCGATGATCTACTCAGTGAACTCGCCGAACTTAAGATGGCGGTGCGTCTCGCCACTACCCTCGGAGACATGGACAAGTTGCTGGACGAGATTGACGAGAAGCGTCGCTTGCTGCGCCAGGTAATTCGCACGCGGGAAGCAAATCCGATGCTCGGTTTTCGCGGTTGTCGTCTGGGTCTTTTGTTCCCCGAAGTCACGCGCATGCAGTGCCGGGCGATCTTTGAAGCTGCTTGCCAGGTGCAGGGCGAAAAGAAAAAGGTAACACTCGAAATCATGGTGCCTTTGGTTTCACTCAGCGAGGAACTGCGGCAGCAACGAGAAGTAATCGATGAGGTAGCCACACAAGTGATGGGCGAGCAGGGCATGACTGTTGAATATCACGTGGGCACAATGATTGAGTTGCCGCGCGCCGCTCTAATGGCGGAAAGCATTGCCGAGCATGCCGACTTCTTTTCTTTTGGCACCAACGACCTGACCCAAACAACTTTTGGTTTAAGCCGTGACGACTCTGGCCGGTTCCTGCCGAGTTACATCGAGCGTCGTATTCTGCGGGACGATCCCTTTCAAATGTTGGATCGCGAAGGCGTGGGACAACTGGTGCGAATGGGCTCCGAACGTGGTCGCACTGCGAAGCCGGGTTTGAAGATTGGGATCTGCGGCGAACACGGCGGCGATCCAAGTTCGATCGCCTTCTGCCATGAGATCAACCTCGACTACGTAAGTTGTTCGCCGTTCCGTTTGCCGGTAGCACGTTTGGCGGCAGCTCAGGCAGCGTTAGTTCAGAAGGCCTCTGACAGTTCAGTCTAAGCGCTCACTGAAACCTTAGACGGGGCGATGCCCAGTCCGGAAATTAATGGTCAGCGTTTCTTTTAAGCCTGCGCCTGTCGCGCAGGTTCGCCAAGATGTTTTCTGAAGTGTGCTAACACTCGTCGCCATGCATCCTGCGCAGCAGTCGCATCATAAACTTCCGGCCGCGTGTCGTTGAAGAACGCATGATCGGCGTCATAGCTAACCACTTCAAGAGGCAGATCAAATTTACGCGCAGCCGCCTCGAGGCCACTTACCTTTTCCGTATTGATCCACGCATCACGCTTGCCGGCGATGAAAAGAGTTGGCACGTGCAACTGCCGCAACACAGCTTCTTCCGGAATGTCACCATAGAACGGGGCGGACGCTGCAAGCTCACCAATCTCGCAGGCCGCGCGGAGAGCGAAAGTCCCGCCCATGCAATAACCGGTAATGCCGATCTGACGGGCGTTGAGTTTACTCTTCGTTTGCGCTAGTGCCGCTCGAATCGTGTCGACTCCATCAGCAATCGCAAGGCCATGCATTAATGCAGACGCCTCCTTGGTGTTCTTGGCGAGTTTGCCACGAAAAAGATCGGGCGCGACACAGACAAAACCCTCCCCCGCATAGCGACCGGCAATATCGCGAATGTGATCGTTAATGCCCCACCACTCCTGAATCAGGATGATCGCCCTCGTTGTGTCGTCGTCAGGGCGAGCAACATGTGCAGTCGTAGCGCCGCGTGAAGTGGAAAGATTCAAAGTTTCTGTTTTCATAATTAGTAGGCCTCGGGGATTGAACTTTGATGGACAATTCAACAAATTACAGTGATACCGCCAAGTCGCCAAGTTTCGTCAAGATCGCCAAGAGATAGTCAGAACTAGTTTCTTGCCCGGATTTAATTCTGTACTTCAGAGTATTCTTTGCGCACTTGGCGGGCCTTGGCGACTTGGCGGTTAGTTTTTTTGCACACACGCTTGTTCAATCGACAATCGGCGGTCGGCAATCTAAAAATCTTCTTGCCTATGATATAACACGCTCCATATCGACCTGCACTCCTGAGTCCGCGAAGGAATAATCATGAAAGCTATATTACTTTTCTTGAGTGCGCTACTCCTCAGCGTCAGCGCTTCTGTTTCGCAACAACGAAGTCCTGTAGGGGTTGCCGCCGCGGCCGATCTCGTATTCATCAACGGCGCTGTCTATACCGCCAATGACCGCCAACCCCATGCTGAGGCAGTCGCGATCAAAGGCGACCGCATCATCTTTGTCGGTGATAGCGCGGCAGCACGTACCCACATCGGCAAAAATACGCGCGTGATCGATCTTCAGGGCCGGGCAGTGCTTCCCGGACTGACAGACGCGCATCATCATCTTGCGGGTGTGGGCTTTCGCGAGATGAACCTCAATCTGGAGGGCACAACCAGCCTCCAGGACTTTCTCGCCAAGGTGAAAGCTCGAGTGGAACAAGCGAAACCAGGTGAGTGGATCACCGGTCGCGGTTGGATTGAAACCTTCTGGAAACCGACAGTGTTTCCCACGCGGGCGGATCTTGACAGTGTGGCGCCGAACAATCCCGTCATCCTCGGCCGCGCCGACGGCCATGGCGCTGTAGCTAATAGCGCGGCGCTCAAGCTCGCCGGGATTGATAAGGCCACAGCAAATCCTTTCGGCGGCGAGATCTCCAAAGATGCTAACGGCGAACCGAACGGAATGTTGCTCGATGCCGCGCAGGGTCTGGTACGCCGTCATGTTCCCGACACGACCCCTGCCGATGCCGAACGGGCGATCCTGCTGGGAGTTAAACGAAATATGGATCTGGGTTGGACGCAGGTGCAGGATGCAGGCGGCAGTTATCCTGAAGTCGAACTCGTTAGAAAGATGTATTCCGAAGGAAAGATCAAGCTGCGCATTTACAAAGCGGTTCACGGTCCCTCGGAATCCTCCGCACGCTTGCTCTCGGAAGGTCCCATCATTGGCGCCTACAATCACCGCTTCACCTTACGGACCATCAAAGCGGTTTCCGATGGCGCCCTCGGCTCGCGTGGGGCTGCCTTGTTAGCGCCTTATGCTGATAAGCCAGACACGAAGGGCTTCTTAACCGTGAAACAGGAAGAGCTCGCGCCGATGTTGACCCAGGCTTTAAAGGTGGGCGTGCAGGTGGAAACGCATGCGATTGGTGATTACGCAAATCGGTTCACGCTTGACGAATATGAAAAGGCATTCAAAGCGGTGCCAGTCGCGCAAAGAAAAGTTTCCGATCCGCGTTGGCGCATCGAGCACTCACAGATCGTGAATCCGGCGGACATACCGCGCTTCGCCAAACTTGGTGTGATTCCCTCGATGCAGCCTTCGCATGCGATCGGCGATTTGCATTTCGCGCCCAGCCGCTTGGGAATTGAGCGTCTGGCTGGCGCTTATGCATGGCAGAGCTTTATTAAATCTGGAGCGATAATTCCTGGCGGTTCTGATGCTCCGGTTGAACGCGGCGAGCCGTTGATTGAGTTTTACGCTGCGGTCGCGCGGAAAGATCAGAAAGGCTTCAGTGGCGCCGGCTGGCACCCGGAAGAGGCAGTCACACGCGATCAGGCTTTGAAAATGTTTACCATCTGGCCGGCTTATGCGGCGTTTGAAGACAAGCTGCGAGGAACGATTGAGGTAGGAAAGCTCGCGGACCTGACGATCTTTTCGGCCGACATCATGAAGATTCCGGAGGCGGAGATCTTAAAGGCGCGCTGCGAGATGACACTGATCAATGGCGAGGTGGTTTTTAGTTTGTTTGATAAGTGACCAAGAGTCTCAAGTCCCAAGTCTCAAGTGAAGTTTGGGACTTGGGACCTGAGACTTGGGACTTCGCTACACCAGGTTTCGCAGTGCGAGCACTTCCAGAGCTGCCGTGCGGTCGCCGGTACAACTAATTCTACGGGGTCCTTTACGAAACTTTAGTTGGTAGCCGAAATCCCGATACAGTTCGACAATCTGTTTCGTTTTTTGATTGGACAAAATTACCGGGCCGGGATGTTGCGCTAACCAACTTGCGACTCGTTCCTGATCGCTCCACGAAAATCCTCCCTGGCTGTAGGTAGTGAACTCAACATCGTAAGGTGGATCGGCATAAACAAAATCGTCGGGGCGCAGTCGCAGCTTCTCAAAGTCGGTATTACTAAATGTCCACTTACGAAATAGCGATTGATACTCAGTAAATTCCCGGGCATATTTCAAGTTGCTCGAATAAGAACCGAACGGCACATTGAATTCTCCACTTTGGTTAAAACGACAGAGACCGTTGAAGCAAGTGCGGTTAAGGTAGTAAAAGAGCTGCGCAGTCTCCGCGTCAACGCCATTGTTCTTGATCAGCTGATTGAAACGTTCGCGATGCCGATAATAAATGGTACTGTCATACTTCGCCGCAATCGTTAGCCGCAGTCCTAGTTTCACCTGCTCGTAGAAGTTGATCAGATGAGGATTCACATCGTTCAGGAGTGCTTTCTCGGGTTGGAGGTTGAGAGCAACCGACAGTCCGCCACAAAAGGGTTCTACTAACCGTTGAGTACTATGCTTTTCCCAATAAGCGCTAATGAAAGGTACCAGCCAACGTTTACCCCCGGCCCATTTGAGTGGGGGTTTTAGTGGCACTGGCTGATCGATGGCGCGACCGAAATTCGAGGGCGAGCTTTTAGCAAGCGGCGCTGAAGAAGCAGTTACCATTTAAAACGTTGAATACCATAAGGCTGCATCGATGTATACGATTAAGTGTTTTTGCACGAGAGTTACTGAACCGCATAGCTTTCGTTCCATGACCGTGTTCGAATCTGAGCGTAATAACTCTTATTCACCGGGCTTCAGCCCGGTGCCGCAGATATTGATGTAGGAAACCGTTTAAACGGTTTCTGTTTTTGGTTGCGCTGAGACACCGGCTGAAGCCCGGTGAGAATAACAGCTTGGCGTTACCTACCCCCGGAGAACTCCATGATTGATTCGTCGTCGTCTTCCTGCTCTGCTAATTCACGCCGCGACTTTCTTTCCCTCGCCGGAAAAGGTCTTGGCCTCGCCGCTTTGTCATCGCCACTCATTGGTTCCCTGGAGAAAGAAGTCTATGCAGCGGGCAATGCCGTCGCTCATCTCACCCCGCAACAAGCGGCGATGGATGAAGATTACTGGTCGGTGATCCAAAACTCATTCTCGGTTACGCGTGGAATCGTCAATCTCAACAATGGTGGCGTCTCGCCCAGCCCGCGGATTGTTACCGAAGCCCTCGTTCGTTATATCTGGCAACAGGAAGACGCGACCGCTTACACGATGTGGCAAATCCTCGAGCCGCAGTCAGAAACGATCCGCACCGGGCTGGCCGAAATTTTTGCCTGCGACCGCGAAGAGATTGCCATCACGCGCAACGCCTCTGAGTCGTTGGAAATTCTTTTGCTGGGAATGGATCTGAAATCGGGCGACGAAATTCTCACGACCACTCAGGATTACCCGCGCATGTTGACCACGCTGCGACAACGCGAGAAACGTGAAGGCCTATCGCTCAAGTTGATCAAGATCCCGATTCCTCCAAAAAACGTGAGCGAGATCACAGCCGCCTTCGAACAAG
>DASSCX010000208.1:0-10511 GCA_035697425.1 Pyrinomonadaceae bacterium | reverse complement strand
CCGGGCTTCACGCCCTCACTCGCAAGAAAAGCTGCGGCGCGTGTGGCTAGCTCATTCAGGTCGGCGTAGGTGTATTGCTCAGTGCGTTCGTCACGTTCGATGCGCATGGCGACTCGGGTCGCATGCCGCTTAGTCGAAGTCTATAATAGTTCAAGCAGATCGCGATAAGTATAGGTGCGCTTCGGCTGCGCTCGCATGTCATCTTCGAGTTTGGGAAAGACCCACTTTTTCAGGCCGGGGATATGGACGTTGATCCAGTAGGTGTACCAGTCAAACTTCTCTGGGTTCCACGTCAACAGTGACTGCTCATCCTTTCTAATGCGTTCGAAAAGGGAGCGCACATTGTCGGAACGGAACACGTAGGCATTCTCGATCGTGAAGGGACGAAAGATCTCAAAAGAGTCTGTGGTCTCGCGGGTCACTTCTTCGACCCGATCCACCGAAGTCTTAACGCGATCGATCACCTCCACCATGCGCCCGCCACCCCAGCGTGGCCGTGCGCGGTCGAGGAACGCAGATGCTTTCTTGGCGGCCGAATTAAACATCGGGATCGACGTTGCCTCGAAGCGGGCCGCAGAAACCGGGCGGGGCGACATCCGGGCCGCAGCTTCGTTGAGCAGCTTTATGCCCGTTTCCTTTTCTTTGAAATGCTTTCTCTTGTAGAGACCGACGAGTGAAATAATCCGTTCCATGGTGGCAGGGTTCGCGTCGCCAGTGGCGGCCTGATATACAAGCCGCGGCTCTTCGACGCAAGCCTGCGCTGCTACTGCCAACATCACCGACGCGACCTGATCGACCGGGGTGATGTCCAGGATCAACTTGTCGTTAGCGGGAATCTGCGTTTGTCCCTTCAATACAAGAAAGATGATTGGCGCGGTAGTGGTGAAACCTTCGTTCCAACCAGGAAAAGGATAAGACAGGGCAGACTCCACGATGCTGGGACGAACGATGCTGCGCACGATTCCTGTTTCCGCAGCCACGAGTTGCTCGCCCAGAGCTTTGGTGTAGGTATAGATATTCGGCCAGCCCCACCATCCCGAGCGCTCGACTCCGAGATCTGTCAGTCGCGTTCGCGTCCAGACCTTGCGCTCGCGAGCAACCGCTAACCCCAGGGCATCGGGATCGTCCTCGTCGCGTCCTTCTTCAATTAATCGCCGGCGCGCAAGCTCGCGAAACCGCGCCACCATCATTGCGTCTTTCGCGTCTTCCTTTACTCGTTCGGCCAAACGAGCGCAGTCTTTGATTTCCTGCTCAACAGAAAACTCGACCCCGGCAAGTTCGTTCTTGCGTGGGAAGTAACCCAACACCGGATCACTTTCCCAAATTGTTCCCTGGCGATTACCAGCCACGAAACAGGTTGAAACGTGAACGAGTGCCGGACGCTTCATGCGTTTGGCAAAAGCAATGACATTCTGAGTGCCGACGACGTTAGTGCGGAGAGCGCTTTCGAGCGTGGGATTGAAAGTGACATTGCCGGCGCTGTTGATAATGACGTCGATATCGTCAGCAACTCGCTGGGCTTCCTCTTCGCTGTATCCCAGGTTGGTGTCGCCTATGTCGCCACCGAGGACGACAACCTTGCTGCGAATGAAGCCCTCCAACGCGGCTCCGTAACGCGCGCGTAGCGGATCGAATGGTGGGGCGGTGATTACGCTGTTCCAGAAACGCGTCTCCGATTGTTCCTGGGAGCGCGCGCGTACCGACACGTAAACACGACCGACATTGGGAAAGCGATGCAACAGCATGCTGAGCGTGACTTTCCCAAGAAACCCCGTGCCGCCAATCAGAAAGATATTGCGGTCTTGAAAGATTTCTGTCGGCGACAGTTTCACGTCGTGTAACAAAGCGCCGACGAACTTGCGATTATCTTGTTGCTTAGTCATCTAACTCGTCTTAGAACTTTCTCACGGCCAGCCTTTATTCCATGTCAGCAATGCCGATCATAGGTTGATGCAGCATAGTGATCTCCGCAGAGTTGCCCATATAGCTTCGTGCCATGGCAATCGCTTCCGTTAAGTTGTCGGCACGCTCCCAGCCAAGCATGGCAGGGACGTGTGCGTTTTCAGCGCCGGCGGCGATGACTTTGCCGACGTGTTGCCGCCCGTTTTCACCCCAGTACCACATGAAGAACGGGTGCGCTCCGTGATAAGCGTTGCCGCGCCGATACATTTCGACGTAGCTGGGATTGTTAGCAAACTCGCGCTCGTACTTTTCGCGCAGGACGAAGGCGTCGCGGGTTTCCGGCAATAGCCGATTAAAAAACTCGATATAGCTGGGATGGAATTTGTGATCGAATTCGTCGTAACAGGGGTGATGAATGATCAGCACGCCACCCTTCTTCAGTAACGGTTTGTTGCGATAAAAATTGAAGTGATAGCCAAGCCCCATCACCTGAACGAGGAGCGGATTCAGGATCGAGTAAACGTTGTAAGGGGAAATGTCGGGAATGCCGGTGATCAAAATATCGCACTGCCCCCGCACCGGAATCGCATATTGTTCGAACGCCTTGGCGACAACGCGATCGTGAACCGGCTCCGTCTTGCCGGCATGACAGGCAATCATTTCGTATTGCGCCGGGCGAGAATGAAGCAGCTTGCGTCGCGCCGGGCGTGGCAGCTTGCTCATCGTGTAGCGCATTGCTTCAAACTTCATCCGATCAAAGGCCGTGAAGTCGTCTTCGTTTCGCAGCAAGAAATCCATGTCGCCTTTGTACATGCGATTGTTGATCGCGGTCTCAATGTGAAAAACGTTGAGGTGTTCATCGACGATCTTGCCCAGACGCTTGACCTTGTTGTTGAGCTCCGAACGTGCGGGATCCATGTAGCTGTCGGAATCGCGGATCGTCTGCGGCTCATGGTGCGCGCGCAGTGATTCGTAATCGCAAAGCCCCACGGCGACTGACTTGTGCCCACCGTCCATCGGCACGAGATTGATATTTACGTAAATGAGCAGGTCGCTTTCTGCAGCACGACGATTCAGCACGAGAGGTTCCTTGTGCCTGGTTTCCCCGATCTTCACTAATCCTTCGGTCCATTCAGCGTCGTGGTTGTAGTAACGATCCGGATAGTAAGCGTCAAAGATCTTCGCCCCCACCATCCGCTTCATTTCCCATTCAGTCATCTTGCGATGCAGGGAATTGGCGATCACGATGTGGACGTCGTCGACCCCGTGTCCGGCGAGCATGTCGAGGACGACTTCAAGGATAGTCTGCCGAATATCCGGCGTCGCCATCGGCGGCAGCGGCAGACTAATATCGTCCACAGCAACTGTGACTCGCATTCCCGGTTCCAGTTGCGCGAACAAGGGATCGGAATCATGCGGATGATTGAGAGCGTACCTGATCGCAGCTTCGCGGTTCGGCAGTCCCTTAATCGATGGATTCGGATAAAGCACGCGCGTGCCGATGGGCAGGTCCTCGAGAATGAAGTCCTCGCCGGAAGGCATGATGCGCGGTGCGCTATCGCGATCGATGTAAATTACGGACTCGTGCGTTTTCTTTCGTAGTTGAAGTGCCATGTGATTTGGGAAACTATTTCAGATTAAGTATCGGCCAATCGTGATGCAGCGCGGTTTGGCGCAAACGCATGTCAGGATTGATTACAGCCGGATGTCCAACCACTGAAAGCATCGGCAGGTCGCTCATGCTGTCGGTGTAGGCATACGAGTCGCTCAGGCTCAGGCCTTCCCGCTCTGCAAAGACTCTGATCCAGGATGCCTTGGTGGCTGCCGCCATTACCGGTGGCAGCAACCGTCCGGTCGCATGCCCATTAACAAACTCCAGGCGGTTAGCGACGTACTCTGTGATTCCCAAGTGCTCCATTAGGGGCTTAACGGAAACGTCGAGGGCGCCTGTCACCACAACCTGCCGCAGACCGAGGCTGCGCGACTTGGTTAATAGCTCGTAGGTACCCGGAAAGACTGCGGGCTTCAACACCTGCTCGAAAAGCTCGTCGGCCAGGAAGCGCAGTCGATCTTCTGACTGTCCCTTGTATCGTTTGAAGTAAAGGTCATTGAAAACCTTGCGGCTGTACTGGTCAGTGATGGCAAAGACGGGAATGCTCAGGAGCGTTGAAGCACTCTTCCTGAAGCTGTTGAGCAGGCCCGGCTGGTTGCGCGAATAAAAGCCCAGGGTGTGGACCAGGTTTGTGCTGACCAGGGTGCCTTCGAGATCGTAGAATGCCGCCGCCGCCACCATCCCTCCAGTGGGTTTTATCGCAATTTCCGGACGTCCCAGAGCCCACGTCCGTCAGGAACTCTGTCGGAGGCTGCACTATAACCGATCTTTACCCTAAGTTGTAAACTTCAATTTTAGATGTATGCGAGAGCCATACAATCCTCGACCTTATAGCGGAAATGCTGAGCAAAAGGTAAGGGTTGCGTGACGAGCGATGGGTATACATCAAGGGGTTCTGGGGGAGGTGAAGTTTTATCTCAGGCTGGAAGGGCCGCTTGGGGCCGCTAATCGACAATCGCGAAACAGCACTCGCTGTGCGGAGGGTTGGTCGACGGGCCCTGATGAGCTAGGCGGCGAAGCGTCGTTGATTTCGCGCAACCAGGCATGTAAATGGCGGCCCCCCACAGAATCGGGCTCGAAAGGGCTTGCTCATTCTTAAACCGATTCTCAAGGCTTGCCGCTGGAGCGCCGCAATTCATCAAGCGTGCGTTTGTGCTGTTCGAGCTTTTGGCCTGCCTCTGCTAGCTTGCCCTGTGATGTAAGGCGTTGGTAGTCCTCGAACTCCTGAATAGCTCGCAAGATCAGCTGCTGAGTGTTTCCGGGAAGTGAAGGAGACGGGGTCGGGGTTGGCTGCCCGGTTGCCGGCTTTTCTGTCGCTGGGGTTTGAGACGCCTGCGCCGTGAGATTAGCGCTTTCGCCGATCAGGTTTGCGAGGGCCTCCTCGAAGTTCTGGCCATAGGCGACTCGCTCTTGAATGGCGAGTACAACCAGCCGCAGTTCCGGCATCGGACTTCGCTGCGCCTGCAGGTACACGGGTTCAACATAAAGCAGCGAACGGCCAATCGGAATGACGAGTAAGTGGCCGCGCAGAACTCGGGAGCCTTGCTGGTTCCAGAGACTAAATTGCGCGGAGAGCTGCGCATTTTGATCGATGCGCGCTTCGATTTGCAGCGGTCCTTCGATGAGGCGAGACTCAGGGAAATTGTAGACGAGCAGCTTTCCGTAGTTTTCACCATCGCTACGGCCCGCCATCCAGCCAATAATGTTATTCCGGTTTGAGGGCGTGAATGGGAGGATCAGAACAAACTCCGCGGGGGCTTCTTCGCCGGGCAGTTGCATCAGAACGTAATACGGGTCGATCGGTTGCGCTAGCTTCTTATTCTGCTCGTCGATTCCAATCTGACTGGCAACACTCCAGACGTCTTCACGCTGAAAGAAGACCTTGGCACTTTGCGTGTGGTAAAGGCCGTAGACTTCAGCCTGCACGCGAATCAACGTTTCCGGATACCGCACGTGAGCACGCAAATCTTCCGGCATGGCGGAAGCGTCTTTGAAAAGCGTGGGGAAGACTGAACGGTAAGTGGAGATGATCGGATCTTTTGAATCAAACACATAAAAATCTACCGATCCGTTGTAGGCGTCGATCACAACTTTGACGCTGTTGCGAATGTAGTTGACCGATTCGTTTCCTACCCCGTGATGCCGCGAATAAGGAAACCGGGACGATTCAGTGAAGGCATCGAGCATCCAGAACAAACGACCGTCTTTACTAACCACCATGTAAGGGTCGTTGTCGTAAATGAGAAACGGAGCAATTCCGTTAACGATTTCGCGGATGTTGCGATGGATCAGAACCCGGCTCTGCGAACCAATGGCGTCCGAGAAAGGCAGTTTCGAGAGATCACCCAAAGCCCATGCGAGTAGCATGCGTCGCAGCCGCCCCCCAATGGGGATCCCGCCAGTACCCTCGTAGGTCGTATAGGTATTCGACTCGCCCTGTGGAAAATCAAATTCCTTCACTGAGGTGTTAACATAGACGTCGGTATCAGTTTTTTGCCCGTAATAAATTTGCGGGCGTGTGATGGTCGCTTCCGGTGCGCTGGATTTGATTGGCATATCCGAAAGCACAAAGCGCGGCATGCCCTCAGGCGTGAAACCGTTGGCGGTATTCATGGCAACGCCGTAACCGTGGGTGTAGATCAGTTTCTCGTTTACCCAGTTGCGCGACGATTCAGGCAGCTTCTCAACATCAAGCTCGCGGGCGGCAAGCATAACCTGGCGAGTCTGGTTTCCGAGCTGGTAGCGGTCCACGTCCACGTCCAAAAAGTCGTAGTAGTTACGAATGGTTTGGACCTGCTTGAGTGTGTCCTGCAAGGCGCGCCAGTCCCAGAGTCGAATATTCTCAAGGGTCGGACGATTGGCATTTAGATTGAGGGCTTCAATTGAAGGTTCGGCTTCAAACTCGCGCGGTTCAATTTGTTCAAGTCCGAATGCGCGGCTAGTCCAGGCAATATTGTGTTCGATGTAGGGGGTTTCCCGTCCGAGTTCGTTAGGCTTCACAATGAAACTGTTCACATAAGCCGGTACTATGACGACGCCAACAATGTAGACCAGCATCGGAAGTGCCACCGCGAGCACGAGCAACCGTAGGCCGCGTTTCGTGAAGGCATTGAGCAACGAGATCAGTGCGGCAATCACGAGCGCCACTGCAACGAGGGTGAGCGCCGGAAGCAGGTAGTGCGCTTCGGTGTAAGTAACTCCGGTAAACGTTTGATGATCGCTCCACAGGTAAGGGAAACGAGAAAGATAAACACGCCAGGCAAATGCGAGTAGAAAGGCTGCCAAGGCGCCCGACGTTGCGGCGAAGCTGGTCGCGGAAGAGAGCGAGCGCATATTCTTCAGCATCGTCTGCGGAATCGAAAGCAGTGAGTAGATCAGCGCAGCGCAAAACAAAACAAAGGTGAGCGTTACCAGCCAGGAGCTAATTGCATCGAGGATTGGTAGCGAGAAAAGGTAAAACTCTACCGGTTTTTGAAAGATCGGATCGCTTAAAGACGTCTGCGTGCGATTCAGATAAGCAGCAAACTCCAGCCACTTGCCTTTCATTGTGAGGGCCGCGAACAGTGCAAAGACTAGTGCAATTCCCCAGGATAACGGTCGTAAGAAGCGGGCGGGAGCAAACTCTACTGGTTGGTTGTTAACAATAATCGTGCGCGGTGTTAGCGCGTGGGCGGCAAAGATCCGTTCCAGGAGAAAAAATCCCGCGCGTAGAATTACAGCAGTTAAGAGGAAGAAGATCAGGAAGAGCACGACCTTCAGTTTCAGTATGTACCAATAAACTGCGGAATAGCCGACTGAATTAAACCAAAGCGCCGAGACGTAGATTGAGAGGCTGCGTGAAAGCAGGATGAACAACAAGACAGCGGCGCCGAGTAACCAGCGGCGCCAGCGACGACGTCGGGGCGGAGGGACATCGATAATCTCCGCGTCGGAAACGGGGAAGGGGTCACTCATGCCGCTAGCATACCCTTTATTCGGCCAAACAGCGCACTGATGGCTCTAAATATCGGAGCTGTTGTCCGCTTTGTCGGTGGCAATGGTGAGATAAGATCAGGGAGTAGTGTCCTATCTAGAAATCTGTCGGGAGATCCCCGTTTGCGCGCGGGCCTTTCAAAACGTGGGTTCAAAAGCAGGGGCGGCCACGGAGTGCGCCGCCGACAGCAACTTAAGACACCATCAGGGGCGCGTCAGTTCATGTCAGCAGTTTGGCGTGTATAATGTGTGAGATACACTGCGCGGGCTCGAGTCGAATTCTTGGCAGCCGCACGGCCAATTCCATCATCAAAGGCCATTGCGCTGTAGTCGTCGATAAAAGAACTTTCTTAATGCTTACGCCAGAAACAGTCTTACAAGGTCGCTACCGAATCGTCCGTTCGTTAGGACAGGGCGGTATGGGTACCGTCTACGAAGCAATTGACGAGCGGCTCGACAGCACCGTGGCGTTGAAGGAGACACTCTTCGCCGACGAACGACTGCGGAAGCAATTCGAGCGTGAGGCTCGACTGCTAGCGCGCGTCCATCATCAGGCACTGCCACGAGTCAGCGATCATTTTTCTGAAGGTGAAGGGCAATTTTTGGTCATGCAGTTCATCCCCGGAGATGATTTTGCGGAGAAGTTTGCCCAGCGACGCACACCTTTTCCGGCTGCTGATGTGATGACGTGGGCAGATCAATTGCTCGACGCTCTGGATTACCTACACACCCAGGAACCGCCAATCATTCATCGCGACATCAAACCACAAAATCTAAAGGTCACCTCGCGCGGACAAATCATTCTCCTGGATTTCGGACTGGCGAAAGGACAGGCCAGTGAGATCTCACGCGTAACAACTTCGGCAAGTATCTTTGGCTACACTCCCAACTATGCTCCGCTCGAGCAGATTCAGGGACTGGGCACCGATGCGCGCAGCGATCTTTATGCACTTGCCGCGACGCTTTATCACCTCGTGACCGGCGTTAAGCCACCCGATGCGCTTACGCGCGCGGCGTCACTAGTTAATGGCCAGCCTGATCCTCTGCAAGCGGCGCATGAAGTTAACGGAGCAGTACCAGAAGTCTTGAGTAATGTGCTGGCTCGCGCCATGGCGCAGAATCGCGAGCAGCGCTTCCGCAATGCAGCGGAGATGCGAAGGGCACTTCATCAAGAGGGATTGGAGAGCACGCTAACGAACCGCAGCGAAGCAAACACCGTTCTGTTTCCTACTGCTGCGCCAACGCCCACCCTCACAGACGAAGCTGCGCGGGCAACGGTAGGCTTGGGCGCGCCTACAAAGCCGCCAACGATTCCACCAACGGGGGAAACCACCCTGGTGGCGAAACCATATTCGCGGCGCAGTGCAAAGTGGGCAATGATCGCTGTTGCGCTTGTGCTGTTAGTGGGAGGCGCTGGCGGTTATTACGCCTATCAGAAGCGGAAGACAGCTGCGGTCGTCGCATTACCGACACCCAGCGCTGCACCATCGCCGGCGGTCACTCCCACTCAACCTGAGAACCAGGCGGCCGCTCCTGCCGGATCGGGTATCAACTCAGTTGCTGTCGACAGTCAAAAAGTCGAGGCTGATAAGCAGCGAGCGGCGAATGATGCCAAGCAGGTCAGGAAAGAGAAGCCAAAGCAGAAAGTAACCACAACCAAACAAACAGACACGGTTGAGGTTGACGGTGATAATGGCGAGGAGTTTCAGCCGGTCCAGCCACCCGTTCCTAACGCTCCCAATGTTGATTACTCGCAGATTCCCAACCGGGAGCGTCTCCGCCGTCAAGGCATCACTGTCCGCACTCTACCTGACGGCAGCCAATTAATGACCAGTCAGGACGGCACTACGATTTTGACTAAACCTGACGGCACTCGCCGCATCGTTACTCCGCCGCGCCGTCGCCGGCTAATTCGACCATAACCTTGCTTCCCCAATCCCGCGTTTGAATCCAGCTCTACATTAGAGAGGCCGGCTCGGCACCGGAGCGTCATGACAGCAAAAAGAAATCGCTTGCAAGTAATCTCACTCCTTCTCGCAATCACGGTAATTATCAGTCTGGGACTTACGCAGCGAGGATCCGTGGCTGCGGAACCACAGAACCGCCTTTTGCTGATACGCATTACGCCACCGGCGCCTGTTTTTGATCAGAAGACCCGGTTCGCCGAACTCACCATGAGGCGGTCACGTGTCGCCCAAGCCATTGGTCCGAAAGGAATGCTGATCCTTTTCAGTAGCGAGCCTCGCGTTTACGCCAATGACGTGGATTACGAATATCGTCAGGAGAACAACCTCTACTACTTGACGATGCTGAAACAGAACCGCGCGACCCTCGTGCTGCTGCCCGGCAATGCACAGCTTCCGGAAGTGCTGTTCCTGCCGCGACGTAATCCGCTCTTCGAGGTCTGGTCGGGTCACATGTACACGGCGGAGGAGGCTTACGCTGCTTCCGGCATTAATGAAATCTGGGACGCGCGAGAGTTTGAACCGTTCATTCAGGCACTGCACAAGGGCGAAGCATATCGCCCGAAGCCGGAAAACGTTTTCATGACGCAGACTGCGACTCCGGACGCTACTGCGCCCGGTTTTGCGAACCTGTTTGCCGCGGCGGAGAAGAACGAGGCCGAACTCTACTTACTGCCGTCAGGCGGGCCGAACACGCGCGAATACCGCAATGAACAGCGCTTTACCGCCCAATGGGAAAAGGCTGCCAGCGGTTTTGTAATCAAAAACGCAGCACCAATTTTTGCAAACCTGAGATTACGAAAGTCTGAAATGGAGCTGCGCTTACTTCAGCACGCGATCGATATCACAACCGAGGCGCAACAGAGGGCCTGGAGCGTGGCCGGAAATGCGAACTGGGAATATGAAGTCGACGCGCAAGTGGTTTACACCTTCAAACTGCGCAACGCCGATCACTGGGGTTACCCCTCGATTGTTGGCTGTGGGCCAAATGCCACCACCTTGCACTACATTGAGTCCCAAGGCCGAGTGCAGCCGGGCCAACTAATTTTGATGGACGTCGG
>DASSCX010000207.1:0-7491 GCA_035697425.1 Pyrinomonadaceae bacterium | reverse complement strand
AGGTTCGCTCCCGACCCCAGCTCAGCACGGTTGCTCTTGGCCTCCCCTAACAACTCAAGAAAATCCTTTAGGGGCAAGGGAGCGCCGAGCTGCTGCGATAGATCGATAAGCCTGGCAGCATATTGCAGCACCTGAATCGTTTCGATTCCTGAAATTTCGGAAAAGAACCAACCACAGCTTGTGAACATCAAGAGCGAGTTGCGCTGCATTTCCAGAAGCGTGAGGGCGCGCCCTTGGTCGCCAGCATCCAGAGAGCGTTTAGCGTGGGTGGCAACAAATGCTTCGCGAGAATGTTGCGGATCAAGGATCAACTGGATCGACTCGTTGCGTACCTGCCAGGGGTTTGCAAAGAGTTCTGATCCCAGCACTTCGAAATCTCGCGCCGCAGCATCTCGAAGAAAATTAAGCGCAGTCCGCAACGGGGCTCGCCACTTCTGGTTCCAACCAGCTTCGCCACCTGTATGACAACCGCAGTCGCGCTCCCAGCGGGCTAGGCCGTGAATGCAGCTCCACGAGGTTCCCTTGCCGTCTTCGCCCCGCGCCAGCTTCACCGCGACCGTCGCCGGATGCTGATCGAGATACTGGCCATAGTTTGTCAGCTGAAATCCTGCCGCAGGCGCTTCCCGCTCGAGAGCGTGCGCAATGCAAAGGTCGCCAAACTTGAAATGATGGCCGTACGTTTCACCATCTGTTGCCACGTTAAGCATGGGTGCGCCGTTCGCGCCGCGCACAAATAGCTCAACTAATGACTTGCTGGAAGTCAGCGCTTTTTCAAACGCAATCGCGCGCGCGGTCGGGCCATCGTAGAAAAAAATCGCTATCGAGCGATCCGATCCATCCGGATGGTTGAAGCGATACGGTTTTGAGGTGTCGATGCTGCCGGGCCGAACATCCTGCCACTCGCCCTCAGATAAACAAAAACTCCCCGCTTGATTTGGCGCCAGGATTACGAATCGCAACCCGGCTTCAATCAACAAAGCAAGTGTGTGGTCGTCGCAAGCTGTTTCTGGTAACCAGAGCGACTCGGGTTCACGTCTAAAGCGATAGCGAAAATCAGCAAGACCCCAAATAACCTGCGTCTCACGGTCGCGTTCGTTGCACAGCGGCAGAATCGCATGGCCATAGGCCTGGGCAATCGCGTTCCCGTGCCCGCTCCGCTTCATAAGGCTCAAGCGATCCGCTTCGAGTATGTGTTGGTAAGTTTGGGGATGCTTAAGTTGGAGCCACGAAAGGAGCGTCGGACCAAAATTAAAACTGAGGTTAGCGTAGTTGTTGACCGTCTCGGCAATTCGATTTCCGGCGGCGGCGATGTGCGCTTGAGCATTTGGACCGTAGCACTCTGCGTGAATCCTTTCGTTCCAGTCGTGATAAGGGGCGGCTCCCGCTTGCTTTTCGATGAGGCCGGTCCAGGGGTTCTCACGAGGTGGCTGGTAAAAATGACCGTGAATAATTAAGGCCGTCATTACGAAAGGGGAAAAGGGGAACAGGGGAATTGGGAAACGGCAAACCGATGTTTATGACCTTTGCCCATTCCCCCGTTCCCCTTTTCCCCTGTTGCCTAATCCTCCCTAAGTTTTTCGCCGTCCAGCCATGTCCAAGCCAACCGCAGCTACCAGAATCGCGCCCTTGATAATGTTCTGCATGTAGGGCTCAACATTCTTCAGCGACATTCCGTTATCAAGACTGGCCATTATCAAGGCACCCAGGATGGCACCGAACACTGTGCCGCGGCCACCCATTAAACTCGTCCCACCAATCACACAGGCGGCAATCGCGTCGAGTTCCAGAAGTTGTCCCGCATCCGGCGAGGCGCTGCCAACCCGCGCGGTATAGATTATTGAAGCAACGCCGGCGAGCGCACCCATGATTGCAAAGACTGCCAGCAGATGACGCTTGATGTTGATTCCGGAAAGACGAGCCGCATCCGGATTACCACCGATCGCGTAGAGATAACGACCAAAGGTTGTGTTTTGCGTTAAGAACGCGCCCGCCAAAGCGATCGCGAGAAAGATGATTACGGGATTAGGCATGCCAGCTCTAACTCCAGGCGCAAGTTCGTAGGAGTTCATCATGTAGATGAATCCCACGATCACCGCTATCGGAATCACGAGCCGGGCAATTGTGATTGCCAGCAGCGGAGATCCAAGCCCGTGCCGGCGGCGTGCGCGATTGCGCGCGATCGTCATCCAGACAATGGCGGCGACCGCGAGGGCTGCGATAATCCAGCCGACAGTTGGTCCCACGTAGTCTTGTCCTATTGATTTGAAAGCTTGAAGCCGCAACGGAATCGTCTCGCCGCGGCTTAGGCCAAGTATCACGCCGCGCCAGGCGAGCAGCCCCCCGAGTGTGACAATGAATGCGGGAATGTTCAGATAGGCGGTCAGGCCTCCCTGCATCAAGCCAATCGCGATTCCTACAGCGATGCCCGCACTTAACGAGGGAACTAGTCCCCAGCCGAGCCAGCCTTGGGCGATCGCAGCGATGCCACCGGCCAAGCCCACCACCGATCCTACTGACAAATCAATTTGTCCGGTAATAATCACCATCAACATTCCAACTGCGAGAACGCCGGTAACCGACGTCTGTCGCATCAGGTTGGAAAAGTTGCGCGGCTCGAGAAAGATGTTGCCGGTGGAATAGTGAAAGTAAATCCAAATAGCGATGAGGGCGAAGACCATCGTGTAGGCCCGCAATAACTCCGTCGGAATTTTGAACTTTCCGATCCTCGTTAACGGAGTGATCTCGTTGGCGACATCACTCGGCGGCGGCAATTGATCGTTGTCGGATGTGGTGTTGTTCATAAGCGGGCTCAGGCTGCACGCTCGGCATGACCGGTCGCGCAGGCCATCAACTTTTCTGGAGTTGCAGTAGCGCGAGTGAACTCGCCGGTCACACGGCCTTCATGTAAGACAATCACGCGATCTGAAAGGCCCAGTACTTCCGGCAGTTCGGAGGACACCAGCACGATGGCGATGCCGCTGCGCGCCAGTTTGTTAATTTGGGCATAAATTTCCTGCTTGGCGCCGACGTCAATTCCGCGCGTTGGCTCATCAAGGAATAAAACACGCGGATTCGTTAGTAACCATTTCGCCAGCACGACTTTCTGCTGATTGCCGCCCGAGAGCGTTCCGACACCCGTAAAAACTGACGGCGCTTTCACTCGCAGATCCTTCATCGAACGTTCGCCCGCCGCGGCCTCGGCATCAATGCTCGTTACAAAGCGGCCAGAGATTTTGCTTAACCCTGCCAGCGTCATGTTGTTCAGAATCGTTTGATCGAGGACTAGACCAAAGCGTTTTCGATCTTCAGTCACGAAGCCGATGCCGTACCTGATTGCTTCCGCGGGACTTCTAATCTCAATTCTCTTTCCGTCAATCAGAACCTCGCCGGAAGCTCGCCCCGCATGAGCACCGAAGAGCGCCATCAGCAGGTCGCTGCGACCGGCGCCCATCAGTCCCGCAATACCCAGCACCTCGCCGCGCCTCACTGAGAAACTCACCTGATCGACTAGTTTCTTGGTGGGCAAGACTGGATCCGAAACAGAGATGTTGTGGGCTTCAAAAACAATCTCACCGTGCGCGTGATCGACGGTAGGAAAGATTTCACCTACTTCGCGGCCCACCATACTCGAGATTACCTGAGCTTCGTTCAATTGTGCGGTAGCGTTTGTGCCGACAGTCTTTCCGTCGCGCAATACGGTAATTCGATCGCTGAGGCGAAACACTTCATGCAACTTGTGCGAGATGTAAACCATGCCTACGCCGCGCGCGCGGAGCTTATTGAGAATTTGGAAGAGCGTGGTTACTTCGGTGTCAGTCAGTGCCGCGGTTGGCTCATCGAGCACCAGGATCCGAGCGTCTTGGGAGAGCGCCTTGGCAATTTCGACTAACTGTTGCTGTCCGATGCCGAGGCTGCGAATAGGCGTATGCGGGTCAATCGCAAGGTGAAGATCGCTAAGCAAGTGACCAGCGCGGCGATGTAGTTCAGCAGAGAGAATTACGCCCCACTTACGCGGCTCGCGTCCGAGAAAAATGTTTTCGGCAACGCTCATCTCCTGAACCAGCGAGAGCTCCTGATAGATAACAGCGATGCCTGCATTCGCGGCGTCGCGGACCCCGCCAAAATGCTGCGACTTACCGTCGATCAGGATCTCACCACCATATTGCGGGTAAGGATAGACACCGCCCAGGATCTTCATCAGCGTCGATTTGCCGGCGCCATTTTCGCCGACAAGCGCGTGGATCTCTCCTTTATGAAGATCGAATGAAACACCATCGAGGGCGCGAACACCGGGGAAGGTTTTGGTGATGCTGCGCATCACCAACAGCTCTTTTTGGTTCGAAGGCATGTGGCTTTCGTCCAAAGTCCAACGTCCAAGGTCCAAGGTCCGCTGTTTACACTAGTCCACAGCCGCGAGACAGAACTAACGATATTTGCTGCCGCGCAAGGTTGATTGTCTGAGATACCTCATGAACGCTGAGATTAAACCGCTAACTTCTTGCGCGGATTTTGAAAGTAACTCGAATTTGTCCCGCGCAAGATAACCCTGATCATAAGCGACATAGAGTTGAGCTCGGACTTCGCCGCAAGAACCCTTCGCAACAGCCAAGAACTGCAGAAACTCTTGATCGCCACCTCTTTCAAATCCTTCAGCAATGTTTGAGAGAATTGAAACCGATGCCTTTCTGATTTGATCCCTCAAGCCAAAATCACGCTTGAAATCACCCTGAGAGGTTATTTCGTAAATCTGCTTTGTGAGTTCCCGTGATTTCTTCCATGATCGAATGTCTTCAAACCGTTCAATTCTAGCCATCTATACATCTCCTTAGGTGAGGTTCCAGAGATACAGTGTTTTTTATCCGCGGACCTTGGACGTTGGACTTTGGACCTTGGACAAAAACTCTACTAGGGCCGCGGGCACTTGTCCGGGGGCAAGCCCGCACAAATATCTTCCAGCTTGTGGTAACCGTCCTTCACCACGGTGTCGAGCAAGTTATTTCGATCTACTGCCACCGGCTCCAGCAGAATTGCCGGCACCTTCTTGAAGCCATTGTCTATGGTGTCAGTGGTGTCCACGTTCTCTCCACGCGCCAGCTTGATCGCCGCCGCGACAGCGCCATTGGCCAGCGGCTGAATCGATTTATAAACAGTCATCGTCTGCGTGCCCTCCACGATCAACTTGAGAGAAGCAAGATCGGCATCCTGGCCTGACACCAAAACTTTGCCGGCAAGGTTTTGTCCCTGTAGTGCCTGCACCACGCCGCGCGCCGTTCCATCATTCGACGCGACAACCGCGTCCACCTGATTGTTCGCCCGAGTTAAAGCGTTCTCTACTATGTTCAGCGCCGCACTCGCCTGCCACTCCTTCGCATACTGATCAGCAACGATCTTCACGTCGCCACGATCGACCGCCGGCTTGAGGATGTTCATCTGGCCTTCGTGCAAAAGGATGGCGTTGTGGTCGGTCGGCGAACCACCTACGATTATGAAATTGGCAGGTTTCTTGTTTACGTGATCAAGCAAGTACTTCGCTTGCATTTCCCCCATCTTAACTACCTGGTGAGAGATATAGAGATCGACATCGGAATTCTGGATCAGGCGATCGTAGGAAATCACCTTAACGCCCTGGCGGTGAGCAGCCTCAACTATTGAGGCCGCAATCTCTCCGTTATGCGGCGCTACGATTAGCACATCGACACCCTGCGTAAGGAGATTTTCAGCCTGCTTGATTTGCAGATTGTCGTCTCCGTTTGCGACCTGGACATTGACTTCTACTCCCAGCTCCTTCGCTCGTTTCTCAATTAGGTCCTTATCTCGTTGCCAGCGTTCTTCTTTCAGAGTGTCCATGGAGAAGCCGATCTTGATCGGATCATTTGGCCCCTTCTTCGCTCTGGTTGCGCCGGTATTAGTCTGTTGTGTGCCGGACACGCAAGCGCCTGTAACGAGCGCCAGCAGAACTAAACAAACAGTCAAAATTCGATCTCGCATTTGGGCTTTTCCCTTCCCTTCACAGTTCAATTACGACAACAAGAGCTGATTGCCGGAGTAGAAGCCTAACTTGTAACAATCGGGCGCTCAGCTTAGCAGAGTCTTTCGGGGAAATATATTGAAGTTTTCTCTTTTTGGGTGTATCTAACGTCCATCAAAAGCGCGCACGCTTATTGATTTCACTTCCCCTAAAGTTAAAAGTTCGCTCTCTGAATCACTTTTCGTCGGCTTCTCGTTTCCCGGCGCACGCTCTAACTCCGAAAAGTTAGAGAAGATTAACAACCTATTCCCGCGCGGCCCTCCCGCCCGGGACCTCGGGTCAGGAGGCTTCCAATGAATCGCACTCTTTTTAATTTTGTTCGCCCGCTGTTATGCGGCTTCTTCCTATTGTGTGCGGTAGCGACGGTCAACGCTCAATTCAAGGCCAGCGTTCAGGGAACAGTGACTGATTCCACCGGAGGTCTCGTGCCGGCAGCCCAAATAACCTTAACTAACAACGAAACTGGCCAGTCGCAATCGAGCATCGCCAGCGAAGAGGGCTTTTATCGATTCTCTGGCTTGGCGCCCGGTAAGTACACCCTGACAGCTGAGAAAGCGGGCTTCAAAAAGCAAGTGTTGTCCGACGTCAGCATCGAAGCCGAAGCCGTGCAAGGCGTTGATATTGTGCTGACCGCGGGGGAAGTGTCGGAAACAGTTACTGTAACTAGCGAGACGTTTCAGACACTAGACACTGAAAACGCTAACATCTCCAAGTCCATTACCACACGGGAAGTTCGCGAGCTGCCACAACCCGGACGTGACCCATACGAGTTGCTAAGACTGGCTCCTGGAATCTTCGGCACTGGGGCGCGTGCAGCTGGCGGCCAGTCTCTCGGTTTTCCGAACGGGCCTGGCAATGATCCTAACGTCGCCGGTCCCGGTGGGTCGAACACATCAATTTTCCAAACAGAGAACCAGGTACCCATCTCGGCTAACGGCCAGCGCGTCTCGAATAATAACTTCACCGTTGATGGTGTCAGCGTCAACAGTCTCGGTTTCGGTGGCGCCGCAGTCGTTACCCCCAATCAGGAGTCTGTAAAAGAAGTCCGAGTGCTTTCCAGCAGCTACTCGGCAGAGGATGGGCGCAACTCGGGCGCGCAGGTTAAGGTCGTATCGCAGAATGGAACCAACGACTTTCACGGCAGCGCCTTCTTCAAGTACAACGATCCCAACCTGAACGCATTTAATAAGTTTGGCGACATTTTCGGCGGGCCACCCACTCGCGTCGAGAATCGCTTCCGGCAATTCGGCGGCAGTCTGGGCGGGCCGCTCTATCTGCCACGTTTCGGCGAAGGTGGACCGTCGACCATTGGCGGCAAGGACAAGAGCTTCTTCTTCGTTTCCATCGAGGCGCTGCGGAACCGCACTAACAACCCTGTCACCAGGTACGTTGAAACGCCGCAGTACCGACAGCTCGTTCAACAGCTAAGGCCGGGTAGCGTTACGGCCGCCGTGTTCGCCGCA
>DASSCX010000206.1:0-2811 GCA_035697425.1 Pyrinomonadaceae bacterium | reverse complement strand
AGGAAGGGTTGTCGCTGCTTGCCCACGAACCAGGCGTTTGGCAGCCGTTCGCCGGCGGCACCGATCTCATGGTGTTGCTGGAAGCGGGAAAGCTCCCGCATAAGAAGTATGTAAACATCTGGAACCTTCCCGAGTTGCGCGGTATTGAAGTTTCACCGGAGCAAGTTTCGATTGGGGCCCTCACAACGTACACGGAAGTTCAGGAGCACACTCTGCTTCGTGAAGAGTTCCCCATGCTTTGTCAGGCGGCTAGTGAAACTGGCGGCCTCGCGATTCAAAATCGCGGCACATTGGGCGGGAATATTGTAAACGCGTCTCCGGCAGCCGATTCGCCACCGGCGCTGCTGGCATACGATGCCGAAGTCGAGCTCGTCTCGATTAACGGAGCACGACGAGTCCCTTATCAAACTTTCCACACCGGTTACAAACAAACAGTTATGCATGCTGACGAACTCTTGTCGCGCGTATATCTGCCGAGAACGACGAGCGGAGCAACGCAGTACTATCGCAAGGTGGGGACACGCAAAGCCCAGGCGATCTCAAAAGTTTGTTTCTCCGGTTTGGCCCGAATGAAAAACGGAACGATTAATGATATCCGGCTTGCCTTTGGGAGCATTGCGCCAGTTCCCTTTCGCTGCCTCAAGACCGAAAGCATTCTGCGAGGCGCTCTGCTAGACCACCAGGTAGTGGAGAAAGCTAAAGTGGAATTGTCGCGTGAGATTGCGCCGATCGACGATATTAGATCTTCCAGGAACTACCGACTCACGGTAAGCGTAAATTTGCTTGCGGACTTCTTATCAAACTTTGCATAAGTTACCAACACGCCGGGAAACTTTGATGATGCGCATGCCGCGATTTAGGGGATTCTTCTCCACGGCGCTGCTGTGCGCGTTGTTTTTCATGGCCGCCGGCAGCGCCTCGGCCCAGTGTGCCAAGCCGCCCCAATCACAACAAGATCCCCTGCATATGTTGGTTATCGGAGATTCGATCCTATGGGGTCAGGGCCTTAAGCAGGAGCGAAAAACCTGGTGGCGGATTAAGTGTTGGTTGCAGGAGAAGACCGGGCGGCCGGTAAGCGAAAAGCTCCTGGCACATTCGGGCGCCGCAATTGAAGCGGTAGCGAGTGACCGTGCTCTTTATGCCAGCAACAGTGAGGTGCCGTCATATACGCCATCAGTTAATCAACAGGTCGACGACGCTTTAGCGCATTACCCGGACCGTGGCGTGGTTGATCTGATACTCATGAATGGCTGTATCAACGACGTCGACGTGCGTCACCTACTCAACTCCGCCACCAGACTGGAAACTCTCGAGGCCAGCATTAAAGAAGCTTGCGGAGGACGTATGCAGCGACTCCTGCGACGTACCGCGCGCGAGTTTCCCGGCGCTCATCTGATCGTCCCCGGTTATTACCCCATCTTTTCTGAAGAAACGGATCACAATCGTTTCATTCGCATGCTCGCCAAGAAGCTTACCTCCCGTTCAGCGAACGAGGAGGAGATGAGCGACAAGGAAATGCGGCGCAGGCTGGTCATAATCTCTAACCTCTGGCACGAGGTATCAACGCGCAGCTTGAGTGAGGCGGTACAAACAGTCAATGCTGAACTTGCGCCGAATCCGCGCATTCATTTTGCTGAAATTGATTTTCAGCCGGAGCACGCATTCGCGGCCCCTGAAACACTGCTTTGGAACTTCAAATTTGCATCGACTAATTTGTCCGGTCTGAGGAGGGCGATTGTGATCATTACGCTTGGAACTGCTGCGTACAAAACAAACGATCAAGTGCGGGAATTACGCAGCAGGAGTTGCAAGGAGATTCACGACCGTCTGAAGAAGAAAGGCGAGACGAAAAGTGAGAAGGACGCACGCGAGTCGAGTTATCTCGCCTGCCGCTATGCGTCGCTGGGCCATCCAAATCAAATGGGGGCTCTTATCTATGCGGAATCAATCAAGGGACAACTGCTGAACCTCATAAACAACTGGCGCCGGACCGCCCTTAACCCGATCGCCACCGAGAGTGGGAGAAATCATGAGCCAATCAATAGACTCAATTGAATTCCGTAGCGGCGTTATCCAGCCAGTTGAATGCATTAGAGAGGGCTATGAACTGATCAGAGATCAATACTGGTTGTTCGTTGGCATGGCAGCGATTGGCGTGCTAATCGGCAACGCGGTGCCGTTTGGTATTTTGATGGGCCCAATGATGGTGGGACTCTACATGGCACTCTTCAGGAAGCGCCGTGGTGAGCTAGTTGAGTTTGGCATTCTCTTTAAAGGTTTCGACACTTTCGGCGACAGCGTGATAGTCACGATTCTCCACATGATTCCGATCGCGGTGATCATCGTTCCGGCGTACATAATTTTTTACGTCGGCTTCATTCTGTCCATGCAGGGAAGCGGCGAACCAGATCCTTCGGCACTGTTCGGCTTGTTCGCTTTCTTCTTCGTGTTTTGGGTCATAGCTATTCTGATCATAATGGTCCTTTCGGTGCTGTTTACGTTTGCTTACCCGCTAATCGCTGAGCGCAGGCTTTCCGGCATGAACGCCATCAAGCTGAGCTTCAGGGCAGGCCGCGCCAACTTCTGGCGTTTGCTGGGATTGAACCTCCTCAATGGACTGATGGTCGTTGGCGGGATGTTCTTGTGCTATGTCGGCATCTTTCTGGTGTTGCCGATAACTTTCGCAGCACTGGCGATCGCATTTGAACGCGTGTTCGGTCTCGGACAACTTCAGCCGAACCTGCCGCCCCCGCCGCCAACGTTTTATTGAGTCTGATCGAACATGCCAGGTATAGCCGTCACAAACCTAAT
>DASSCX010000205.1:0-37498 GCA_035697425.1 Pyrinomonadaceae bacterium | reverse complement strand
CTCCGTAACGCTAATGACTTTCCATTGACACCTGACACCTTGGCATCTGATACCTAACTCCTGCCTACTTCCTACCGACTAATGCTTCTTTGCGATATTGACAGCATTCACGAAGAGGCATATGTTTCGCTCGCCTTAATTCATCTCCTCGCCTCGGGAGCCCTCATTGGCGAATCAACCCGGCGGACCCAGCATCATCAGCAGTCTTCGCGAAGCTACACTCGCGGCCTACCTCGAAGAGTACAAGAAGCTAAACGAAACCTGGCGCAGCATCGAGACGAAGGCCCAGGGCAGTATCGCCGTATCGGGAATCTTCATCGCCGGCGCTTTGGCATTCATCACTAAAGCCGATCTGCTGCTCCGCTGTTATGAAAAGATTCTCTTGTTCGTAGGCCTCACGTGTTTGATCGTTAGTGTCATCCTCGCCATCGTCACTTCTCGGACGATATCCATCATCGCGGCTCCGCTCGGGAGTTTCCGCGCCAAACACACAATCGATCTCGGGGCAGTGAAGGACGAAGCTGATTTGCAGGAGTACTTGCCGATCATTTTCGCGGAACACGTCGCGGAGTGGAAAAAAGTTATTGCCGCCGTGAATGCCGTGAATGATCGTCGGGCCGAAACGCTGTGGCTGGCTCAGTTATTTCTCATCCTGGCGATCCTCGCCGTAGCCCTGCTCGCCATTCTCAAACTCATTGTTTAGAAACTTGGAGGTAAGTATGCCTAAGTGTTTACACCCACCGTGTCCCAACCAAGTGGCCGATGCGCTCTACTGCGACGAGCATAGGTACATTCCTCATTGGACTACCAATGTAGAGCAGCCTCGGGTCAGCATTGACACTGGCGATTGGCCTACCTACGCGCCCAGCGTGCCTCAGAGTGCGCCCAGCGCACCTCGTAGCGCTCCTCGTCCCGCTCCAATCCTCGTGCTGGCTTTGTTAGTTCTAATCCTGGCGATCCTTGCTGTGGGCATGATCGTCATTCTCAAACTCGTCTTTTAGAAACTTGGAGGTAAGTATGCCCAAGTGTTTACATCCACCTTGTCCCAACCAAGTTGCCAATGCTCTTTACTGCGACGAGCATAAATATGTGCCTGACTCGACCACCAATCTAAGTTCTGAAGACGAGCCTTGGGGCGACGTTGGGAGCGGTGGCTGGCCGAACGAAGGGCCCAGCGTTCCATGCAGTATCGAGCCTCCTGAGTACGACCCACCCGCGTCCGGCGGCGATGAGTAGCGGTCGATTACTAATTTCGTTCGCAAGTTGGCTGTTACGTTATCTGAGTTCTATGGTCGAATTTGCCTATGCTAAACTTGCCGCCGGTCGCATTTTCGTCCCCATTGAGAACGAAAACTCCGGATGGCTGACACTTCCCTCAACACCGATTCGCAAGCGAAGACAGGCCCCGCCGCCGAGGTCGACTCGGCCTTGCTTGATGCCGAGTTGTTCGTCAAATACAAGGCTCCCGAACGGGCCATCAAGCGACTTAAAACCGCCCTCGAACGAAACCCGCGCTCGATGCCTTTGCGAGAACGTTTGCGCGAGATTGCCGCCGCTCACAAGCATCCCGAAGAAGCCGCGCGCCAAGGCCTGGCACTTGCCAGCCTCTACATCGAACGCGACGATTTTGACAGCGCTTACGATCGTTTGCTGGAAGCTAAGCAGCTCGATCCGCGTATCAATGTGGCGAAGGGGTTGGAGGCGATTCGGAAGGCGCGCCGGCCGGATCTGCAACAGTCTCCCGTTGCTCAAGCCGAGCGGGAGCTTAGACGGGAATACGTGACGCTTGCAGGTGACCTCGCAGCCGTCAGCCTGTTTGATGCGATTCAGGTGGTGGAAAATGCGAAGCTAACCGGAGCGTTGATTCTTTCCAGTGACACGCAAAGCGGCCGGGTCCTCTTCAATGATGGCCGCATCGTTGATGCCGAAGCTGCGGGCTCCAAAGGGAACCTGGCGTTTCGCCACATCGTCGAAATGACCAACGGCAGCTTTGAGTTTCAAAAATCCCCGCAGCTATTTCCGATCGTGCTCCAGGCGGTGAGTAATACCAACCTGATTCTCGATACTCTGCAACAACTCGATGAGGCCAAGGCCTAAGGCGCAGGCGACGGCGTTGGCGTTCGCTTCACGAGAGCTACTTGTACCATCTGGTCGCCAGAAAGATTGATAACCGAGCCGAAAGTCTCGCATTCCTTCGCGATCACCTGAATTTTGAGTCTTCCTTCGGGCACTGCTGAGACGCTCGCAATTCCGTTTTGATTCGTCCTGGTTTCTTTGTTGAACCTGACGCCTTCTTCCGCGGATTCCAAAAGCACCTTGGCTCCCTCAACTTTGTCGGGGCCGGCAGTCACCTCCAGTTGCAGCTTAAAAGTTCGCCGCACTCGTGGCGCAGCGCCGCCAGCTATGTCCTGGGATACAGCATCTGAGGCGCAAAGGAATAGGACTGTGAAGACCAGCAGCAGTAACTTTTGAGAGTTGTGTTTGCACATAAGAACATCCTTTTGAAAGCAGCAGTGATTAGTCGCGGCAAACGGGAGCATTGGCTGCAACCTCTGACTAGGGTTCTACTAGCGGCCGCTTCAGATTGAGCAGAATTTCGTCATAGTAAGGCTTCTCTTTTAGACTCGCCCGCGTTCCGGGAAAATAGACGAAAGTGAAGTCCGCAAATTCCGGATCGAACGTGTTTAGCACGACTGCGCAGCGAGACCCTCCGGGAAGACGAATATTGTCGAGCATTGGAAAGTCGAAAAACCCAACAGTAAAAACTGCATCAGCTTCGTAAGTATCGGGCGAGCTTCTGACGATCAAGCGCACGTTCAACTCCTGCTTCTCGGTGTTGACACTTAGCACCTCGATGCGAACCTGCTTTTGCACGAGGGATTGATCCTGATCGGATTTCACCGTGATGAAGTTGTCCATCACCGTAACGCCGCCGGGCTGATCTTTGAGTTGTTCGAAAATGATGTTGCCATCGCGCTTCCCGCCGGCTTCTGCCAGCATCGCGACCTGCTTATCGACCACATCCCGAGTTACGCGGGTTAAGCGGTCAATGTAGGGCTGGTTCCGGGTCTGGTTTTCTTCGAGCGCTTTGTAGACGTCCTTAAAGAGGGGACCGAGATCAAGCGAGTCGTGAAAGTTGTAGGCGAGCAGCTCCAGGTTGAGCACCCTTTTCTCGGGAGGCTCATCGGCAGACGGCTTGAGAAAGTTGGTGATGATCGAATTGAACATCTCTTTCCGCAGCGACGTATCAGCTTCCTCGCGTCGGCTCATCAACTCAGTGTAGAGACGCAGATTTGTTTCCGCTTCCTGCTGCCTGGCAAGAAAACTCGAGCCGAAGATCCCAACCAGTCCAACTACGATTGCCGTGCCGAGAGCGCCGACAAATTTGAGGACGATGTCGGCTTTATCCCACGCGTCGCGCTTCGGCTTCGTATCAACAGGTCCAGATTCTTTTTTCGCGGCCTGAGGCGGCGCGATGGCAGGGAACGTCTCTTCCATGGCTACCTCCTCACCAGGCTCAAACCACCCTTGCCCGAGACGACATCAAAGTCGTATCTCAATGGGGTGTCATACGAATAGATATCCAGACTCGGTTGCTGGTCGCGGTAGTAAAGACGAAAGGTGCACTTACCTTTACCGACGTTGATGCTGTAAGCGCCATAGCCGTCAGTGACGCCGCGAAAAGATCCCTGGGGACAAAAAACATCAAACGTCGCATTGGCGACTGGACGGCCATCTTCCTTCAGACTTCCATAAATCTGTCCTGCGTACGCTGGCAAGGTCAGAACTAACGTCAGCATGATTATTTTCAAGGTTTTTTTCATAGTGACTCCTTGGGTGACGTGGCTGGCAAAGCTGAGCGAACGGATGCTGGCTTCACCCGCTTGACTAACGACTTCTCAATGGAGATGCGTCGCAATCGCGATCCATTTCATCCCACAACCTCGTTCGCATTCAAAAGCCCTTGTTTTTAATTGTGACCGGCCAGTCGCAAGACCAGATCGCGCCCATGATCGGTTTCTACGTCCAATTACTGGCTTTCTGGTAGGCAAGACGACGTCGTGGAAACGAGTCGGATAAACGAGCTGGGTTCAACTTCTAAATGACCCAGGAAATTGGCTAATTGGAAGGACGTTGGCCTGATTCAATCGATTAGCAGGCGTGTGTTGAGTGCTTCGGCGCGTTCGATGGCTGCCAGCAAACGAAGGAACTGTGAGTAATTTTTGCTGCGAGTGGTGAGGCGCGCAACTTCAGATTGATTCAGATCGTTGCGCAGGATCAAATCGAGAAAGTCGTAGTAGTCGGCCGTGGCTGCCGCCGGTAACTCCCGCGTATAGCTGGTGCGTTCGTACTCTTCAGAACGAAAGCCAGCGAGCATATCGAAAATATTGTCGGTAGAAAGCGCGACCGCTTCGCGGGTCAGGCGGATCGGCAGGCGAAGTTCGTAAAACCGCAGGCCCTCAGCCGTGGTTACGCGCCGCAACTCCTTAGTAGCTTCGCCGTCGAAGGGTGATTCGGCATCGACGAGGATGCGCAGCAGGCGCGGCTGGTCTTCCTTATCGAGCGTGTCAAGGCAGAGCTGGACGCGGTCAGCAAGGAATTTCTCAAATTGCGCCTCAATCGGGTACGTAATGCGGCCCAGACAACCAACCGATTCACCCTCGCCGGCGGCCTCAATAGGGAGGAACGAAGGGCAGTGCGGACAAATCTCCGTCTCGATCTGCATTGTCTCGACTTCCGTACTCGCATTTTCCACCCAGCGAAGTTTGTCTTCCGAAGGCGCACTGGTGTCGCCAGTGGTGAGTTGCGTGTGTAGATTACTCAGCCGGCCCCAATTTCGTAATTGTTTTTCGGAGTGCCGCGCCCGCAGGACGCAAGGATACTCGACAGCAAATTCCAGCGACATTCTCTAACAGTAAACCACCCGAGCGGGAAAGCGAAAAGGCGGTAGCTCTCCCAAACATTTTCCATAGATCATTTGTCATTGGGGGATTCAACTTCGAAGTGCAACACCCTTGACGCACCTGACAATTACAGTACGGGAGCGGTAGCGACCGCACTCAGGTGATGCCAGCCTCGACATTCAGACCTTGGTGAAAACCGGATAATCGCCGACTTTCGAAACTTGATCGACTGGTTAGTTGAATGCGGTCGCTACCGCTCCCGTACCGTATTCTTCGCTATCCTCTGTTGCACTTCGAAGTTGAATCCACCATTTCTCATTTTTCATTGGAAAGACTGAAACCGCCAAGTCGCCGAGGACCGCAGAGTTCGCCAAGAAAATAAAAATCGGAGGGCAAGGCTGAGAAGGTTCCAAGCGTTGAGGATTTCGACAATCTTCCGCACGCCGTCCATGTTTTGGAGAGCTTGGCGTTCTTTGCGGCTCCTGACGACTTGGCGGTTTCAATCTTTCCAATGAGAAAGGGAAATGTTTTGGGCGGTGCTGGTCTACAAATTCGTAGGTATCGTACTTGAGTCAGGAGTTGCCGGTGCTGCTTTCGGCAATTCCGGAGTGAAGTCCTCGCCAGGATTGATGAACTGATTGCGTTCAAAAAGATACTGCTTGTCGTAGAGCTGTTTATAGCGGCCAGCTGAGGCGAGTAGCTCTTCATGAGTGCCGCGCTCAACAATCTCCCCGCCTTCCAGCACCAGAATTTGATCCGCACTGCGAATCGTTGAGAGTCGATGAGCGATAACGAAAGTCGTGCGCCCGCGTCGCAGAGTCTGCAATCCGTCTTGAATCATTGCTTCACTTTCACTGTCCAGACTGGAAGTCGCTTCGTCCAGAATCAGGATTTTGGGCTTGGCTAAAATCGCGCGCGCAATGGCCACGCGCTGGCGTTGGCCGCCTGACAGTTTTACCCCGCGCTCTCCCACGATAGTGTCGTAACCATCGGCGAATCCCGCGATGAATTCTTCACAGTGAGCGATGCGGCTGGCGGCGATGATCTCTTCGCGAGTCGCATGCGGGTGCGAAAATCCGATGTTCTCTGCAATCGTGCCGTCGAACAGAAAATTATCCTGAAGCACCACGCCAAGTTGATTCCGATAGTCTTTGAGGCGGATCGAAGACAGATTGCGGCCATCCAGTGTCACTTCGCCTGAAAGAGGTCGATTGAAGGCCATTACCAGACTGATCAGGGTTGACTTACCGGAGCCGCTTGATCCCACGAGCGCGGTTGTCGACCCGGCAGGCGCGACAAAAGACACATGACGAAGTACGGGAGAGTCGTCGTTGTATTCGAAGCTGACCTCGTGGAAAGCAATCTCGCCGACGATTTTTTCCAGTGCCGCTCGTTGTGCTTCGTCTTCATCCTCGGTAGCCATGTGCTGGATTTCGCGAATCCGATCAAGGCCGGCAAAGGCCTCGGTGATTTGCGTGCCGATAGAAGCAATTTCCACGAGCGGCGCGGCCACCAGTCCGGTGAAGATCATGTACATGAACAAATCCCCGAGGGTCATCTGCCCGGCAAGCACGGCTTGGCCGCCCACCAGGATCAGAATCACGCCCACGACACCGACGATAATTGTGGAGAAAGCGGTCACACCGGAGACTGCGGTCATTGAACGAGCGACGTTGCGGAATAAACGATGAGCACCGCGAGCGAACACAAGTTCTTCGCGCTTCTCAGCAGCGTAAGCCTTGACGATGCGAATGCCACCAAGCGACTCGGTTAGCCGGCCGGTCACCTCTGCGTGAATTTTTCCGCGCTCTCGAAAGAGGGGGCGAAGTTTTTTGAATGCTACGGCCATGACGCCGCCAAAAGCCGCGAGGGCGAGCAAAGTGATTGAGGTCAAACGCCAGTTCAAATAAAAGAGAACGACCATCGCAATGGCCGCACTTAAAAGACCACCAATTAGCTGCACTAGCCCGGTGCCCACGAGATTCCGAATGCCCTCCGCATCATTCATGATGCGGGAGATCAACACGCCCGTTTGGGTTGAATCGAAATATCTGATCGGTAAACGCGCCACGTGTTCCTGGACTCGTTTGCGCATGTCGGTGATGGCCCGCTGCGCGGCTACGCCGAGGACTTGCGACAGAGTGAACGATGTGAAGGCCTGAACGATGGTTGCAGCTCCGGCAGCGAGGGCGAGCGGAACGAGCAAGTCGCTGCGTTGTTTGAGCACCACGTCGTCGATTAGATATTTTGAGCTCGCCGGCAGGACGAGACCAACCAACCGATTGATGATCATAAGCAGCATGCCTACCATGAGCCGGTAGCGATGCGTCCAAATCAATTCACGAGCATCGCGCCAGGCGCTGGCGGCGCTAACACGCTTCTTCTTTTCATTTTCGATCGTGGTGGCCATGGATCGCATTCACGCTAGCTCAAATACGAAAGGGCTGACAAGTTGGGCTGGTAATGAGCAGTGGGCAGTGAGGTTAGTGTTATCGTGATTTCGTGATGTTTCGTGTTATTTCCTGGATCGCTCTGTCGGAACGGCTGGGTCCGATCCACTAAACCACAAGAAGAGACACGAAAATCTTTCATCGCCTACTTGCCACTGCCCGTTGCTCACCGCGTACTGCTCACCGTCTACTGCCCTATGATAAGCTTGCCTTACCGAGAGCTACTTTCGCTATTCACTCCCTGGTGCCGATTAAATCAAGTTTAGAGAGGCTTTCTATGGCACTCAGTCAAGACCTGTTAGACATACTCGCCTGTCCCGCTTGTAAGGCGCCGGTGGAATTGAAGCCGGATGGCAGCGGATTGAAATGCGTCGCCTGTAAGCGCATCTATCCAATTCGCGATGACATTCCCGTCATGCTAATCGACGAAGCAATGATTGAAGATTCCAGCGAAGATGAAGAGCCTGCGCGACATCGTTGAGTCTTCCCCGCACCTGCGCGCGACGGCCATGCATGGTTTGCGCCTTGAAGAAGAACCGCAGCCCCTCGGTCCGGCACTTTGGGACTGGGCGGATGTGCGTAGCGTACTTCTCATCAGGCTTCGTTCGATCGGTGACACAGTCCTGGCCACTCCTTCGCTCTACGCTTTAAAGCGTTTTCTTCCAGCCGCTCGCATCGATATTCTTGTGGAAGATTGGGTGGCGCCCGTGTTGGAGGGCTTTCCTTATGTCGACCACGTGCTGACGCTGAAGCGTAACAGCACCACCGCGCGCGCCCGCGTCATGCGCGAGTTGCGATCTTTGCATTATGACGTAGCCTACAATCTTCACGGCGGCACTACGGCGACATTACTTACCCGCGCCTCGGGTGCTGCGCGGAGAGTTGGGCTGGCGACGTATCAGTACAGTCGCCTCTACACGCATCTGGCGCCTTCACCTTTGGTGTTGTGGAACCGGCAACAGACACATTCTGTAGAACAGCAGTTGGCACTACTCGGTTGGACGGGCGTACCAGTTAGTGACCGGCCGCCAACCCAGCTTGCAGTCGTTGACTATGCCGCTGCTAGTGTCTCCGCGAGACTGCGAGCAGCAGGTTGGAATGAACAGCAGCCACTGGCCGTAATTCATCCGGCGGCGGCATTCACTACGAAACAATGGTCGGGGGAGAACTTCGCGCGCGTCGCGGAACACCTTTACGATCGTGGACTCGCAGTGGTCGTTATCACCGCCGCCGCAGAAGCCGAACTTGGAGCTTGGGTCGGAGGTCTTTCATCAGCGCCTGTGATCAATTTCAACGATCTGTCTCTGCCTGAAGTGACGGCGTTGGCATCGCGAGCCCGAGTATTTGTCGGCAATGACAGCGGCATCGCCCACATTGCGGCGGCAGTCGGCTTACCCTCGGTAGTCATCTTCGGGTCATCGAACGTCGCCCACTGGCGTCCCTGGGCAACAGCGCCGGCTGAAGTTGTTTTGGAAGATATGGACTGCCAACCATGTCATGGTTACTACTGCGAGAAATTTGCGCAGCCTGAATGCATTTTGCGCGTGCCCGTAGAGCGGGTAACCGGTGCCGTCGATCGAGTCTTGAGAGAAAGCGAGTGACTGAAACGGTCGACACAATCGGATCGCGGGCGTCTCGCCCGCAACGCGCCTCAGGCGCGCTCCTTGTGAAGTTTTCTTTTGCTTGTTCGCGCTTCGCGCTCATTGCGGGCGAGTCGCCCGCGATCCAATAGGGAGCCGATCAGCTTGTACAAACTAACCACTCAACGTGCCCAGGAAATCGTCAGCTCTATGCGCGGCCGCAAGGTTGTGGTGCTGGGAGACGTGATGCTCGACGAATTTGTTTGGGGCGATGTGACGCGGATTTCGCCGGAAGCTCCAGTGCCTGTAGTCGACATCCAGCGGGAGTCCTTTCACCTTGGCGGTGCAGCAAATGTGCTGGCGAACCTGGTAGCGTTGGGCGCGCGCGCTTCCGTGGTAGGTGTGATCGGGAACGACGCGGCTGGGGAACGTTTGCGATCGAGTTTGCGTGATGCTGGAGCCGATCAAGACGAATACCTGGTCACTGATGAGCACCGACCTTCAACAGTGAAAACCCGGATTATTGCGCATAGCCAATTAGTCGTGCGCGCCGATCGCGAATCACGACGGCCGGTAAACGGTCAAACCGAGTCAAGAATCATAGAAGCGTTGCAAGCCGCGCTTGAAAACGCGGCCGCTCTGATAGTTTCTGATTACGACAAGGGCGTCGTGACGCCCCGAATTCTCGAGAAAATTCTTCCCCTCGCTTACGATCGGGTTCCGGTGTTAATCGATCCCAAGTTGCGAAACTTTGGCGCCTATCGCCCGGCCACACTAGTGACGCCGAACCATCACGAAGCCCTGCGCATGGCGAGCCTTGAAGCTGACACGGATGAAGGATTGCACGAAGCTGCCCGTCGCATCCGAGCCGAACTCAATTGCGATGCTGTGCTAATCACGCGCGGTGACCGCGGCATGATGTTACTGGAAGGTACAGGTGCTCCGGTTTATGTCGCCACGGCGGCGCGTGAAGTCTATGATGTCACCGGCGCCGGCGACACTGTGATAGCTACTTTGGCGGCAGCACTGGCGGGTGGATCATCTCTCATTGAAGCTGCCACGCTTGCAAATCATGCTGCCGGCATTGTGGTCGGCAAAGTAGGTACGGCAACGGCAAGTGCCGACGAGCTAGTAAACTCATTTAACTGATCGCTCTCTCATGATCGGCCAAACCCTCGGCAGTTATCGAATCACGGAAAAGCTCGGCGCTGGCGGGCAGGGCACGGTCTACAAAGCGACAGACATTAAGCTGGGTCGCTCGGTAGTCGTGAAAGTGTTGCCGCCCGAGCTCACCGCCAAGGAAGCAAACCTGAAACGCTTCGAACGTGAAGCGCGCCTCGCCTCGTCGCTCGATCATCCCAACATCTGCACAATCTTCGACCTTGACGAAGTGAATGGTGTGCACTTTATTGCGATGCAGCTCATCGAGGGTCGCAACGTGCGCCAACTGGTGGGTGGCCGGCCGCTGGAACTAAAGAGTTCACTCTTGATTGCCATTCAGGTTGCCGACGCCCTCGCTACGGCCCACGCGCGCGGCATCATTCATCGCGATATCAAATCGGGCAACGTCATGGTGGCGCCCTCCGGACAAGTGAAGATTCTCGATTTTGGCCTGGCAAAGCTGCTCGACGATGAAGAAGCTGGCGCCACCGGTATTCACCACACCGAACTGACCGAAGTCGGAGTTCCGTACGGCACTGCAACTTATGCCGCGCCGGAACAAGCCCGCGGCGATCGGGTCGATAAGCGGGCGGACATTTTTTCCACCGGAGTCTTGCTCTACGAAATGCTGACGGGAACGTGGCCCTTCCGCGGCAAAACCACGATTGATGTGCGCCACGCCGTCTTGCATGACGCGGCGCCCCCGGTTGCTGACCTGCGCCGGGAGCCGATCCCACCGCGGCTACAACAGATCCTGGATCGCAGCATGGCCAAAGAGCCTCGCGATCGCTATCAGAAAATGGAAGAGATGCGCGACGAATTGCGCAGCGTGCTTCAGGAAGTGGCGGAAGGCGTGGCTTATCCCGGGGTGTCGCCGGAACCAGCGCGCCACCTTGGCGGACAGAGTTCCATGTCTAAAGCGATGCGTTGGTTAAAGTCAATCGGAAGATCAGATGCGCCGACGACTTCGCCCAGTTTTGCCACTCCCACCAGAGTGGGCGTTCATGAGACGCCATTCACGACGATGGCGGATCAAGACAAAAAGAGTCTGGCGATCCTGCCGTTTCGCAACCTGAGCAATGATCCGGCGTCGAGTTTCTATGAGTTCTCCCTTGCAGACGCCGTGATCACTGAACTCGCACGCGTGCGTTCACTCGTCGTGCGCCCTTCGTCGGTGATTTCGAAGTATCAGGGTCAACAGGTCGATCCTCGCGACGTGGGACATGAGCTGAATGTCAGTGCCGTGCTGACGGCTGCCTTCATCCATGCCGGAGAGCGGTTTCGCGTGACGGCGCAACTGCTCGATGTGGAATCGGGCGAGATTCTCTGGAGCGATCGCATCGATACTTCCGCCGCCGACATCATCCTGGTACAGGACACCATCGCACAGCGCATTGTTGAAGGCTTGCGGCTCGAGTTGACTCATGCCGAGCAGGAAAATATCGCCAAGCCTAAAACAGAGAATGCGATAGCGTACGAACAGTACTTGCGTGGCAGAGATCTATTTGCACGCTTTATCTTTCGCACTATTGCCGCTGAGGATTGCAACGCCGCCATTGAACATTTCCAGCGCGCGGTGGAGCTGGATCCGAATTTTGCGCTCGCTCATGACGGACTGGGTGCTTCCTATGTAAACCGGGTGTTCAAAGGGTTGGGCGGCGCCGAAGACTTCGAGCGTGCCGAAAAGGCGTTTGCTAAGGCGCTGGCCATCGATCCGCAATTGATCGAAGCACGCATGTTGATGGTTTTTGTTTACATGTGGCGCGGTGAAAAGCAGAAGGCGAGGGCGGAGGTGGCGCGCGCCCGCCGCGAAGCTCCCGACGAACCGGTGGTGCACTTTGTTAAAGCCACATTGCATCGCCTGGACGGTGAGTACGGACGCGCCCTGCGAAGTTATGATCGGCTCGTCCGCCTGGACCCGGCGGCTCATGTGGTTGCGAGTTACAACCGCGCCATGGTGCACATGTACATGGGCCACTTCGAAGAGACCTTCAGACAACTGGACAACGCCGGCGAACCTGACAATCCTCTCGTAAAAACATTTCGAGCGCTGGCCTTGTATTACACGGGTAATACCGACGCGGCTGCTGAGTTAATGCAGCAAGTAGTTTCCAAGCATCCAAACATGCATGGAGTGCGACCGTTCATGGCAATGTTCCTAAGTGCGCAGGGCAAACATGCAGAGGCTATGGCGCAACTAACAAACGGCGTAATTCGCAATGCGGAAGTTGATCCAGACATCGCCTATTCTGTCGCCTCGGTGTATGCGCTGGAAGAGAAAAGGGACGAAGCGTTTTCCTGGCTGGCTCGCGCGATCGCTTTGGGAAATGAAAATCGCCCTTGCTTTGAAAACGATCCTAACTGGGCCGCATTACGCAGCGATCCACGTTTCGAAGAACTCATGAAAAAAATCAAGCCGGATTACAGCCCACAAGCATGAAGGTACGTTCTCGAGAACCACTCCCTTTACCAGATTCCTGTCAAAAACAAACATCAATTATGCAGCTTCGAGTTTCAAAAACCCTGAGTCTCTTATTGCTTGCGGCGCTTTTATGCCAGCCCCTGTCGCCGCTAGCGCTCGGTCAGGGCGCACAACGGGAGCGGCAAGTTACGCAGCCAACTCCGAAAGCGACGCCGCTTGTTTCACCGCTGCCAACCCCGTCTCCGACTCCGACTCCCACTCCGGAATCGCTCGCCACTCCGACACCGACCCCGACACCAGCGCCGCGCGTCGCAACAACGACACGAACGCTTCAAGCACTACAAACAAGTATCTCGGAGGTGCTGCGCCGGCCGGAGTTGGAAGCGGCTATGGTGGGGATCAAGGTGGTATCGCTGGACAGTGGCAAGGTTCTTTTTGAAGAGAACGCGCGAAAACTTCTGCGACCGGCTTCGAACATGAAGTTATACACAGTCGCGGCAGCAATGGATCGATTGACCCCTGACTATCGTTTTCAAACTTCAGTTTACGCGGCTTCCCGTCCTAACGCGGCCGGTGTGCTGCACGGCGACCTGACGATTTATGGCCGCGGCGATCCGTCGATCGCGGCGCGGTTCAACAACGGTGATTACTTCAAAGGTATAAATGATCTCGCTGCGCAGATCGCCGCTGCAGGCGTCAGGCGCGTCGAAGGGGATATTGTCGGCGATGAAACTTACTTCGACGGCACGCCTTATGGTTCAGGGTGGAACTGGGAAGACCTGCAATGGTGGTACGGCGCCGAGGTTAGTTCCTTGACAGTCAACGACAACGCTTTGGATTTGTTAATCAAGCCCGGAGCTGATGTTGGCCAACCGGCGGTGATCACTACCGGCCCGCCGGATCCCTTGCTGAAAATTGTGAACCGGGTAGTTACGGCGCCGCGTAACAGCAGACGCGATTTGAACATGTACCGGACACTGAACTCGGACACTTTGGAAATAGTCGGTTCTTTGCCCCTTGATGACCGGGGCTTCACGGCGGGAATCGGAGTCTCGCATCCGGCCCTCTTGTTCGTCTACCTGCTACGGACCGCGCTTGGGCAGCGTGGCATTACCGTCACCGGCAAATCCCGAACTATTGCCCCGGCAAATTTCCTGAGTTTGCAGCCGGTGCCGCAATCTGCAACCAGAGTCGAGATTGCCAGCATGCAGTCGCCACCCTTTAGTCTCGTGGCGGCGCAAACATTGAAGCCGAGTCAGAATCTTTACACGGAAATCATTCTGCGAACTCTGGGAAAAACCGTGGGCCCGGCAGCCACGGCCACAAACAATATTCGCACCAACGAAGCCGCCGGACTTGAAGTGGTAAAAGCCTTTCTTAAAGAAGCAGGGGTCAACTTGAGTCCACTCTCGTTAACGGATGGTTCTGGGTTATCGCGCAACGATATGGTCACGCCGGAGGCGTCTGTGCAACTGCTCACTTACATGAGCCGGCATCGTTTTGCGACTGCCTTTCGCGAAGCGCTGCCGATCGCCGGTGTTGACGGAACTCTGCGTAATCGGATGAAAGGCACGGTGGCGGAAAACAACGTGCGCGCCAAAACGGGTTCGCTAAGTTCCGCTGCGACTTTATCTGGTTATGTCACAACCACGGCCGGAGAGAACCTGGTTTTTTCAATCATGGTGAACAACTACCCGGAAGACACGGAGGTGCGAGCGCTTTGTATCGATCCAATTGCGGTGTTGCTGGCATCTTTCGCCGGCAGATCGTAATCACCCCTAATTAATAAGGAGAAGCTATGTCAGTCGATATGCTGGTAAACACCTGGAAGGAGTTTCGCAAGGGGTTAATTGCTGAGGTCGAACAAATTCCGGAAGACAAGTTTGCTTTTCGCGCGACGCCGGAAACGCGCAGTGTTGCCGAACTGCTTCAACATGTCATCGAAGTGCAGAAGATGCTGATCGGTGAAGCGGGGCACGCCGAAGCCAACTTAAGGCGCCAGTCCTTTGCTGATCACGTAAAAGAGCACGCGCCAGAGGTGAAGACAGTCACTGACAAGAATGGCTTGCTGGAATTGTTGCGCAGCAGTATGGAAGTTTGTGAAGCTAGCATTCGTTCAAACGATGACCTGATGCAGGGATCGATGGGCGGAATCGACGGCAAGCCGACTCCGAAATTGAAAGTCGTAAACTTTGCGATGTCGCATGAGATGTATCATCGCGGTCAGCTGACGGTTTACGAGCGACTTATGAACCTGGAACCAGCGCTCACCAGGCATTTCGCAAAGATGATGGCCCAAGCGAACGGTTAAGACGCGCATGCCACCGAGCTTTATCAAGTTTCACGGTTTCGGCAACGATTACATTGTGATCGAGGCCGAACGACTGGCGACGATCGCGAGCTTGGGCGACTTTGCGCGACAAATCTGCAATCGACACTACGGCGCTGGTGCTGATGGGATTGCCGTTGTCAGCCCTTCTCTGGAAGTCAGCGCAGATTTTCGCGTGCGCATTTTCAATCCCGATGGAAGCGAAGCCGCGCTCTCAGGCAATGGCACTCGTTGCGCAGCCGCCTATCTGTTTTACCAAAACCTCTGGGAGGCAGATGAGCTGCGTTTGCATACACGCTCTGGAATCAAGCGTTACTTCATTCGTGAAGTTCCGCACCCGGGAAAGTTCATTTTCGATTCAGAACTTGGAAAACCTCGCTTGGCCAGTAACGACATTCCCATGCAGACGGACGAAAGACTGGAGCAGGTGGTTAACTACCCGCTCCTTGTTGGCGATCAGACAGTAATGGTTACCGCCCTCGAGATGGGTAACCCGAATTGCTGCATCTTCGTCAATAGCTTCTCTGAACTTGACTGGCGTGACCTGGGGCCAAAGATAGAGAATCACGCGCAGTTTCCGGATCGTACTAACGTAACTTTTGTTAGGGTTCGCGATCGCTCGAACCTCGAATTACGCATCTGGGAACGGGGAGTGGGCGAAACCACGGCGTCAGGGAGTTGCTCCTGCGCTGCGGCGGTGGCGGCCATGATCAATGGAAAAACGCACCGGCGGGTGAATGTTGCGACGCCGGGCGGCACGGTTCAAATCCATTGGCGCGAGGACGATGAGGTTGTGATTACCGGCAGTGCTGAAGTAATTTATGCTGGCGATTGGTTGGGATCATTTGGATCCTGAGGCTTTTTGGCAGTATTCGTTGGAATAGGTAATCCCTCCTACAAAATGCTCTTCCCGATTAAAACCGAATCTGATTTCCGCCTTTTACTCACCATCCCGGTAATGGCGTTGGTTGTTGCTTTTGCGGGCTGCGGCGGCCACGTTCTGCAGAAGACAGAAGCGGAGGTGATTCGTGAAGCGCCAGCGGTTCCCGACGCTGTCCCACTTTGGCTAGGAAATCCGAGTCGCAATTTCTACGGAACCGGCCCGTGGCCGGAGCGACCGGTCGAAGTCATCTGGGAATTTGAAACCGAACTTATCTCCGGACGGTTGCATAAGGAGGGCTGGGGCGGAACGAGCTGGCCGGGTCAACCTTCCGTCGCCGGTAATCGCGTCTACTTCGGATCGGCGGATGGTTACCTGTACTGTCTCGATAAACGCGACGGCAGTCTGATCTGGAAGTTTAAAACTGAGGATAGTCTTAAAGCCACACCGACGATTGCCGGCGATAAGATTATCGCCAGTGGACTCGATCATTATGTTTATTGTCTGAACGCAAACGATGGCTCGCTGCTCTGGAAGTTCAAGACAGGATTTGAAGTCGATTGTTCGGCGGCGGTGGCCGATGGGCGAGTGTACTTTGGTGGCGAAGACGGCTTCTTCTATTGCTTGAATTTGGCGGACGGGACGCTCGTTTACAAGACTGAGCGACTGGGGTCAATGGAGGGGAGCTTTTCCCGGCTTGATCAACGTGTCTTCATCGGCACCGAGCAAGGCGACCTTTACTGTCTGCGCCTTGACGATGGCGCCACCATTTGGAAAGCCCACATCGGCGCCGACTCCAATTCGACACCGGTGATCGCAAAAGGGCTTGTTTACACGGCAGCGGAAGATGGATTCGTTTATTGCTTCCGTGAGTCGGATGGCGTACTGGTCTGGAAGTTTAAGGCTGAGGGTGGGTTGAGCCGCTACTTCAAGGAACGGAGCGGATTTTGGGCCAGCCCCGTTATCTACAACGATCGGGTTTACATCGGATCGAACAACGGGCAGTTGTATTGTCTGACTGCCGACAGAGGCGAAGTGGTTTGGAAGCATCTGGTGCGCGGGCCAATTTGGGGCACAGCTCCGATCGTCGATGGCCGAGTTGTTTTTGGAGACAAAACCGGTTGGCTGTATATGTTGGCCGCCGGCGACGGGAGCCGCCTGTGGGAGCTGAAGATTGGAGACAACATCAACGCCACTCCGGCGATTCTTGATGGCAGAATCTACATCGGGGCGTTTAATGGAAAGTTGTATTGCCTGGGATAGAACTTGGTACTTAGAACTTTGAACTTAGGAACTACATTTGAGAATGCCCGCCTTACAAGATCCAAGGACAAAGCTCTAAGCACAAAGTTCAGTTTTTTATGATTTACCTCATCGACAACACCATTGATGGCCAGGGGGCGAGTCCCCGAGAGATCAGGGCCGCACTTCAACAAGTTGACCCTGATTTGGAAGTCCTCATGGAACGCTTTTCCGAAGTTTCGCTGCCGCGCGTTCAATCCCTAAACCCTTCGCACATTATCCTCAGCGGTCAAAGCCACCCTTGGGAGCGATATTCCCCCGAATCCCTCGCCGGCGTCTTTTCAGTGGTCAGGGAAGCGAAGCAGCCAATCCTGGGGGTCTGTGGTGGTCACCAGCAGATGGCCCTGGCCTTCGGAGCTGCGGTCGGGCTCATGGGACGACTGGCACCCGGCGAAGGATATGAAGGCGCCAAACGTGAGCGGGGATTCTTTGAGGTCAAGACGAACAATCAGGGAATCTTTCAGCACCTGCCGGAGAACATCACGGTTTGGCACTCACACTTCGATGAAGTGAAGAGTCTCCCACCTGGCTTTGAAGCAACGGCCGCCAATGAGGCCTGTGCTATTCAGGCCATGCAGCACAACGATCGCCCACTTTTTGGTGTGCAATTTCACCCAGAACTCTTTGATGAGGCCCATCCAGACGGGCGGCGGATCATGGAAAACTTCCTCGCTCTCTAGCCCCGGTTTGCTCGCAACCCTCCCTGTCCAGGTGTTTTTCAAGGTTTTTGCCGACTGCTATCCCCAATTATTTCTAACTTTAACCCACTAAGCCCACCCCCAGACGCCACTTCAGCGCGGAGGCGCCTTGGCCGACCTAGTCCCCCTGTGGTAGCCTCCCAACACTCAAACAAGCGGGAAAATCTCGCTTGTTTCTCTTTTATGCTAAGTAGATTCCTTTCAGCGCCTGCATCAAGGATGCAAGCCCCCAACTTCGGCTGACGTCGTGCCTGACTCCTAGAGCCGAGGGTCGAGTCTTAGGAAAGAACAGACTCGCGCACACGCTGGAAAGGGTTAACACTCAACCTCGGTAAGGAGAACCGATTAGATGAAACCATTATTTAGCAGCAGCGCTCTGCTGGTATCAGCGCTTCTTTTAGGCTTCTTGCTCCTTTCAGCCCAGCCCTCATTAGCCGAAACCCTACTTTCGAATTTCCAAGAACAAGCGGTTCAGCAAGCCAGTCAGCAACCAGTCTCAGCCGGAGTGGTCTCTATTCCGACGGCTGGTGACGGTAAACTTAGTGGCGTAACGATTGAAGCGAACGAGATCGCTCCGAAAAGCGCGGTTCGTAGTTCCGCCAATCCCATTGCTCCTAAAGCAGCGGTGGAAACTCCGAATGCCGAGGGCGTTCATTATGTCGCGACTGCCTACAGCCTTCGTGGCAAGACCGCCAGCGGCAGATATGTAAGCCAGGGAATCATAGCCGCGGATCCACGCATCCTGCCCCTGGGTTCCCGAGTGAGGCTGGAAGCGGGACCGTGGAGCGGCGAATATCTGGTGGCCGACACGGGCGGAGCGATTCGCGGGCGCAAAATTGACATCTGGACCCCGAGTTCACGTGAAGCGATGAGGTTTGGTCGCCGCAAAGTGAAGCTGACGGTGCTCAGTTATCCCGCGAAACGAGTATCAAAGAAACGGGCGTAGCTTCAGAAATCACGCGCTTGAATTAGCGACGGGCAAAGGAATCAATCCTTTGCCCGTTTTGGTTTTTGGGTGCGGCAGTCAGTGCGTAGCGACGCGGGCTACGTAGTGATGCGCTATTTCTTATGCACTCACACCGTGGCTTCAGCCCGGTTGATTTCTGAGATTCATTAGACAAAGGAAACCGTTTAAACCGTTTTCAATGCTCCGCAGCATTAGAACCACCGTGCTCAAGCGACGGTGTGAATGAGAGACTTGTAGCGCATGATTGCACAATTATTGGAGCGCGTATTGGAGCGCGCAAATCAGAAAGAGCTTTTCTTTGTGCTAAGATTCCTTACCCCTTAATTTATCATCCCAATGAGGACTTGAGAGCGATGGCCGTTTCGCAGCAGCCGGCTACTGCCGATAGCAGCCAACAACAGATTCCAGTGCCCGAGTCGTTAGTTGAGGTGACTCGCGGAGCGATTACCGAGTCGCGTCACCGAGGTCACATCGTAGCGATTGAACCTGACGGCCAAGTCGTCGCCTTCCTGGGCGCCCCGGAAACCGTTACCTTTCTCCGCTCGTCGGCAAAACCTCATCAAGCCATTCCTCTTATAGTCTCCGGAGCCGCTGATCATTTTGGCTTTAACGAAAGCGAGATAGCGCTCGCCTGCGCGTCGCATAGTGGCGAACCGATCCACACCGAAATCGCAGCCAGCATGTTGCGCAAGATCGGTCTGGAACCCGAAGCCTTGCGCTGCGGCGTGCACGAACCATTCAGTCCTGACGTCACTCGCGAGCTTCGCGCCCGCGGCGAGGAGCCAAGCGTTCTACAGAACAATTGCTCAGGTAAACATGCAGGCATGCTGGCCCTCGCAAAGTTTCTCGGGGCGCCGACGGAAACTTACGACGGCGCGGAGAGCCCGGTACAACTCGCAATCGCGAATGTCGTCTCGCAGTTTTCCGACATCGCTCTTGAGAACATTTCAGTGGGCGTTGACGGGTGTGGCGTCCCTGTTTTCGGAGTCACCATGAAAGCCATGGCTTTAATGTACGCTCGACTCGTCGCCCCGCCGACCACATTTGACGCGGCCACGCGGGCGGCCTGCGCGCGCATCGTTGCGGCAATGACGACGCATCCGGAGCTAATAGGTGGCACGAAAGACCGTTTGGATACAGAGATGATGCGGGCTACCGCGGGAGGCTTGATTTCCAAAGTGGGCGCTGAAGGAGTTTACACGGCCGGCGTCCTCCCCTGCGCCAGCTGGCCGAAGGGCTTGGGCTTAGCTTTGAAGATTGAGGATGGCGACGATCACCGCGCTCGCCCCACCGTAGTCATTGAATCCCTGCACCAGCTTGGCGTGCTTTCCGATGAAGCACTAGAAGCGGTCTCGAAGTATGCATTCTTTCCCATTCGCAATCGCCGCGATGAAGTAGTCGGCGAAGTGCACGCCTCGTTTACCCTTAATGTGGTTGGTCGCGACTGATGACAACGACTGGAGACAACGGCGCGCGCATGGCTCCGCAACAACCACCGCTGCTGCGCGACTCCCGTGGCCGCATCGATGTTGACTCAGTTCCCGACGTGATCCAATGGTTCCTCGACTACGATCAGCGAGTAGCCATCGTCAAACATCCGCGTGTCGAAGAAGTTTTTCAGTGGAAACAGGAGCAAGACCGGCAAGCGGGCGAAGAGATTTTTAGTTTTACCCGCGCGGAAGATCGGTTGGCGATTGGCATCATTCAGGCTCTCGCCGAGAACACTAACGAGCGCGCCCTGCATGGCTGGATAACTCAACTCCTGCAAGCCCTGGATACGGCCTCCAAGGAGAACGAATCGACAGCAGATGCTTACCAGCTCGATTTGCAGAATGCGCCTTCGGTGGTGAAAGAGGCTGGCAAGATTCCAGCCCAACGTGGCCGCCAGGATTTTCTAATCAATTGTTGGGTCGAGACTCTCTGCACGGCTGAGGCGCGCGTGTTGGGCTGGTTGTACCAGGAGTTTTACGGCAAGCCGTACCGGCCTTGACGACACACAACCACTCGCATTTGATCGGCGGCCAATTCGATGAACGATGAACTACGCGCGTTATTTCCTATTACGCAATCTTTTAACTACCTCAACCACGCCGCCGTATCGCCACCACCAACGCCAACTATTGCCGCTGTCGAGTCGCAGCTTCGCGATGTCAATGCCAACGGTTCGCTGCACTATCGCGAGTGGGTGGCAACGAAAGAGCGTGCTCGTCAACTCATCGCCACCATGATTGGCGCACGACAGGAACAGGTCGCCTTCCTACGCAACACTTCGGATGGTCTATCGTCGGTAGCTAATGGTCTGCGCTGGCAGCCCGGCGATAACCTGGTCACGTTCAGCAACGAGTTTCCTTCCAACGTTTATCCCTGGCGCCGGCTCCGCGACACGCTGGGAGTAGAGCTTCGAGTATGCGAGGAACGGAACGGCCGCATCGATCTCAGCGAGCTGGTCAGTCTGATTGACGCGCGCACGCGAGTGGTCGCTATCAGTCATGTGCAATACGCCTCGGGCTTTCGCGCCGATCTTGAACGCATCGGCCAGGCAGCGCGGCGGCACGATGCTTTGCTGGTTGTAGACATTATTCAATCACTGGGCGTGATCCCCATCGATGTTGAAAGCGAACTGATCGATGTCGCGGCGGCGGCTGGTCACAAGTGGCTCTTAACGCCCGAGGGCATCGGGCTACTCTATTTGTCAGACCGCGCGCGCTCGAGAATTGAACCCACGTTGGTTGGGTGGGTTAGTGTTCTCAATCCCGAGGACTACAACAATTTCGCACAGGAATGGAATAAGGGAGCGCTTGCCTGGGAAAGTGGGACCGCTCCTTCAGCGCTTTTCTATGGATTGGAAGTAAGCCTGCGATTGTTAACGGAGACTGGTGTGGCGCGAATTGAGAAGTATTTAGAAGAGCTGACGGATCATTTGTGCGAACGCTTAGCGAATAGCAAGTATGAAGTCGTGAGTGCGCGCGCGCCGGGTGAGAAGTCGCAAATAGTTTGTATCCACCACAAAGATGGTGTTTCACCAATGTCTCTTTACAACCATCTGAGAGAACGTCACATCATCACAGCCCCGCGAGGTGACCGGCTGCGCGTTTCGCCTCATCTTTACAACACCGTGAAAGAGATCGACGCGCTCGTCGACTCTCTTCCATAGCTAATTTTTCCCAAGAAAAAGGCTCAGTTGGGTGGTTCTACTGGTCCTCAGCGAGCGATTATCGTCCGATCAACTATCCAGCCTGTATTGGAAATGTACGCGAATGAAGTGCGAGAGGCGCGTCTGGACCAGCTAATAACAGCTGGAATTTTACCGGCATGTTGAAAGTTGACGAGTTTTCGTAAAAGTACGAGCGCGTCAAGAAGCTCATGATTAATCTGCGAGCTGCTGGCACGGTCATTGCAAAAAGAGAACGCAGAACAAGAAGGGTTTGAGAAGGGTAAATCGGGTCATGCTCGGCGATTGTAGTGAGTGGAAGCTTTGGGGGAGGCATCCTCTCACAAGTTTTAAAAGCAAGCGCTGACTCTTTCGGGGGAACGGAGTTAACGCGAGCAGTACAGTCGACGAGCAAGAGTTGCAGGGCTGCTGATCGACGTCCTGACGGGGCTTGGGGGAGCCTCCCAGGTAGGTCAGCAGCCCGCATTCGTTTTAAGGCAGGTCTTCAACGAGTCTCAGGTCTCAAATCTCACGTCTCAAGTTCGAGCCAGCAACTTGAGAGATGAGACTTGGGACCTGAGACTTTTTTCAGGGTCTTAGAAGTTTGGCCGGATCTCTTTGTGGCGTGATGTCATCGAGGTTCAGACGCAACATGCCACCCGCGTCTGAATATGCTTCAGCAGCGCGCTGTTGCGCACGGCGACGATTGAAGAGTACCGCGCCGAGTAACCCGCCGACACCCAAACAAGCTAGCAACGACAATCCGGAAGCTTGCACGACCGACACTAGCACTCCAGCGGTTGTTTCGTAGTAATCCCTCTGCGCCTGCTCCAGGAGATAAGGGTTGTCGCCCAGCCACGTCACCATTTGCGCATATTCCACCTGGTTGATCAGATCCTCAGCTTCCGCTTCAGACGACGCGTTGAAAACGAACACAGAATAATTCCCCACCTTGCGATAGCTGGTGGGCACCGGCTGACCTTGTTGCCGCAGCTCCGTCAGCTTGGCTGTGATGGCGCGATCATTGTCGCCGGCAAGTTGTGGTGTGTTGAACTCAATGAGCAGGAACTGTGCGTTACCGTAAGCGGTGAGCACCGCGTCAGCATCACCTTCTGATGTTATCGCCTCCAGCACGGCCTGGTTCGGCACGGTTCCTTTCAAAGACTTGAAGCCCGCGAGGTAGAGAGCAGTGGTTTGAGCTTGTTCCCATTGCGGTACGTGTTTGACGAGAATGGGCACATCGCCTTCGCCTTTTTCCAAGCTGTTTGCGAAAGCGGTTGCGAACTCTAAGAGGTTTTCTGAATTGGCTTTGGACTCAGCCGCATTGGAGATTGTTACGAACGCGGGTCCCTTAAAGAAGGCAATCCGTCCCGGCAAGGCGAAGCTGGTGGTACCGATGTTACGTGTCAGGCGACTTTTAGCCCCTTCTTCTGTAAGGCGAGCGCTGTGCGCAAATTGCGTCAACCGCGAATAAGCATCGGAGTCGCGTTCGACGCGAACCAGTTCAACTCTAAACTTCTCGCCATCCGCAGAAACGTAATCAGCTCCAACTGACGCAAATCCCTCATCCACTGTCGGTACCGACACAATTTCACCAGATTTGCTTCCGGGATGAACCACTGTGGACCGAACCGCTCCCAAGCGAAAGCCTGAGAGCTCGCGTGGAAGAAGCTTCGCAGCCTCTTCGACGGGATATGGAATAACCTCAGCCGGAGCGACAACAGCGCTCCCCCACACCATAAACAGCAAAAGGAAAATTGAACCTAGAACTCGCAAACTCCACACTCCGTTAACAATAAAACTGCGCAGGCTGGTTAGAACCCGGCGTCAGGTTGGATGTTCCCTGATTATCTTCGGTTGTGCTATTTCATTCCCGAAGGATTGCAGTTTAATGCCAGCGGCGCAACTCGCGCAAAAGCAGGTCAGCGTAATGGCGGGGTTTATTAATATTGTGCAGCACAATCGTGCCGCCTACTTCGCTCGCGTTGTCCACGATCAGATCACCAAATCCCAGCAGGCGCTGCGGAATGCTGGCCGAAACGGTTACATCCTGGATCTTGCTGAGGGGGATGTTACGAGTTGTGCGCGCAATCAGGCCGGTGTCGATCTCCATTTTAGAGTCGGTTAGCTTGTAGCGAATCATGTTGCGCTTGAGATGAAAGTAAGCGGGAACCAAGAGCAGCGCTAACCCCAGTGGGATCGAAATGAAGGGTGACACCTGAAACGAGGCCAACAGAACGACCAGAGCGATGGCACCGAGTACTGCCAGCAAGTAACCCAACTTAATAAATATTAGAGTCGGCCGCACACTGAAGATCGTGTGTTCCATATCGTCCGCGCCGGCGGGCTCGAGGGTCATGCCGCTTTGCGTTCGCGCGAGACGCGTCATTTCCGGATCGTTAGCCGGAGAGCCACAGCCGGAGCAAAAGCGAACTCCTGGCGGGATGTACGATCCACAGTTTGAGCAATGCATTCGCTAACCTCGATTATGTCGTCAACAAACAAGCGTCCTGCGGTTCATCATACCTAAAGAGACTGGGGCCCTGAAATACAAAACGAGGCGGAACCAGCTCAGGTTTCCGCCTCGTTTGAGAAAAACTAAGTCGCCCGGGTTTATTGACTAACCAACTGCAACCGTCCGTCCGGCAAGCGCACGGCAAAAACACTCTGTTCATAAACTGTGAGCGGCGCCGATTCTTTTTGTCGCGCGAAAGCGAGTTGCTGGCGGCTGAGATTGTTAGCGAGATGCGCCGTTTGTGGATCGCGCATCAAGTTGTAACGCTTGCTAATGCGCCGCACATATTCCTGCGTCTCGCGGTAAGGGGGAACGCGGTTGCCATACTTCATTACCGCACCTTCACCTGCGTTGTATCCGGCGAGCGCTAGGTGCACGTCGCCAAACTGATCCAGTAGGAAACGCATGTAACGTGCTCCGCCTTCAATGTTCTGTTGCGGATCCCAAATCTTTGACACTCCGAAGCGACGCGCGGTGGGCGGCATCAATTGCATGAGTCCACTTGCGCCTTTTGGAGAAAGTGCATTGCGTTTAAAGGTCGATTCCTGGTGCATGATTGAATAGAGCAACAGCGGATCAACCTCATTGCGTTTTCCGGAATCGACTATGAAAGCATCGACCGCGGTATTGCCGGTTGTGAAGCCCGATAAAGCATTGTTACTGTTAGCGGCGTCAAAGTTGGTGAACGTGTTGTTGTTAATCAAGGGCGCTTGTTTTGAAATTCGGGAGGCAGTAAGGCGAGTGAGCCGTCGAGGTGTGCTTGCCGGTTTTCGCGCAGCTGGAATTTCAATTCTGACGCCATTCGCAAAATCAAAATTGTCGATAGTGTACTCGCTGCCGCTCTGAGCGAGCGCGGATACTGCCGATATGATCAGAACGAAAAAGACGAGGGCGGCCTTGGTCATGGGTCGAGTCCTATTCGAAGGTTAAATGCTACGAAAATGAGCCGGAGACGTGAGGTCTTGGGGCGGTTGAATTCGGTCAAACCAACCGTCCGGGATAGTAACACAGGCGTTAAACGATTGCCAACACCACGGGCTTATGAGGATTTTGTTCAGGAAAGTACTACTTTCGTGGCTCCAATCGGGGCTCACTAAGGAAAGTCACGCTCAGTCAGGAAATTCACGCCCAGTCAGGAAAGTAACGCTCAGTCGGGAAGGCGGGCTTTCCCTGCTGCGGTGGGGGACGGGGCTGGTGGATCATCTGGGTTCTTGTTCGTGTCCGTTGGTGTCATTTCGTGGTTGAGTTTGTCGCTCACCTAAGAATGAACCACGAAATCACACGAAACGACACGAAAGCGCTTACGCCTTGGCCCACCGGCTACCGCTTGGTGGTACTGGCCCGATCATTTTGCATTTCATTTCTCATTGGGAGAACGAAAGAAAAATATAGTCTGACTACCTCATCATCTTGCTTGGTTTTGCTTAATGGCCTTGCCGAATCCCTAAAAAAGAAATCTTGCAAAGAACTGAATCGCGGGGTTTAAGCCGGAGGCTGGCGTCCTGGCGTGGCGGTAGTATCATTTCTGCGCGTTAACCAAACCTCATTCTTTTAACCGCGCGCTCCAGCGCGCCTCACAAAAAGAGGAAAACTAAAATGAAAAAACTGCTAGCTGTATCTCTGTCTCTCCTCACGTTCCTGTCTCTCTCAATAATGGGAAGCTCAGTTTCAACGAAACCGGGAACTCAAACCACCGCCGCCACTGCGAAGAAACGCGGTCCAATTTTCCGGGCCACTAAAGAGCAGATCAAACAGGCCCAGACGATTCTTAAAACTCGCGGCTTCTATCAAGGCGAAGCCACGGCCAAATTGGACAATGCGACTCGAGAAGGCTTGCGAGGTTTTCAGAAAGCGGAAGGACTGAAAGTTACCGGGACCATGAACAAGCTAACGCTCGAGAAGCTGGGCATCGAGCTAACCGACAAACAGAAGGCTATGTGAGTCTGGAATCTCACGCGGGCAACTGCGTGAAGACGGCAAAGGCGCGAGTGTGTTTCGTGGAGATGGTCACACTCGCGCCCTAGCCTGCCTTCTAATCAGATACCGCCAAGACGCCAAGACGCGCGAAGGGCGCCAAGAATTAAATGCAATCTTACCGGGTAGCCGATCTCTTGGTGGACTTGGCGCGTCTTGGCGTCTTGGCGGTGAATACTCGAAGAGTTAGATCCCAACTATGACAGCAGTTGGGCGACGACCTGATAACTTGCCTCCAACGCTTCCGCAAGCTTTTCCGGTTGATTGCCGCCGCCTTCGGCCATGTCGGGCCTGCCGCCGCCTTTGCCACCAACAATTGGTGCCAGTTCCTTGATTACCTGACCGGCGGGAACCCGCTTAGAGACATCGGGTGAGGTTCGCACAATCAGCGACACCTTGCCCTCGCCACTGCGTCCAAGCACAACGACTCCCGACTTAAGGCGCGCAAGTAAAGTGTCAGATAGCTCGCGCATCTCGTTCGCCGAGAGTCCTCGGGCTTCACGAGCTACCACGCGCACACCAGCAACATCTCGTTCTTCGTTTCCGTTCGACGCTGGGCCGGCGGCGCCGGTCGCGAGTTTCATGCGCAGGTCATCGGCCTCGCGTCTCGCCTTCTTAAGTTCGTCCTGGAGCCTCGTGACAACAGCCGGAAGGTCGTTGCGCGCGGTGCGGAGATCCGAAGCGACCTTGTCGACAATCGCTTCAGCTTCGCGAAAACGATCGAAAGCGTCGACGCCGGTGATTGCTCGAATGCGTCGGACCCCCGAGGCAATCGATTCATCGCTGGTTATTTTGAAGAGGCCAATGTCTCCCGTCGCGCGCACGTGAGTACCGCCACAAAGCTCTTTGGAGAAGATGTCGTCAACGCCCTTTATCGAAAGCACGCGCACCTTCTCACCATACTTTTCGCCGAAGAGCGCCATCGCACCGGAACACATCGCCTCTTCGATCGCCATCTCATCGGTCTGCACCGGGGCGTTTCTTAAAATATGGTAGTTGACTAAACGCTCGATCTCTTCGATCTGGGTTGGCGTTAGCGGTTGATAATGTGTGAAGTCGAAACGCAGATAGGTTGGCGCGACTACTGAGCCGGCTTGTTTGACGTGAGTCCCAAGAACTTCACGCAGCGCCGCATGCATCAAGTGAGTGGCCGTGTGGTTGCGCCGCGTCGCGTCGCGCTTTTCCACATCGACTTCAGCAGAGACGAGATCGCCGACTTTAACGGTTCCTTTTTCAACCTTGATCTTATGAACAATCAAACCTTGAACAGGGGAATAGGTATCGGTAACCGAGGCCAGGAAGTCGTTAGTGCTAACAAGCCGCCCGACATCCCCCACCTGTCCTCCGCTTTCGGCGTAGAAAGGGGTTTGATCGAGAATAACTTCACCCTCGTCGCCCGATTCCAGTGCGGGTACTTCGCTGCTTTCTTTTAGCAACGCAACCACACGTGCGCCCTCGACCTCAGTAGCATCGTAACCGCGAAACTGATTACGACCCTGTGCGGCGATCTTGCTGTAAGCCTCATTTACAGCTTTGACCGCTGCGGGTCCGGAACTGGCACCGCCAGCTAGCTGGATTTGTCGTACCGCCTCGTCGAAGTCCAGATTAAATTGTTCCTCGGTCACCGCAAACTCACGTTCCTCCAACGCTACGCGAATTAGATCGCGAGGAATACCAAACGTATCGTAGAGCTTCGCCAGTTGCTTAAACTCCGGCATCGATTGGCCTTTATCCGCGAACAACTCTTCGAGCTTGTTCAATCCCACGGTCAGGGTTGTGCCGAAGCGTTGCTCTTCCAGTCCTACCATCTTCTTGATGAAGTCTCTCTGGTTTTCGAGCTCGGGATAAGCTTCGCTCATTTGATCGACGACAAAGTTGGTGACTTCGTTAAAGAAGCTGTCGTTGAATCCGAGTCGGTGTCTTCCTTGATAGATCGCCCGGCGCATAATCTTGCGCAAAACATAATTTCGTCCTTCATTACCCGGCAGGATTCCATCAGCGATTGCGAAAGCCGTCGCGCGCGCGTGATCGGCTATCACACGCATCGCAAAGCCTTCCTGACTTTCCGGTTCGTAATGACGATCGGCAAGCTTCGCCGTGAAGTTGATAATCGGCAAAATCAGATCCGTGTCGTAGTTTGATTTGACGCCCTGCAATACGACTGCAAGCCTTTCCAAACCAGCGCCAGTATCAACCGAGGGTGCCGGCAATGGATCGAGTTTGAATTTTCCCGGCTCTATTTCACTACGCTGGAACTGCATAAAGACGAGATTCCAAATCTCCATGATCGTGTCGCCGGGGCCATTCACATTTGCGACACAGTTTTCCGCATCCTTAGGATCGGAGCCCATGTAGTAATGAATCTCGCTGCATGGCCCACACGGTCCGGTCTCGCCCATCTGCCAGAAGTTGTCTTTGCGTCCAAAGCGCAGGATTCTGGCTCGCGATGCGCCGACCTGTTCCCAGAGTCGCTCCGCATCTTCGTCGGCGGAAACCTCGTCGTCGCCACCAAATACCGAAAACCACATCCGTTCCGGATCAAGTTTTAATTCGTTGACCAGCAGGTCCCAGGCAAACTTGATCGCGTCTTCCTTGAAATAATCGCCAAAGGAAAAATTGCCCAGCATCTCAAAAAAAGTGTGATGCCGCGCAGTCTTACCGACTTCGTCGAGATCATTGTGCTTCCCGCCTGCGCGCAGACATTTCTGCGAGGAGCACGCGCGCACATAGTCGCGCTGTTCCAAACCTAAGAGCACGTCTTTGAACTGATTCATTCCCGCGTTGGTAAACAGCAGGGTCGGATCGTCCGCGGGCAGAAGTGGACTGGAGCGCACGCGGGTATGGCCCTGGCGCTCAAAGTATTCGAGGAACTTTTCGCGTATTTCGTTTCCGGTCATTGCTAAGTTAGTCAGAAATCAGAATTCCGTCGTCAGAGACAAAGTCTTGGCAGTTCACTTCATGCGCTCTCGATGCCGAAATGCCGGCCGCACTACTGGTCTGCTGACTGTGCCGATGTTAGCACGCGCTTTAAGGGGCGGCGAAATGGGGAAGAAATCCGGAAATCCTCAGCTTGAATCTTGGCAAGAGTTGTTGAGCAGAGGTGGACGGCAAAGCGTTGACAACCGATCGTGTCAGGCGTAGCGTGCGCCCGAATTCACGGCTCTTCACGTCGACCTCATAGCAGATCGCCGCGTCCAGCCTGCGGTGCTAATCCAGATAAGGCTGAATCCTTGTCTATTACAAAGCAGTTAGAAACTCACGATGCCTTGGTAGTTTTATCCTCGGAACAGTTGCGACTGGAGCCCACAAAAGTCGCTAGTTGCCTCTTGTCAGAGTCAAGAGCACTACCGCTAACCTGATATGCAGTTCAAGTCTCAGCGGCAAAAGCCAGCGGCGACTCGTCATGGATCAAAGAGTGCAGATAGTTCGATCCGCCATCGAGAAAGATTGCCGGCACGCTTGGACGATTACGACATTGGCTAAGCTAGTGAACCTGTCACCTTCACGTTTACGCCACCTGTTCAAAAGCGAGACCGGAATAACGCCGAACCAATTTGTCAAAGAGGTCAGATTGTCTGAAGCAGAGAAACTGTTGCGCACTTCGTTTCTCCGCGTGAAGGAGATCATGAATCGGGTTGGCTTTCTGGATGAAAGTCATTTTGGCCATGAGTTCAAGAAGACTTACGGCGTATCTCCTTCGAAGTACCGCAGCACAGCAAATGATGGTGGGAAGTGAGATGAACGAAAGGCGCCCTAATGAATATCAATCATCATCAAGTAAGAAAAAGTGACGGATCGATTGTGCGTAACCATTTTCACCATCACATAGCCGAATGGGCCAACGCTTTAATATTGACTGGAAAATTAATTTGAAGAGAATACGCACATCGGATCGTTCCTCATTACCTCAAGAGGCTTGATACTCACATGAACTCCATTCTACTCACCTCGCTGCAACCGATTAAGGTGCTTTTGGCCCTTCTCCTATGTCCGTTGACGCTCTCGTTTGCGCAAACTGCGGACAAGGTCGTTGCCGTGGTGAATGGAAGGGAGATAAGACAACGTGAGGTCGATCAGTTGCTCATTCCGCAAGTGATGGCCTTGGAGGAACAGCTGTATGCGATCCGTCGTGCCAGTCTTGAGAACCTTGTGCTAACCGCGCTGCTGGAAAGCGAATCAGTGAAGCGCGGAATATCTCTCGAACAACTGCGAAAAATATTGACTGCCGGAAAAGTTGAAGTGCAACCGGCGGAAGTCGAGAACGCTTACGCTCAGAACGCCTCAGCGTTTGGTGCCATGAGTCCTGACGAAGCCAAAGAAAGATTGAGGCTTGACTTGGAGACGCAAGCGCGTTTGGAGAAATACAAACAGGCTGTCGGAGAGTTAAGGCAGGCAGCGATTGTCGAAGTACTTCTACAGGAACCGCGCTGGCCGTGGTTAGAGATTGCCCAAGCCTCTCCCACACTAGGAACAAACGACAGTCTCGTAACGATCGTCGAATTCGCAGATTTCCAATGTCCTTACTGTCGCGAGTCACAAAACGTTCTCAAACAGGTGCTCAAATCCTATCCACATGACGTAAGGCTGGTTTTCAAGCACTTGCCTTTGGACACGCATTCGCAAGCGTTCACTGCGGCGCGTGCATCATTTTGCGCGGAAAGGGAAGGTCGCTTTTGGGAATTCCACGACGCCATATTTGCTCTACGAAAACTAGATGCTGAGGACCTGCGCAGAGCCGCCCTATCATCTCAATTGGACCTCGCGAAGTTCGACGCTTGCCTGAATTCCGATGATTCGCGACAAGCTGTGGAAAAGCACAAACAAGCGGCGGCGCGCTGGGGAATCGACAGTACCCCGACATTTTTCATAAACGGCAAAATGTTTCGGGGCGCTCTGGATTTCGTAGCTTTTAAAAAAGCAATCGAGCAGGAACTCACTTCTGCTCGCACCTCATCCGTATCAACTCGGTCTGGTTGTTCCAGATGCTAGGAGGCAGAAATGAGATCCCGAAATTTGTCTTTATTGCTCTTGTGCTTATTAGGTCTGAGCATTTCAGCTTCGGCTCAAAAACAGAAGCCTGGTCCAAAAGCCGCGGGCGCGGTAACGGAAGCGGGCGAGGGGTCGTTTGAGGCCGCGGCTGAAAAGCTAGTTAGAGCGGCCTACGCCAAACTGACTCGGTACAACCGAGCCTACATGCTCGTTGATGACCCTCGCAGAGTAAACGTGCCTCTCGAAGAATCTTATCTCCGCTTCGAATTGTCTAATTTCAGAGTTGGTGCAATTCAGGAGATTTTGAATGTGCCTCACGAGGAAGTACTGCCCGCGGGGAAGGAAATTCTCCAACTTGGTCGATCCGTTCAAACTATGAATGATGCCGACCCACACGTCGCGTATTGGGCCCGATGGACAAACGCGCAGTACGCAGCTCTCTATAATTCTAAGTGGACCGTTAACGATCTGTTGAGTTACGACCCTGCGCGATATCACGATGTCGCGTGCTATGTGAAGTATGACGTCACACTGCGATTCCACGGGAAAGTCCGCCTCTATAGCGCAGTTACCTTGTTTCGCAATCCTTTTGGTTCTGTCAAAAATCTTAAGCCTATTTTTTGGGACACAGTGGTGGGCTCGGGGGGAGATTTCGAGAGTCTTTGGTACGAGCAAAGACCGGCTTTTGGTGAGCCTGGAGATGATAAAGCGCAGCCTGATAAATCGATTAACTTTCTACGCCTGACCCGCCCTATTTCTGCGCCTATAGATATTGCCGGGCATGCCTCGCTAATCAAAGCAGGAGGAATCAATCCGCTTGCAGCGACACAGACATCTTCAGATACTCCGTCGCTCGGTCCCGTTGTTGAGAACACCACCGAGGACTTTACAGAGCATTCTTCCGGGGCGCATGGAGAAAAGATTTCATTCCAGGGTGCTTGCGAGGCGCCAACAACTACTCAACAAACCTGCCGGGTGAATTTCTATGGAATCTACCTCTATGAAAACGGAGCGGTAACTAACCTCATCTATATTCATAGAAACAAGTACGACGAATCGAAAGGCACGGCTTCGGGGCCGCGGGGAACGCCCATCACCTGTTATTCCGGGCATGGTGTGGCCACTAAGAACTGTATTGATCCCAATTGTACCTTCACGGCAACTTTGGTTGGCGAGGGCCTGAGTATGCAAATGACGGGAGGTGACGTCTGGCGAGGTCAACTCGTTCACGGACATACGTGCAATATTCCAAAACCACCCACCGGCGGCGGGGGGGGCGGTGGCGGTTGTAATTTGGCGCCGCTCAAGACCGCAAAATCCGCAATGAGGATTCCGGCCCCCAACCTGATAAATGCTTATTGTTGTGATTCGGTGGAGCAGTCGACCTGTTTTAATGGCGGGGGCGAATGGTCAGACTCGACCTGCTCCTGTTACTCGCCCATAGTGATCGACGTTGCGGGAAACGGCTTCAACCTCACAAACGCTGTCGAGGGAGTGATGTTTGACCTGACCGCCGTAGGCACTCTCGAACAAATCTCATGGACAGCCGCCGGCTCAGATGATGCGTGGCTCGTGCTCGACCGGAATGGTAACGGTGTGATTGACAATGGGCGCGAGCTTTTTGGCAGCTCTACCCCTCAGGCATACTTAGTACCGGGAGAAACGAAGAATGGCTTTCGCGCTCTTGCCATGTTCGACGATCCGAATAATGGTGGAAACGGAGACGGCCAGATTGATGGCAACGATAGTGTTTTCACCAGTCTGCGGCTTTGGCAAGACAGCAATCACAACGGGATCTCGGAATCGGGAGAGTTGCAGAGTCTCCTGGACTCGGATGTTCGCGTAATTGAATTGAAGTACCGAGACGCGCGCCGGAAAGACGAAAATGGAAACTGGTTTAGATATCGTGCGAAGGTTAGTGACGCTCCTAATGCTCAGGTGGGGCGCTGGGCCTGGGACGTCTTTCTTCAGAAAGTGCACTGAAGAAACTAACCTTCATTGAAAATGCCCACAGGCTGCGGCAACCTGTGGGCATTTTGCTGAACTGGCTCCCTGGCCCAATAACGCCGCCGAAATCGCTCGGGCCAAACTACTTCTCTCACCGTTCGCACCCGTTTTACAACTCATCGTCATCGATGTTCGCTTGCGCCGTCGCGCGCACTTTTTCTGCTACTAGTTCGAACGGAAAACCCTGCCGCAACAAATGATCGAAGAGGCTCTTTGCTTCCGCACGATTTGCTGGCCGGCCCCGCAATCGCACCCGCTTCTCAATGGCCCGATCAATTAATTCGCTCTCCGAGGTTTCCGCAAACACCAGATCCAGCGCTTCGTCAGCAGTCTCCTTGCTCACCTTCTTCAAAGCCAGATCGCGCTTCAGCCGCTGCCGTCCAATTGGTCTTTGGCGCACCTTGGCCGAGGCGTAACCAATAGCAAAACGCTCATCATTCAAATAACCATATTCCCTCAACCGCGCCAGCACTTCTTCCACGTTGGCTTTCGTCGCGCCTTGACGCTCCATCAGGAGGTCGCGCAGTTCGGCTATCGAGCGTGATTTGGCAGACAGCAGTTTTGCCGCTCGCTGAAAGGTCTGCCGGCGGCGTTCTTCAGGCGTCAACGGAGCCTTGGGTGCTGTTGCCGGTTTACGTTTACTTCGCAGGCGCGCCATGTTCAGCAATCCACTCTTCTCTAAAGCATCCAGCGATCCTGCCTATCATAATATGGCGGTTGCTGGTCAGGATGTCTCAGCTTGAAAGCCTCGTATCGCTCATGCAGCCGGCGATAGCGCTCGTCGGACGATTTCAAGGGGCGGTGCGGAATGGCCCGCAGGTGATCTTCGATTTTGTGCATGTTCTTCGCTGAGAAGCTCCAATCGTAGTTGCCCAACTCGTAAAGACTGGTTAGGCCATAACCTTTGATTCGTCCGGAAAAATCCACATATGGATCAAAATAACTCCAAACCAATTGTCGTAAGGTGCGAAATACGGGCTTGCGTCCATGTAGCCCCAAGTCGCGCGAACGTCCAATCGATCCCCACAGTCCTTTCTGTTGAAAAACGAAGACTACGTGGTCCAGAAGATCCACTGACTCTATGTCCAACAGCAAGGGCGGATAACCATGCTGTTCAAGAATCACGGTCGCAGCCACGGCAGCTTCGAGGCAGTGCGCTTCATTTCGCTTCAGGACCTCGCGGAATGAACGCATTGTCCCGCCGTTGCGTTCCCAGTTGTACGGCATCGCCGTAAGAAAGCGTTGCACTTGCGCGGGCGTTCGCAGTGATTCAATTAACTTGCGCTCGGCCTTAGTAAAATCCGCGAGTGCTGGTTTTGAGTTCATCGCAGGTTTAATTAGCAGATCGTTAACGTATTTCAAAACCGTATATTTTTGAGTCGTAAAAGCCGGAAGCTGCATTGCCGCCCTCTCGCCTTGCCTCAAGCCGCCCCAGTGTTGTAAGAAATTAGCTATCAACCTTGAGAGCATTCAGCCCACAAAGCCACGCCAGCAAAAATCCGTCGCGGCATTTCTAAAACCAAATCGGAGAATCTATGACTTCTATTCGCACTGAACGAGTTACCGGCCACCTTGGTCGTAAAAATACGAGCTATGAACTGGAGAACTATGGAATCCGTGGTGCCAGCAAGGTTTACTGGAACCTGACCGCACCAGAACTTTACGAGGAGGTAGCCCGGAGAAATGAAGGCGTTTTGTCCAATCACGGCGCCTTGATTGTCGATACCGGCGAGCACACCGGGCGCGCTGCTAAAGACAAGGCGATCGTGCGCGAGCCGGGGAGTGAAGCCAAGGTTTTCTGGGGTGATGTTAATAAAGACTTTCCCCAAGAGAAATTCAACGCTCTCAAAGAACGCATGATGGCCCATGCCTCGGGTCGCGAACTTTTTGTTCAGGACACTTTTGGCGGCGCCGACGCCAAGTATCGTCTGCCCGTGCGGATTATCAACGAGCTCGCTTGGCATTCGCTTTTCGCTCGCACCATGCTGATTAGCGATCCCGACGCTACAGGTCCGCACCATCCGGAATTCACGATCATTAATTTTCCCAGTTTCCAGGCCGACCCGCAGCGCGATAGCACGCGTTCCCCGACTTTTATTCTCATGGATTTCAGCCAACGACTGGTTTTGATTGGCGGCACTTCTTATGCGGGCGAGACAAAGAAGAGTGTGTTTTCAATCCTGAATTATCTTTTGCCGCAACGCGGTGTGATGAGCATGCATTGCTCGGCCAATGTTGGTGCAGCAGGTGATGTGGCGATCTTTTTCGGCTTGTCAGGAACCGGAAAGACAACCTTGTCCGCTGACCCCGAACGAATGCTAGTAGGCGATGACGAACACGGCTGGTCAGACAATGGCGTGTTTAATTTCGAAGGCGGCTGCTACGCAAAAGTGATCAAATTGTCAGCGGAGGCGGAGCCGGACATCTACCGGACGACGAGAATGTTCGGAACAATTCTCGAAAACGTCGTCTTTGATCCAGCCACTCGCGAGATCGATTTGGACGATGCTGCAAAAACTGAAAACACGCGAGCTTCTTATCCCCTCACAAGTATTCCCAACATTGTGGCGGAAGGTCATGCGGGGCATCCGCAAAACATTATCATGTTGACCGCTGACGCGTTCGGGGTGTTGCCACCGGTTGCACGCCTCTCGTCCGAACAAGCGATGTATCACTTCCTTTCCGGGTATACAGCCAAGGTTGCGGGCACAGAAAAAGGAGTCAAAGAACCGGAGGCGGCTTTCTCAACTTGCTTTGGCGCGCCGTTCATGGTGCTCCATCCTGGCGTTTACGCCGATCTGCTCGGCAAGAAGATGGAACAGCACAATGCTGCCTGCTGGTTGGTGAACACGGGTTGGAGCGGTGGCCCCTATGGCGTGGGCAAGCGCATGAAGATTTCCTATACGCGCGCGATGATCCGCGCGATCTTGAGCGGTGCGCTCGCGAACGTGGAAACCCGACCTGATCCCATTTTTGGTGTCCATGTTCCTGTTTCGTGTCCAGAAGTTCCCGCGGAAGTGCTCCAGCCCCGCAACACCTGGACAGATAAAGACGCATACGATCAGAAAGCGCGCGAACTTGCGCGACGTTTCAACGAGAACTTCAAGAAGTATGAAAGTGGGGTTTCGGAAGCGGTGCGCGCTGTAGCACCTAAAGCTGAGTAGCTGAACCCGGGAGTCGCTCTAACCTGGAGGCCAATTCATGGGCCGACCACCCAGGAGATGTACGTGCAGATGAAAAACTGATTGCCCTGCCCCCGCGCCGGTATTGATGACGGTGCGGTAACCACTCTCGCTTAGTCCCTGTTCATTCGCCAACCTCGCTGCCATGCGCAGCAAATGTCCCAACATCAGTTCGTCAGGTCGCGACGCGTCATCGAGCGACTCCAAGTGCTCGCGCGGAATCACGAGGAGGTGTGTCGGTGCTTGCGGGTTAACGTCACGAATGACAACACACTGATCGTCGTGATGGACCAACTCGGCCGGTATCTCTCCGGCAATAATTCGACAAAACAAACAACCTGATTCTGACATTCTTTCGTCCCTTGGATCTGATGATTGAGTTAAAGTTTACGACGCCAGCGCAGCGGCGTCTGGGGCTGGAGCGTCCGAGAGCGGCGCCGTCACCGACTCTCTGAGACGCTGTATGTTCGCTCCGACCGCGCGCAGCTTCGTTTCAATCCGTTCATAGCCACGATCAATGTGATAAACGCGCTCGATGATGGTTTCCCCTTCCGCCACTAATCCAGCCAGTACAAGGGATGCAGAGGCGCGCAGGTCTGAAGCCAGCACGGGGGCTCCCGTCAATTTCGTCGGTCCAGTGACCGTCGCGATCCGGCCGTTCAAATGAATATGGGCACCCATGCGCTGCAATTCTGAAGCATGCATGAAACGGTTTTCAAAAACGGTTTCCGTGATTACGGATTCGCCTTCAGCCTGAGTCATCAGAGCCATGTATTGGGCCTGCATGTCAGTGGGAAATTTAGGATGCGGCTCGGTGGTTACGTTCTTTGCTCTTAGAGTCGCACCCCGTTTCACACACAAGGTGCTTTGATTTAACTCCTCAATCTCCACACCAACCTCACGTAATTGATCGATAACACTAGTCAGGTGTTCCGGCTGACAATCTTTGATTACTAACTCCCCGTTCGTGATCGCGGCTGCGACTAT
>DASSCX010000204.1:0-5380 GCA_035697425.1 Pyrinomonadaceae bacterium | reverse complement strand
CGCCGTGGCGACGGCAGGCTGCGCTGAAACTGGAGTGCCTACGGTGACAAGTCCTGCCCCAGAACGGATCGCTGCATTTGCGCAAAGCACAGCCGCGCCGGTGTATCCGCGTGAGCCGGCAATGATCAGCGCGTGTCCATGGGTGTTCTTGTAAGAGTCTGACGTGTACCGCGTGCTTACCAGCCAATCACGCGCGTCGTTTTCCTCAGTCACAAATAAGTCGGGACGTGCGGCTTCAACAAGCGAAACTGGTGAGCCGATGTTTGCGACCAGCAACTTACCGCCGAGATGAGAGGCAGGTGGCAACACATTCGCGGGTTTGGGCGCAGTGAATGTCACCGTGAGATCAGCATGAACCGTCGCGCCGATGGGATAAGCCAGGTCGGCGTCCAGTCCGGATGGAATGTCCAGGGAGAGAACGAAGGGCCGCAACGCTCCTGAACGTGCGCGTGCATTTCTGATCATCTCAAGATGCTCGACAACTTGGAGGAATACTCCGACAAGCGGTCGTGTCAATCCGGTTCCGAAGAGAGCATCAATGATGATGTCGTAGGCTTTACGAGGTCGCGCGAGTTCTTCCCAGTCAGCAAGCGAACTACACTCGACAAAGCTCAGTGGTGACGGCCGAACTTTTGATCCGGCCTCGAAGCTGGCAAGGCTACGCACAATCTCAAAGTTTGTCCGCGCCTCTCCCTTGGTTTCCGCGACTCTTCCAAAGAGGATCACCTCAGTCCGCACATCGACGTGCGCGAGCGCGCGTGCGAGCGCGGCGCCATCTCCACCATTGTTGCCGGGGCCGCAGAGCACGCGCGCCTTCTTGCCGGCCAGGTTGTTGGAAAATCTTTGCGTTAAAGCGTGAAGACTGGCAGTGGCAGCGGCTTCCATCAACAACAACGACGGCGTGTCAAACTCTGTCGTCGTGAGCCGATCAATCTCGCGCATTTGCGCTGCTGAGATAACGGGTTGCACAAGCCCGATGATACCAGACGAGGGGACAGGGACAGGGACAGGGGCAAGGGCAGGGGGACAGGGATAGGGGCAGGTGGCAGGGGCAGGGGACAGGGGACAGGGGACAGGGGACAGGGGCAGGGGCAGGGGCAGGGGCAGGGGCCGGGGGGCAGGGGCAGGGGCAGGAGGACGCGGTACAGCCAGATTGCTCCCCACTGCACTGACAAACACAAAAAAAGCAGCTAACGCTGCTCCTGCTCCTGCTCCTGCTCCTGCTTTTGCAAGCCCCCCGCCTGCCCCCTGCCGCTTACCAGTCCGTTTTGTCCAGGATGTCCTAAGTAAAGAGCTAATGAATTCAGTTCTCCAGAAAAATTCCAAAAAAATTCTTGCTTTCGAAAACCCGGGAATTTAAGGGATTTTGGCCAGATTAGCCTCTCCCCAGCCTCACAACCCGGAGCACTCTCTGCGCCAGCTGCCGGACTTCTGAGACACCAAGCAGGGCAGTTACCGCAAAGTAGGTGAGTCCAAAGACGTTTAAGACAACTGCGGCCAGCGGAATCGGATGCAAAGGGCCGAGCAGGCTTTTTACGAGCCAACCTGCGCCCGCACCGACAATTGCTCCGAACCAGAGTTTGCCCAAATAGCTCAGGGGTAGACCGGTGCGGCCAATGCGCCGGTTAAGACTTCTGCGCAGGAGGACAAACTCAATCCAGGCGGCGATGCTTGCGGAAGCAGTCAAACCAACTACACCCCACTTCGGATCAAGGCCCAGGTACCTGGGAAGCGGAAGCGCGCAGAGATAGCCAAGCACCGTGGTGAGGGCAACGTGAATGATTGCGAAAAGCAGCGGGGTGCGCGTGTCGCGCAACGCGTAATACGTTGACGAGTAGAGCCTGCCAAGAGTAGCCGCCAATAGGCCAATGCTTGAGCCGGCGAGGATCGCCCATACATAGATCGCGGCATCGTGTGTAAAGCGTCCGGTTTGATAGAGCACGGCAGCGATCACATCTCCCAACGCGAGAAAGGCCATTGCTGAAGGGACGATAAAGAAGGCAATCCGTTTCAGCCCTGCGTCGAGTCGCAACCTCAGGACTTGTGCAACTTCTTTATCGGAGCCGATAGCGCGGGACATTGCCGGCAGTTCCGCGGCGGAGACCGACATGCCGAAGAGGCTGACAGGCAAAGTGTAGAGACTCTGCGCGTAGGTGAGAGCGACGACGGCGCCTGTCGGTAGGAAGCTGGCGAGAATCGCATCGACGAAGGCGCTAATCTGAATCACGCCGCGACTCATGAATACTGGGAAGAAATTCCTGACCACGATTCGCACTTGAGCATTTGCGACATCAATCACCGGACGCAGCCGTTCCACTAGTCTGAAGACAGTGGGAAGTTGAATTCCAAACTGTAAGGCGCTGCCGATCACGGAGCCCCACGCTGTGAACTCCGCGAGGGGAAACTGACCGACCTTGTTTCCAAAAATAATCAGCGCGCCGATGATGGCGAGGTTCCAAACAACCGGTGCGGTGTAAGAAATAAAAAAGCGGTGGTGGCTGTTAAGGACACCGAGACACCACGCCGAGAGAACTAGCAAGCCTGCTCCGGGAAAGAGAATCTTGACGAGCCGGATCGTCAGTTCGCGCGTCTCCCCCGAGAATCCGGGAGCAATAAGGTCGATCAGGTAGGGCGTGGTAAGGACACCAACCAGGACGATCAGGGACGTAACTAAAGCGAGCAACCCGAGCACCGCGTTCGCGACGCGGGAAGCCTCGGCTTCGTCATCAGCAGCTAGCAGTTTCGCGTAAACGGGAATAAATGAAGCTGAGAGAGCGCCTTCACCAAAGATATTTTGCAGAAAGTTAGGAATCCGAAACGCGGCGCTGAAGGCATCACCTGCGGCGGAGGTGCCGAAGTAGTGGGCAAAGATGCGCTGGCGGATTAGTCCTACAATCCGGCTAAGGAGAATGCCGGCGCCGACGAAGAAGGCGGAACGCCCGGTACCTGGGTGTTTTTGTGTTCCCCGATCACTGTCCGGAGCTGAGGTTGCCGCCGTCGCCGGTTCCAAAGTTTCGCCGGCTATAGCTCCCGCGTCGTGATGAACACCGATGGATTCAGCTTCGGAAGCCGGGGCAGGTGGCTGCGGTTCGGGAGCGTCGTTCATCTCTGATCAGAGATCGTAGTCCTTCAATTTTGTTAGCAGAGTCTTATAACTTACGCCCAGATCTTCCGCGGTGCGGGCCTTATTATTTTCGTTGGCTGCTAACGCGGCGGCGATCTTGCGACGTTCGATAGACCGAATCGCGCGTTGGGTTACTTCGAAGAGCGTGCCGCTCATATCAAGTGACTGCAACTGCTCCGCAGCTTCGCTGCCAGGTTCTACGAGGCCCAGGTCCCTCGGTTCCAACTGCATCGTATCAGTCAGGATGCAGGCCCGTTCAATTGCATTTTCGAGTTCTCGCACATTCCCGGGCCAATGATGTGCTTGCAACGCACGCAGAGAATCGTCGCTGAGGGTCGCCTCTCGTCCGCGCAGCTCTTTGCCGAGTTGAGCAGCAAAATCTCGCGCCAGCAGCAATACGTCGTTATCACGCTGGCGTAATGGCGGAATCTCGATCGGAAAGACCGCAAGCCGAAAGAAGAGGTCGCCGCGAAACTCACCCTTTTCCACAGCCGCCTTTAGATCTTTGTTGGTGGCGGCGACAATCCGGACATCGACGGGCAAAGGTGCTCGCCCCCCGATCCGATCGACAGTCTTCTCTTCAATTACGCGCAGCAGCTTCCCCTGTACGGCGAGCGGTAGTTCGCCTATCTCGTCAAGGAAGACGGTACCTCCGGCCGCCAGTTCAAACTTCCCGAGTCGCCGATCGCTGGCTCCGGTGAAAGCGCCACGCTCGTGGCCGAACAATTCGTTTTCGATAAGTGTTTCGGGGATAGCCGCGCAGTTGATAGCGACGAATGGTTTCTCACGGCGGTTAGAAAGATGATGTAGCGCTCGCGCAAACAGTTCCTTTCCGGTCCCAGATTCACCTAGTAGTAGAACGTTGGTTTCGGTTGGCGCGACGCGTTGGGTTTCGCCGACGGTGCGCTTGATTGCTTCCGATTCTCCGAGAATGCGCGGGAACCCGTAGCGGCGCGACCATTCTTCCCGCAAGAGAATGTTTTCGGTGCGCAGGCGCGCCTGTTCGAGGGCGCGTTCTACCAATAAGAGAAGATGATTGGAGTCGACTGGTTTTTGAAGAAAGTCCTGGGCGCCATCTTTCATTGCCTGTACAGCTTCATCGATGGAGCCAAAGGCCGTCATCACGATGACTGGTACATCGCTATCAGCGGCGCGGGCGGCATGCAATACGTCCAGACCCGACCCGTTTGGCATGCGCAAATCGGTAAGCACGATGCGATGAGGAGCCTTCGCGATTTCGTTGAGGGCGAGGCGGGCGTCGGCTGCTTCTGTGACTGAATAGCCGGCGTTTTCGAGAGTCAGACGCAAAACGCGGCGTAGACTTTCTTTGTCTTCAACGAGAAGTATGTCAGGCATGCGCGACAGGGTCAGGGGCCAGCAAGAACGACGAGGCGATTTGCGTCGGCGTCGGGTTCATCATTCCCGCTAAGCAGACCCGTGTCAAGCAGGTAGTCTTTGGACTTTGGTCTTGGCCTTTGCACTGGCATCTCGAGGCCATTGCTCATTTTTAATCCGGTCCTACAAAAACCAAAAGCGCGGACGGCCTTAACCATCCGCGCTAATTAATTGAGGTGGACTCGTGTTTATCGTTCCGCAATCCCCAATACAGTCGGACCGGACATCACCATCGCGTTCAAAATAGCCCTTGAATCATACTGGTGGTTTGAAGTGCCACCGCCGGTAACCACGAAGCTTGGTTCGAGGAAATTACCGGTGGCACCGAATCTGGCAATCATTAACGCTCCCAACAAATCGCCAGTTCCGCCTCCCGTTTTTAGGACTTGCCCAGCTCCCAATGCGAGAATCAGGCCGCTAAAAGAGCGGCTGCCATTCATCGTCAGCGCACCAGTAACAATCAGCAACCCGGCGCCGCCGTCTAAATTGCAATCCCCCTTTACCACCGTAAATTGCGGCGCCGCCACGGAACCGGCAGGCCCGTTTAGCGAGGAAAGGACCGAACCCCTCATAGCACAGGGTGCTCCTGGTGCAGCACAAGCGCGCGCCATCGCTTCGGCTTCTACCAGAAATTGTCGAGCTTCGTTCGTGGTGCGCAGGAACCACGGAGGCTTGACCCCGGTTGGATGTGGATCGTTGGGCAGGTCCAGCACGGCAAACTTCGGATCGGTGACCGTTCCTGGTTTAGACGCATATGCTGCCTGGACGATTCCGACGTCATGAGCGTTGTTTGCGATTGCTGGCTTTGTCGATTCGACTGCTGCGATATCTACTCCGGAGTAGACCTTCTGATTACTGTTG
>DASSCX010000203.1:0-4939 GCA_035697425.1 Pyrinomonadaceae bacterium | reverse complement strand
GGGTTGTTCTTCCCCAACACCTTCGTGATCGCCGCCGTCAACGTCGTCTTCCCGTGATCCACGTGCCCTATCGTACCTATGTTCACGTGCGGCTTACTGCGGTCAAATTTTTCCTTAGACATTCTCTTTGCTCCTTACTTGGCGACACCCTGAACTTTTGCGATTACTTCTTCCGCAATATTCTTGGGCGCCTGCTCATAACGCTCGAAGTGCATTGTTGACGTTGCGCGTCCCTGGGTAGCCGAACGCAAATCAGTGGTATAGCCAAACATCTCCGAAAGCGGCACAAAAGAAGTGATGACCTGAGCGCCACCGACGCGCGGCTCCATGCTTTCAATGCGGCCGCGACGTGAACTTAAATCGCCGTTCACTGGTCCGGTGTAATCGTTAGGCGTCACAACTTCAACGCGCATGATCGGTTCCAGCAGGACCGGCTTGGCCTTGCGGACTGCATCCTGAAATGCCAGCGAACCGGCTATGTGGAATGAACGCTCATCAGAGTCGACTTCGTGATAACCACCGTCAAGCAGCCGCACGCGAATGTCGACGAGCTCATAACCAGCCAGGAAGCCACGCTCCATCGCATCTCTGATTCCCTGCTCGACCGGCTTGATAAACTCTCGGGGAATTGCGCCGCCTGTAATCTCGTTCTCGAAAACAAAACCTTCGCCGGGGGCCGGCTCGATCTCAATTTCGACATGGCCGAACTGGCCGCGTCCACCCGTCTGCTTCTTGTAGATTTCCTTACCCGGTGCCGCCTGGGTAATCGTTTCGCGATAAGCGACCTGAGGTTTACCGACATTCGCTTCCACGCCAAACTCGCGCTTCATGCGATCCACGATGATCTCAAGATGAAGCTCGCCCATGCCGGCAATAATTGTTTGCCCGGTCTCCTGGTCGGTGGAAACATTGAACGAGGGATCTTCCTGAGCAAGGCGCGATAAGGCGACGCCCAGCTTGTCCTGATCCTGACGGGTCTTCGGTTCGACTGCGACGCGTATAACAGGCGCTGGAAACTCCATCCTCTCGAGAATGATCGGCTTGTTCTCATCGCAAACTGTGTCGCCCGTAGTTACCTGCTTCATGCCGCCGATAGCGATGATTTCGCCGGCACTCGCTTCGTCGATGTCCTCGCGTTTGTTCGCATGCATGCGCATCAAACGCCCGACGCGTTCCTTGGTATCTTTAATAGGGTTGTACGCGTAGGAGCCCGCCTTGATCGTGCCGCTGTAGAGCCGAACAAATGACAACTGACCCAGGTGCTTGTCGGCCATGATCTTGAAGACCAGACCCGCGAACGGCGCCGAGGCTTCAGGCGGTCGTGCTTCAGTCTGTCCATTCTTAGGATTCGTGCCTTCAACTGGGGGGACATCAAGCGGCGAAGGAAGATAATCAACTACGGCGTCAAGCAGCGTCTGTACACCCTTGTTCTTGAATGCTGATCCGGTGACTACCGGAACCATCTTTAACTCGATCGTTCCTTTACGCAGCGCCTTACGAATTTCCGCTTCCGAAATCTGCTCGCCTTCGATGTACTTGTGCATCAGGCCATCGTCGACCGAAGCCACAGCTTCGATTAACTTTTCACGAGCGGCTGCCGCGGCATCCTGCAGATCAGCTGGGATGTCGGTTGTTTCGTATTCGGAACCCTTGCTTTCGTCGTTCCAGACGAGCGCCTTCATCGCGATCAGATCGACCACGCCCTTAAACTGATCTTCAAGTCCAATAGGAATCTGTAGCGCGACGGGGTTAGCACCAAGGCGGGTGATGATTGATTCAAACGAACGATCGAAGGAAGCGCCAGCGCGATCAAGCTTATTAATAAAGCAAATACGCGGGACTTGGTATTTATCGGCCTGGCGCCAAACAGTCTCTGACTGCGGCTCGACACCGGCGACGCCATCGAATACGGCTACGGCACCGTCGAGCACGCGCAACGAACGCTCAACTTCCATTGTAAAGTCGACGTGGCCCGGAGTATCGATGATATTGATGCGGTGATCGACGCCGTTCCGCTCCCAGAAACAGGTGGTGGCAGCGCTGGTGATGGTAATACCGCGCTCCTGCTCCTGTTCCATCCAGTCCATCGTCGCCGTTCCCTCGTGCACTTCGCCAATCTTGTGGGTGATGCCCGTGTAGTAGAGAACGCGCTCGGTAGTCGTGGTCTTTCCAGCATCGATGTGAGCCATGATGCCGATATTCCGCGTCAGATTTAGATCTTGCTTAGCCATCTTTCGTGAATCGAATCTAAAACTTGTAATGCGCAAAAGCCTTATTAGCGTCGGCCATGCGGTGCGTATCCTCTTTCTTCTTAACTGCGTTGCCGCGATTATTTGCCGCGTCCAGAATCTCGGCCGACAGACGATCAGTCATCGTTTTTTCCCCGCGTCCGCGCGCGTAAGAAACAATCCAACGAATTGCCAAGGCACCGCGCCGCTCCTGATGAACTTCAATTGGCACCTGATAAGTTGAGCCACCAACGCGTCGTGACTTCACTTCGACGGTCGGTTTGACGTTGTCGATCGCGCGCTTAAAAACCTTTAAGGGCTCCTCACCGGTCTTGGCGCCGATTTGGCGCATGGCGTCGTAAAAAATATTCTCGGCAACCGACTTCTTGCCGCCCCACATAACACCGCTAATAAATTTCGTTACGAGCGGGCTGTTATAGATGGGATCCGGAAGTACTTCTCTTCGTTCGGCAACTCTTCGTCTTGGCATATTTGTTCAACTCGGAATGCGGAATGATGAACGCTGAAGTTCTTAATTCAGCATTCCGCATTCATCAATCATCATTATTTCCCTGCCGCCTTGGGACGCTTGGCGCCGTATTTCGAACGACCCTGCTTGCGATCTGAAACGCCAACGGAATCCAACGTTCCGCGGATCACGTGATAGCGCACGCCAGGCAGGTCCTTCACACGACCTCCACGAATCAGGACAATCGAGTGCTCCTGCAAATTGTGGCCAACACCAGGAATGTAAGTCGTCACCTCAATTCCATTGGTGAGCCGGACACGAGCTACTTTGCGCAACGCGGAATTTGGCTTCTTCGGTGTTTGCGTATAGACACGTGTGCAAACTCCGCGCTTTTGCGGCGAACTTTGAAGCGCCGGACTTGCAGTCTTGTACTTCACTGCCTGCCGGCCTTTGCGAACAAGTTGGTTAATTGTCGGCACTGCTCTTTTCCTTATTCTTTGCTGACTGGCCTATTTCCGGCCGCGCCTTATCGCAGAGCGCAAAAGGGCACTGCCTGCCTCTTTCCGGAACAAGTCCGGCAGTCAGCGCAGGCGACTGCCCTGTTTCTAATTGTTGATAGGGATGTTCTGAATTCGCAGCGCGGGCGTGGATGATGGCTTCCCTGGAGCCGAAACTTTTCTGTAGCGTCGCAAAAGGACGAAGGGTGGTTCCCCTTCCAAGCGCGCTGGCGCGGGAACGAAGGCCGAGGCCCCCGTGTTCGCCAGCATTTTACGCCACAATAATTGTCAAACGGCCGCAAGAACAGCCGAGCAACGCCTCCACACCGACAGAACCAACCAGACGTTGCATTGTTGACTTCAGACTGTCAGTCCGAAACGGGAGACTATAAGGATTGAGTCAATATCTGTCAAGCGCAGTGGGGCTGCGCTTGAAGCCCCGGTAGGCTTTTTTAGAAGGAGAGCGACCTACCAGATCCACTTTGCCAGATACCAGAGACCGATGCCCGCAGCTCCCATAAGGATTACGAGTAAGACCCCGACCCCAAACATCGCCAGTTTGAATCGCTTGTAACGGTTGGCATCGGGAGGCGCCAGCGAACCCTGAGGGAAATATGGCGGTGGTGTATAAGTGGCCATTAACTACTCTCCTTCAAAGATGAACAGATGAAACCCAACCAGAGTCTAAACAGGCTTACGAGTATTCACGTTTTTTGGAGCTGGGGTTTCCCCACCTTCCTCTTCTTCCTGTTCTTTCAATTTCTTTTTCTTCAATAAATCTTCCTGGTGCTTCTTGCCCGTACGAATTCTGGTAATCCCTTCCTGAGCTTCAGCCAGTGAGTCTTCGGCGCGATAATTCTGCGGATCAAGCTCCAACGACTTCGAGAATGCTGCAGCGGCCTGATCGTACTGCGCCAATCTCATTAGCGCCAAACCTAAGTCGTAATGAATTGCAGCATCGTCAGGTTTAGTTTTAATCGCCTGTCGATACTCCCTGACCGCCTCGGTGTAAAGATGAAGACCGTTATAAGTTTGACCGAGATTGTAATGGGCCTCCGCCTCGTCGAGATTTCCCTCAATCGCAAGATACTTCTTGTAAGTCTCAACCGCTTTCTTATAAGCGTCTTCTGCTTCCTGCTCCTGACCCAGCGCGTCATAGGTTAGACCGAGACGAAAGTGGGCCTCGGCCAATTCTGGGTCCAACTTCACTGCTTGCTGAAACGCCTTCAACGCTTCGTCATCTTCGTCGTTCCGGTAGAGCTCACGGCCCTTCGCGAGGAGAGTTCGGGCTTCGGCTCGATCCGCTTCCACACTGCCGACGATTCCGGAGGGAACGTTCGTTTGGGCTTGTGGCGCGGCCTTACGAAAACAGCCCGTTTGCGCGACGCAAAGAAGGGTAAATCCGACGATGATGATCGTTTTCATTTGAGATTCGTTCGGATCTGAACTTAGGGGAGCATCTCGTATCTACGCCAAATTCAATATTGAGTCAAACGCGCGTTTCTGCTCGCGCAGACAGCCAAGCAGCCGCAGGAACGGTGGACTCAGCGCTGATTTTGGTGTAGATGGATATGGAAACAGGCCCTTATTAAGCCTTTTTTCCTTTCGACAAATAATTCTCGAATCAAGCGGTGCAGTTCTGCAGAAACTGTTGAACCCCTGTAGCGACTAAACAGTAAGGAGTAGAAATGTTTAGATTCCAGCGCCACTCAACGCTCTTCTTCCTACCACTGGCCCTGGTTGGA
>DASSCX010000202.1:0-8348 GCA_035697425.1 Pyrinomonadaceae bacterium | reverse complement strand
AAGATCGACATGTTAGTGGGTACGCAGATGCTGGCGAAGGGTCACGATTTTCCTAACGTTACTCTCGTCGGCGTAGTCTCGGTTGATGCGGGCCTGGCGTTGCCAGATTTTCGCGCGGCGGAAAGAACCTTCCAACTGATTACTCAGGTTGCCGGTCGCGCCGGCCGCGGCGAGAGGCCCGGTCGGGTTCTGATTCAGACATATCACCCGAACCATTACGCGCTCCGGCATGCCTGCGCGCAGGATTATGCCGGCTTCTATCGCGAAGAAATTCGCCACCGCCAAAATCACGGCTATCCGCCTTTTGTTTCCCTCGCCTCGTTGTTGCTCCACGGGACGGGGTTAGGGAAAACTCGGGCAGCCGCACTTGAGCTGCGAAAAGAACTTGACCTCGCCAATCAGGAACGGAGCTGCAGAATTCTCGGCCCGGCACCGGCCCCACTCGCGCGACTTAAAGGAGAACATCGTATTCAATTGCTAGTGAAGAGCCGCAGCCGGCGGCAGTTACGCAAAGTCGTCGATACCGCCATGGCTGCTGTGGCTGAACAGGGGCAAAACCTCCGCGCTATCAATCTTGAAATCGATCCCGTTTCAATAATGTGAATCCGTGCGCGGCGCAGTCCTATGCGCTAAACTCAAGCGCATGAAACTTTCCGAACTTGCCGCGCTAACCAGCGCGCGCGTCGAGGGTGATGCAAACACGGAAATCATCGGTGCTGCGGGACTAGACGATGCTCGTTCTGGCGACGTTAGCTTCCTGGCGAATCCTCGTTATACGCCACGCGTAAATGACACTGCGGCGTCGGCGATCTATGCCGCGGAAGATGCGCAAATTGAAAGAGAGATGCCGATCTTGCGCGCCAAAGATCCCTACCTCGCCTACACTCGCGCGCTGCGTTTGTTTCACCCCGAACCTTACATCCCGCCAGGAATACATCCGACAGCGGTCATTGACGAGACCGCAGTGGTTGCAAGTGACGTTTGGATTGGCGCGTGTACGGTGATCGGCCCGCGAGTGAGAATCGAGCCGGGCGTACGCATCTATCCCAACACGACCATCTATCAGGACGTGACGATCGGAGAAGATTCAGTTGTTCATTCCGGAACGGTAATTCGAGAGCGTTCAGTGATTGGTAAGCGCGTGATCATACATAACAATGTGGTGGTAGGTTGCGATGGATTTGGATATGCGAAGGATGAGGAGCGACGTTGGCTGAAGATTCCGCAGACAGGACGCGTGCTGATCGAGGACGATGTAGAAATTGGCGCCGGAACCACCATCGACCGCGCTTCTGTCGGCGAGTCACGCATCGGACGCGGCACTAAGATCGACAACCTCGTGCAGATTGGTCATTCCTGCACAGTGGCCGAAGATACTCTCCTGTGCGCGCAGGTGGGGCTGGCCGGCAGCTCGCATATAGGCAGTCGGGTGATTCTTGCAGGCCAGGCAGGGGTTGCTGGTCATCTTAAGATTGGCGACGACGTAGTCATTACGGCTAAAAGCGCGACCAGTCATGACATACCTGCGGGCAAGGTAATTTCTGGAATTCCTGCTTTTGACAATAAGGAGTGGTTGCGTTCAACCGCAGCTTTTCGCCGGCTCGGTGAGATGCAGCGCACGCTGCGGGATTTCGGTAAGAGATTAACCGCGATTGAGAATCCTAAAACTGGACCTGAGTCATGAGACATCAGATTTCAGATGTCAGATCAGGAGCATGAGACCTGAGACTTGAGACTTGAGACCTGAGACTTGAGACCTGCCCAGAGACGTGGTTTAAGTAACGGTGCCGCCGTCAACGATCACCACTTCGCCATTCATAAAACTGTTTCGGTCACTCACCATAAACGCCGCATACTCCGCTAGCTCCTCAGGCTTCCCCAACCGTCCGGCAGACACCCAAAGGTCATGCATCTGCAAGAGACGATCTGGCAAAGCCTGCGCTAATTCCGTATCGAATATCCCGGCGGCGATGGCGTTGACCTTAACGCCAAACGTTCCAGCCTCGCGTGAGAGGCACTTCGTAAATCCAATCATCGCTGCCTTAGACGTGGCGTAGTGGACTGCCGTGGGCAACGCGCGAATAGCGCCGATGGAAGTGATATTGAGGATGGCTCCCTTTCGTTGGCGGATCATCTGCTTATAAATTGGTTTCGTAACTGCGAAGAGACTGCCTACGTTCGTGTTGATTACTTCGTCCCAGGCGCGATCCGTTGTGGTCGCGAAATTATCCCCGCGATTGATCGCGGCGTTGTTAACCAGGATGTCGATTCCTTGCCACTTTTCGACTAGTTCACGCGTTAATTTTTTGAGGCCTAACCGATCGGTGACGGAAATCTTATAGCTTAGCGCTTTCCGCCCGTAGGCTTCGATTTTCTTGCGCGTCATCTCGGCCAAGTCATCGCGCGCGCCGTAGTTAAATGCGACATCGGCGCCCTCGCGAGCAAAAATCTCGCAGATAGCCGCGCCAATACCGCGCGTTCCGCCAGTCACGAACGCACGTTTTCCTTCAAGCAGCAAGCTCACCAGTTATCAGTCTCCTAAAAAGCCCGCTCGACACGCGCAAGCGGGCAAGAAGTTTTTTGAGTTATTTCTTTTGGGAATTAAATCCTGAAAAGCCGTGCCAGTCAACGGACTCAAGCGGAAAGGACCTCGGGGATACTTTCGTCGGGTGTACTGACCGAAGCGGGAATCAGAGCAACGATCTCTTCTACAATGTGTTTGGTCGCATTGGGAATTGCCAGGCCTACAGTGGCTGCACGCATCGCCGAGTAATGTGCAGTGTCTTCCACCATCCGGCGAATCACCGGAACGATATCGGAAGCCCGCTCCAACAAAATGCCCGCGCCGCGCTTGGTAAGCATGTTTCCTGTCCCAGCTTCCTGCGGCATCGGCGGCGTGATGGCGTCGGCAATTATCGGCAAGCGACAGGCAAGAGCTTCAAAAGTGGTGAGGCCACCAAGCTTTGAGATCATCACATTAGCTGCGCTCATCAACTGCTCAACCTGTTCCGAGTAACCGATTACGCGCACGGGAAACATAGCATCAGCCGACAGCGATTCGGCTTCGGTTCGTAGCTCGGCGTTTCGTCCCGCGAGAAAGATTGCCTGAACATCCAGCTTGCCGCGCACCAGCTCGCGGAAGATCTGCGGAATGTTACCGCCCCCTTCCCAACCTGCGTTTACAAACACCGTGAACTTTTCCGGATCCAAGTCCAGTGCCCGGCGAGCAGCGCGAGCAGCCTCCTCACCCGGATAGGCGAACTTTGGATGCACCGGCATGCCCGAAACCTTGATGCGTTCCGCCGAGATTCCGTAATCGATCAATTGGCGACGTGCCTCTTCGCTGGCCACTAGATAAAGCGACACGTCGTCACAAGCCCAACCCCTCCAGAACCCGTAGGAGGGATCTGTCACCACGGAAACGAGAGGAATGCGATCGGCGACACCGAGCTCACGTAAGACTCTGGCAAAAATGTGTTGTGTGAGGGGATGAACACTGACAACTACATGTGGGCACCAACGTTCAAAGAGTTCAGCGCAATAGCCAATACAGCGGCGATGAAAAAACTCACGAGTCTCCGGACGAAAACGGTTTACAACCCAGTACAGATACTTCATCCAGTTCTGACGGTTACGTAAGAGCCAGTTATAAACTCGGACTAACTTCTCGGTGATGGCATGCGACTCTTCGATCGCGCGCACTACCCGCACTGCGTAGGATTGCCCTTCAAAAAACTTATGCACGCCCGCGACGATCGCTGCCGCGGCCGAACGATGGCCACCGCCTGTGTCGGAGGAAATGATCAGTATTTTTGGACCGCGGGATCGGAACATTTAATTTGAGCTTTGAGCTTTGAACTTTGTGCTTTGAACTTGGGTTTTTGGTCTTAGGTCTTTGTACTTAATCCGCAATCTACAATCGGCAATCGCCAATCCCAATCCCCTTAGGCTCTCACTGTCACTCCGCCAACCTCACTGCCAAGGCGATCGAGCTCCTTGCGCGCCTTCTTCATCTCGCGCTCAAGTTTCTTGATCTGAATCAAATGTTTCGGATTGAAAGCCAAAGACGGGTAGTAACTGTTCGACTCATGCGTACAGAAACAACCGTCAGCAGCCTTCTTGCGTCGTTCTTTCATTGCTGGCGATAACCAGAGCTTTTGGAAATCCCAATCGAAGTCTCGCAGATTGCCGATGGGAGCCAAGTTTTCGCAAGAGGAGACAGTGCCTTCGTCATATATCACGCCACCGGCCGTGCCTGCGTAACAAGTCATCTGCGCCTGTTGTGTTTCCTGTGTCTTAGCGATCAGCCCGTGCATGTAGATGTCGATCGCAGCCTTGAAGAATCCAGCCTTACCACCGTAGTTGTTCTTCAGCGCCGCATGACGAGAATCATCGTCAATCATCGTGGCCAGCTTCGCATAACGCGAATGATCGATCTCCAGCTCGACGGGATCGGCCGAAGGTGGACGAATGTAGTTGAAGTTCACCTTGTCGGGCCTCAAGTCGTATTTTAGGAAGTCGTACCACTCGAAAATCGTGTCCTGATTGGAATTCATAAAACAGGTGCACGTCTGCACATCGAGTTGCGGATACTCTTTCTTGATCGCCTGAAGCTGGCGAGCCGTATCAATCGCGATATCCCAAGATCCCGGTTTTTGACGAATCTTTTCATGCTGGTTTTTTAGGCCATCAATACCGAGAGCTACGGTAACACTCAGATTCGGACACTCTTCGAGAATGCGCGTCACATCCGGAAAGATTCGTTTCTGAATCTGGCCGTTAGACATGATGTAGATCGATTCCAGCTTGTTATTTGTATGAAATGCCTTGGCAATCTCGGGCAGATCTTTACGGGTAAACGGCTCGCCGCCGGCGAGGATCAACACGCCCAGATTGCCGCCCAACGTCTCGGAGATCTTTTCGATCTCGTGCGTTTTCATTTGCAGCTTCTTGCGCGGCCGATCGTCGAGCTCATCCGTAAAGAAACAGTGTGTGCAGCGCATATCGCAAACGGAAGTCACAAGGATGTTCAGCAATACCGGCGCGAACGGCTGACCGATTGCCAGCTTGGCGTAGCGTTTCAATAATTCTTTAGTCGTAAAATCCATAATTCCTCTCGAGCAATTGAGAACACGCAATCTTGCGTGTCAATAACTGATACGGCATCCGCGCCTGTAAGTCAACGCGCGTTTCCTTCTAGCTGGAGCTTTGATGCTCGTTGACCGAAAGCAGTATCCAGTAGCCAGGCTAGGCTTTGCCTCAAAACTCAGATTAGTGAGAGCGTTCGGCTTTGCCGCCGGATGTGTGGCGCCGGCTCTGCCGCGCCAGCGCGTCGGATTAGAGATCCGGGCTATGCCCTTGGTACGGGCTCGGCCCTGGGAATTATCGGAGGGCGCAGCCCAAACGAAGGGCAGAGCCCCATACCAATCGAGGCCTTTCAGGCGCGGCGCAGCCACGCCCCACATCCGGCGGCAAAGCCGATCGATGCCAGCTCAGGACTCTTGGGTAATGCCGCACGGCATCATGACCAAAAGATTAAAAATTGGTTTCACGCGCTTCGTTCCCGAACTTGAATCCCCAGCGTCCGCATCCGGCGGTAGAGATGGCTGCGATCCACGCCCATCAACTCGGCCGCCCGCGAAACATTTCCCTCCGCCTCCTCCAGTTTTCTTTGAATAAAGGCGCGATGGTAGGCATCAGTGGCCTCCTTAAACGAAGGAAAGCGAAAAGAAGCCACTGGCGCTTCGGCTTTCCCACCTACTGGTAAATCGTTCGCTGCCACCTTCACGCCCGGATGCATGATCACCACCCGCTCTACCGTGTTTCGCAATTCCCTCACATTGCCCGGCCAGGAATAGCTCTGCAATTCTGTGATCGCCTCCGCTGAAAACTGCTTCGGATCCTTTCCATAAGGAACCGAATAGTGAAGGTTGAAATGTTCGACCAGCATCGGCACATCCTCGGGCCGCTCGCGCAACGGGGGAAGTTCAAAGGGAATGACATTGAGTCGATAAAAGAGATCCGCGCGAAACTTTCCCTGTTCGATCTCGAGGTCGAGCCGCTTGTTTGTGGCCGCGATTACCCGCACATCGACATTGATTGCCGTTCCGCTGCCCACGGCCTCAAACCGCTGTTCCTCGAGCACGCGCAAAACCTTCGCCTGGACCTTCGCGCTCATGTCACCAACTTCGTCCAGGAATAGCGTGGCGCCATCAGCCAATTCGAACTTTCCCTTCTTTGCTGTCGTCGCGCCTGTAAATGATCCTTTCACGTGGCCAAACAATTCCGATTCAATCAACTCCTCCGGAATCGCCGCTGAATTTACTTCGACGAAGGGAGCTGCAGCCCGCGCCGATTGCGCGTGAATCGCATGCGCAACCAATTCCTTTCCGGTTCCCGACTCGCCATAGATCAAAACGCGACCATCCGTTGGCGCCACAATCGAGATCTGTTTGCGCAAAGCCCGCATGGCGACCGAATCGCCAACCAAGGTGTGCTCTTTGGCAAGTTCGGCCGCCATTTCGGCATTCATCAATTCCAGCCGTCTTTGGCGCAACGCATTGCGCACCGTCAAGACGGTTTTCTCGATTGAGAGCGGCTTTTCGATGAAATCAAAAGCGCCGAGTTTGGTGGCACGCACCGCCGTTTCCACGTTCCCATGACCTGAGATGATCACTACCGCCGAATCCGCTCCCGCTTCTCGAAGTTGTTTGAGCGTCTCAAGACCATCGATTCCCGGCAACCAGACATCGAGCAGGATACAGTCGTAGGCGCGCCGTTCGACGGCTTTCAGACAGTCCTCACCGCTCGCCACGGCCTCGATAGCGAAACCTTCGTCGCTCATCACCGCGCGCAGCGTGTCGCGTATTCCACGCTCGTCATCAACGATCAAGATTGAATCCACTGTTAATTAACTTGAATCTATTTTTGCAAAGGTTCGTCTTCTCGTACTTGGTGCTTTGTACTTTGTGCTTTGTTCGTGTGGCGGTGCTTGAATCATCCAGATGAACGTTCAAGATGGGCTAGAAGAACAAAGTACAGAGCACAAAGTACTAAGTTCGTTTTTATGTTTTAGGAATCTCGATGATAAACCGAGCACCCCGCGGGATATTAGCCTCAGCACGAATGCGTCCGTGATGCTCCAAAATTATTCGCTGCACGATCGCCAGTCCTAGACCGGTGCCACCGCCGCGTGTCGAAAAATAGGGTTGGAAGAGTCGCCTAAAATCTGCTGCCCGAATTCCCTGTCCCGTATCTCTCACTTCCGCCGTCAACACTCCGAGCGTGTTGTCATATTTCGTTTCTACTGTGATCGTCCGCTCATCAGCAATATTCGCGAGGGCCGCGAGCGCATTATCAATCAGATTCACGAACACTCGTCGCAATTGCTCGGAGTCCAGCGAGGCAACCGGCATCTGCGGGTCGAGCTTGGTTTCTAGCTCCACGCCGTTGAGACGTTCTTCGTATAACGCCACCGCAGTGAGAGCGATCTCATTTAAATTCGCAGGCTCAAGCCGCGCGAGCGGCAAGCGTGCGAAGCGGGAAAACTCGTCAACCATCGCTTTCAAGCCCGCGACCTCTCGCGTAATCGTTTCAGTGCACTCGTCGATCACGGTCGCAATGCGACTGGCGTCGTGCACGCCCGCGCTCGCCACCTCACCCGCCCCCGCTCCGGTTCCGTTCTGATTGGAACCGTTTGCACTCTCAGTCCCGCCGTTTCTATGAAAGCTCCTGGCAATCCGTTCGGCGGAGAGCTGGATCGGCGTGAGCGGATTCTTGATCTCGTGCGCCATACGTCGCGCCACTTCACTCCAGGCGGCTGCACGCTGCGCAGCGAGGAGTTCTGAGAGATCTTCAATCACAAACACCACTCCCTGACCCGAGCCTCCCACCACCTTGGGATCGTGGAACGCTGTCGCCGTCAGCGCGACCGGAAGCGATCCGCTTTCGACTGTTCCCGCGCCTGTTAGTTGCCCCTGCTCCGTTGCATGCCCGCTGCGACGAGCCCGGCGTAGCAGTCGTTCCAGAACAACATGGTCTTCAGCGCCGAGCAATTGATCCAGTCGCAATGAGTTATCGAGTTGCGGGCGGCTCAGACGCAGCATGCGAGCTGCTGCGGGATTGATTGTTGTCACCCGGTCTTCTTCGTCGAGAGAAACGACGCCGGTGGTGAGCGACTGCAAAACGGTCTCGATATAATTTCGTCGCTCTTCAAGAGCAAGGTTCTTGTCCCGCAGCTCCGCTGAACCGGCGTCGATGCGGCGCCGGTTCTCCTCAAGTTGTGCTGTCATTTGATTGAAGGAGTGCGCCAGCAAAGCCAATTCGTCTTCGGCGCCTGGGATCACTCG
>DASSCX010000201.1:0-7719 GCA_035697425.1 Pyrinomonadaceae bacterium | reverse complement strand
AAGAATCGGCAAGACTGACGATCCGCGCTCCGAGGGGAATTTGTTCACCACTGAGTCCGTCCGGATAACCGCGACCATCCATTCGTTCATGGTGATACTTCGCGGTTAGGGGAATATCGGCGTAAGGGTGTTGAATCGGAGCCAGGATTTCAAAACCCGCTACCGGGTGACGATTCAGTTCGCTCGACTGCTTCGCATCAATCTTGTAAGGCGCGTTAATGATGTCGCGCTCGACCACGAGCTTGCCGATGTCATGAAGGTAGCCGGCGATAGCAATGCCCTCGACCTCTTCCTCCTCCCAGCCAAGCTCGCGCGCGATGATCTCGCTGTACCTGCCGACACGTTCCGAATGGCCCTGTGTGTATTTGTCCTTAATGTCGATTGCCGTCGCAAAGGCGCGCACCGTGTCGCGATAGATTGCCCGCAAGTCGTCGTAGAGCCGGCGATTCTCCTCGGCGCGTTGCTCTACCTGGTCAAAAAGCTGGTGCGTATGGATTCCGACGCCGACGTGCCGCACCATCGCGCGGATCACTGCGAGATCGTCGTCGCTAAAGTCTTCCCCACTCGCTTTGCCGCCAAGTAGCACCAGCCCGGTGAGCTCACCCCGGACCACCATGGGAATCACTAACTCGATTCCTTGAGTATGCAACTCATCGTGATGCCTATCTAAAAAATCCGAGAAGTACGGATTACGTTCTTCGATGTTCAGCTTGCTCAGGCCCGAGGTGAGAAACGCGCGGCGCTCAGTTTCATTGATGGTGAGACAGCTGCGAAATTTGTCCCCTAATCCCCAAACAGCGAGACATTCAGTCTCTTCTTTGCCCGACAGGCATTGCGCGACGGCGCCGCGGCGAATTGCAAGCGTACCCAGAAGCAGGTGCAAAGACGTGCGCACCATCTCGTGAAACTCATTGGGGTTGGCGATTTCCTGGCCGAGGTCAGCAAGCGCACCAAAACTGTGAACAAGCTTTTGGGAAGTTGGATCCATTTATTCTCTAGTGACTGATCGCCTTGGTTTGCGCGCCGAAGCCGGTGAGGGTTGTGAGTGCTTCCTGTTCGTTTTTGGCGAGCACGACGTGACGAGTCAGTCCCAGCATTTCAAACAATTGCATTGTCTGATTATTGACGTCGGCAAATACGACGCGAGCATCGCTCTTTTCGGCGATGTCAATGATGCCCATCAAGATGGAGATGCCGATACTGTTGACGAGTTGCGTATCGCTGAAATCGATGACGAGCGCACGGCAGCCCGAGTTGAGCCGGTCTTTACATTCCCGCTCAATTCTCTCGCCCGTGAGCTTGTTCAGATAGTCGCTCGCGTAGATCACCGCCGTGGTGCCGACCAGATGCGAGCGGATTGAGAGCCCTATTGATTCCCCCACTTGATAGGCTCCTTTCTCTGAAGTCGTCTAAGAATGCGAAAAGAATAATGACCCTGGGAGTCTTAGACTACTGTGAAATGCAAGTACTAGACAAGATGATTGCAACGAACCGAAGTATTGAGTCACTGGGACATTGGGACATTGGGTCATTGAGCCATTGGGTGATTTAGCGATTTCTTCAAATCCAGCCGCTCAGCCCCTGTGAACCTCGTTGGTTCAATGACCCCATCACGCAATGATTCAATCACGCAATGACTCAATGGCCTCAATGCCTCAATTCTTCCTCATTTCCCGCGTTAGCGTCATGCCGTCTGAATAGGTCCAATCGTCGATGAGCCAGCGGCCGCCCAGCCTCCTGAGATTGACGCGGTAATAGATAGACTCCTCCGTACAGACTTTAGGGTAAGCAAATTTTACGTCCACGTAGGCCCGGTTCTTACCCGCTTCCGTCCGGCTGATGCTTTGCGAACGCTGGTAACTCTTCCCGTTGGCCTGGCAGGGCTCATTGAGCGGTCGGAAGTCCAGGCCATCACCGAAAAACGGTTTCTCGTCGGGATGTTGCTTCAAGAACTCCGTTTGCTCTCGCAACTCCTCGAGGAAGAGTCGATAAAGTTCCGCCGTATACCAACGCTTGCGCGACTCGATGTGCCTGCGATTGAAGACAGGCGAACGGGCGTTACTGAATTTGTAAAAGGCCTTGACAGTATCGGCCGGGCCTCGTGTCTGCGGCAGAGTCGGGACCGCGCAGGCCAAAAGAAGAAGCGCAATGAAAACTGTTCGGATTTTCATTGACGAACGTACTTGGTCATCCGCAGGCTGGTACCGTCGTCAACGGTCTCAAACTCAACTTCATCCATCAAAGTTCGGATCAGTTTAAGTCCCCAGCCTCTTCGTTCGCGCGTGGCTTCGTCCGCGGCCGCTGCTGAAATGTTTGCGGGCGTCACCCCACGGCTTGCGATGGTGATGGTTAATTTATCACTTTCGACGCGAAAGCGCTGATAAATTTTGCGGTCGGGACTAAAACTGTGCTCAGCGGCGTTGATGCAGGCTTCGACTATCGCGGTCTTGATCTGATTGATGGCCTCGGGCCGGAAGTTCAGGCGACGTGCAATCTGCTCGACCGTGCTGGCTGCTACCAGCTCGTTGTCTTCACCCATCGGCAGGATCATGACGAACTCATCTGAGTCAGTAGCTGCCTTCGGCTTGGCGGGAGCGATATTGAGATGAGCGGTTAAGAGCTCCAGTTGTTGAAGGCTTGAGCCATAAGCTTGGCGGCGGTTGAGCGCGTTTACGGCTTCATCGGTAAAGCCCTCGTTAGCGATGAGCCAGATTCGAGTTTGGCCAAAGCCGTTTTTCGCGGCTACTGACTCCAACCGCCCACACCACTCTTCCGCCAGTTCCTTCCCTGCTTCCAGCTTGGAGTCGATTTCCGCAACCAGCCAGACAATTTCCTGGGCATCAGCATAGGTTGCATCGTCAAAAGCGTGGGCCACGACACAGCGCTCTTCATCACAGACTTCCTTGAGCTGCGGTGCGAAAGACTGAGCTGTCGCCACATGAATCACCTGCGGCAGCTTGATGAGATTTGTTTCGGACTCTAAGCCTCTGGCGATCTGCACAATCTCAGCTCCTTTATATTTGGCGCTGAAGGCTTGGCAGTGAAACAAAATCTCCGGCACTGATTGGCAGTCGAAATTTTCAAGCAACTCACGCAGCTTCAACCTCGTCGACCGCCGGTAGTGTCGCGCCATAGCTTGAGGTGCACGCTTGAGGACGTTCGCGAGCAACTCTGCCACTACAAGCGCGCGCGGCTCGGCGTTAATCTCGAGCCGAAAGCGAGCCTGAAGATAATCGCTCCAGCAAGGAGGTCCGGCGAGGACTTCAACCATGGCGCCATCCCAGTTTACAAACTCATGAACGTGTAACCCGTGCAGCATTCGCTCCAACTCCGTTGGTTCTATCTCAAGACGTTTGCGCCAGGCTCCAAATGAAGATTTGGCGCCGTCAGATTCGAATAGCAGCCGCAACAACGAACGCCGCGTCTCAGGGTGCGGCGCAATCTCTTCCAGCAGAGCGGCGAAGTGGCGGCCAATCCGGCCACCCATCAATTCGTCGACATACAATTGTTCCGCAGCGACATAAGTATCAAGTGCCAGGTTTCGTTCGCGAGCGGCCTGCAAGAGCGTAGTTATGAGGAACGGGGTGGCTGCAAACTGTTGCAGCATGAGGTCGCGCGTCTCGTCGGTAATGCGAACCTGCTGCCGGATTGCCAGTTGTTCTACCAGGCGTGTTGCGTCTTCGTCTTCCAGTGGGCCGAGGCGAACAATATCGAGAGCTGCAAAGTCGCAATTGGCGCGGTGCGCTGCCGCCAGCATCTGTCGTCGCAATCCGGCCACAGCGAAGGGTAAGTTAGAGCGACTAAGCGTGCGCAAGATTTCGGCTCCGAAGCGTCCATCACCATTGAAATGTTCGACAAACTGCGCCGCGTCCATCATCACAAAAGGCCGCGCGTGTTGCAGCGGGACTCTCTGAGGCGCGCTAAAACAAAACTTCACCAGGGCGCGATCGTCTTTGTTGAAACGCTCGCGTTCAAAAGCCGCAATCAATTCTCCAATCCAATCGAGATCCGCCGCCGGCGCTAGTTCCGCGAGATCACTAAGAGTCAGGGACGCACCGGTTAAAGTTGGTTCGTCGCGACTGTAGGCGACGTACTGCAACAGAAACGTGTTGAGAAACTCTATTGCCGCGCTCACAGCAGTGGTTTCGTTGCGGGTGAAAGAGAAGAGGATCGGAACTATGTCTTTACGTTGATTGAATAACTGGTCGTATGCCTGACGCAGCAGCTCGGAAACGCCCGCCACCGGAGACATCAGCAACAACAGACCGCGGCCCGCGCCTGCTGCATGCGGATGGTGCACGAGTCGCTCCAGTTCGGCGCCACGACCGACGAACTCATCTGGTTCTACACGGCCCAGAATGCGCCGAGTATTTTTGTCTCCTCTATTGGCGCTCATCTGGCGATTCGATACTGTCTGACGACGTTCCCGGTGACTGTTGATAAAACTCGATTCTGTTTTTTCCCTTTCGCTTCGCGTCATAGAGAGCGCGATCAGCCGCGTCGATAATTGCGGCGCTCGTATCGACATGCCGGGAAAGGGTTGAGATTCCGATACTGATCGTGACTCTTCCTGCGGGCTGGTTTGCGCCGTACGGGTAGGCCGTGTCGGCTATCTTGCGCCGGATGCGCTCGGCGATTGCCGCTGCTTCATTGATCGGCGTTTGCGGCAAGAGAATGCAAAACTCTTCCCCACCGTAGCGACACGCAACATCTTCGAGTCTCAATTCCGACTTCAATCCGTGGGCGGTTATCTTCAGGGCCTGATCGCCGGCGGGATGCCCATTGACGTCGTTGTAGTTCTTGAAGTCGTCGATGTCGATCATCAGAAAACTCATTGAATAGTTATAGCGTCGCGAGCGGTTCAGCTCTTCGTTCAAGCGCTCTTCGAGATAACGCCGGTTGAGCAGCCCGGTCCCGGCATCGGTGACAGACATCAGGCGAAACTCACTGGCGCGTTCTTGCCAGCCGGCGCGTTCGAGAGCGGTGGCGATCTGCGGGCCAATGATGTCGATGAGACTCAGGTCGACGTCATCGTAGGCACCACGGCCAATCTTGTCGGCGACATTCAGCACGCCAATCTTTCGTCCGGCGAGCACGAGCGGATAACTAATAAATGAATTTGTTTTGTAACCACGTTCTGTTTCTGCCGCACGAAAGCCAGCACTTTCCAGATCGGCTTCCACCAGTGCCGTTCCCGATTCCATCACCTGTCCCGCGATGCCTTCGCCCACCCTGATGTGCGAGATCTCAGAAATCTCCACCGGAAAACCGATCACACCTTTCGCTACGAGTTCGTTAGAGCTTTCTTCAAAAGCGAACAACGACGCGCGCTCAGCGAGGAGGAGCTCTTTGGAGTTCTTCAGAATCGCCGCATAGGTTTGTTGTGGGTCTGTGGCATTGATTCGTTCAAGAAAATGCTGGAGCGACTCGTTCAACTGCGAACGTTGCTCGAGCTCGCCGCGGAGCTGATCGAGTTCACGTTGCATCTCGAGCGTGCGGGCGTTGAGCTTTTCTGGCTCCTGGCGCACTGAGGCTGCGTCTCGAGATTTCTGCTCGGCAACTGCGACGGCCGCTGGAGCTTCGGGTTCGATTTCTGTTTCTGTGAACTTGCCGGCAGCCAGCGCCAAACGCCCAGCTAGCTCTTCGAGCTTTGCCGGTTCGGAGAAGATCACGTTATGAAAGGGATCTTTGGCGAGCAACTCTTGCAAGTCGCCTTCGCGAAAACGTTCGACTGTGGCCCGGTAGTCAGCTCCGGTTACGAAGGCTCGCCCGCCGATTACGGCTAGGTTTTCTTCATCGCCAACCTCGAGCGGCATCGCGATGCAAGACAGCCCGGCGTGACACTTGTAATTAATCGCGGCGCCGGCCTTCAGTGCTCGCTGATGGGCCTGACCGCAATAGGGATCACACAACTTCACGTACTCCGGTGAGGATTGGAAGGCGTGGCAGATCGAGTTGTTATTTGAAACAACCAGCGCGGGTGGTTGGTAACCGTCTACCAGTAGGACCGAAAGGCCCGCCCCGGCGGCGACCTTTTCTTGGACCTCCGCCCATCCCGCGGGCGCGCGCTCAATCACCTCCTGGGCGATCGCAGCCTTTTCTTTGGGGGGCTTCTTTTTCATGAAGCTGGTTCGCCGAACTCAACGGGATCGGCCAATTACCTCAAAACGGGCGTTTCTGAGCTAGTTCTGGAGGGCGCGAATGTGGGGTTCGGCCAGCACCCGACCTTAATGCGCACCGAGAGAGTACAACTCACTCTATTGCTATATGACTAATGGGGAGGGGTTTTCACGCGGTCAGACCGTGTTAACGGCAGTCCGTTCAAGGAATTCGAGCGTCTTCAGGCCGGGCGCATCACCGGGAGCCACGCTTTCAATGTGAGGCTGGTCCGGGCTAATCCGGATGCACGCCGCGAAGTGGTTTGGCTTTATTTCAACAAGGGTTGGGACCACCTTCTTGCATGAATCGAGGACATACGGACAGCGAGTATGAAAGCGACAGCCCGAAGGCGGGTCAATCGGCGACGGCACGTCGCCTTCGAGGACAATGCGCTGGCGGGTGGACTCCACCTTTGGGTCTGGCACCGGAACAGCGGAAATGAGCGCTTTCGTATAGGGCATGAGCGGCTCATCGTAGATGGTTTTTGCTGCAGCTACTTCGACCAGCTTTCCCAGATACATCACAGCAACCCGGTCGGCGAGGTGCCGGATAGCGCGCAGGTCATGAGAGATGAATAAGTAGGTCAGATTCCTTTCGCGGCGTAGGCGCTCTAAGAGATTCATGATCTGAGCCTGAATAGAGACATCGAGCGCCGAGATCGGTTCGTCAGCCACGATGAACGAGGGGTCGACTGCAAGTGCGCGGGCAATGCCGATTCGCTGTCGTTGACCGCCCGAGAATTCATGCGGGTACCGTTTACTGAAGCGGTTGCTTAGCCCCACCGTCTCGAGTAACTCGCCAACCCGTCGGTCGGCCGCCTTTCCTTTAGCTAAGCGAAAGGTTTCGAGTGGCTCGCGGACAATCTGGCCCACCGTCATCCGCGGATTCAACGAGGCGTATGGGTCCTGAAAAATGATTTGCAGGTGACGGCGCTGTTCGCGCAGTTCGCGTGGCGAGAGTTTGGCGAGGTTACGATCGCGAAAGAAAACTTCGCCGCTCGTTGGTTCAGTAAGCCGCAGGATTGCACGCCCAAGTGTTGATTTGCCGCATCCCGACTCGCCAACCAAACCCAGAGTTTCGCCTGGTCTGATATCGATGGTAACGCCATCGACGGCTCTCACAGGGCCAAAGTGAACCTTCAAATCACGGATGGAAATTATTGGCGCAGGGAGTTCGGCTGATCGGGTTGGAGCGTTTGGTTCCGACATATTCATTTTGGTAGTAGCGCTGAGTCCATGTCCACTGCTAGTTTCTTAGAACTGCCTTTCGTGCGTTTCGTGTTGATTCGTTGATCGCATTTAGCGGAACAACAGGCGTACGATCCACGAAATAGCACGAAACAACACCAAGCAGGAACCGGCTGCGATCGCTTAGCCACCCTCGAGCTGCTCTTTGCGCGACTCCTCATAAACTTCTTTCGCGAAGTGACAGAGTGAATGATGAGTCGCATTCAGTTCAACAAGCGGAGGAAACTCTCGAGTGCAAATCTCTTCAGCCCTTTCGCACCTCGGAGAAAAAGGACAGCCAGGAGGTAAACGCGCCACGTCAGGAGGCTGCCCC
>DASSCX010000200.1:0-8503 GCA_035697425.1 Pyrinomonadaceae bacterium | reverse complement strand
GGGCTTGAGCCGGTTCGCTGTTTCAACCGCGCGCTCAATCTGCTCACTACTGGTGAATGGACTATGGTGAATGTCGGAAAGATGAACGATGCGAAAACCATCAAACGTTTGCGGCAACTTTGCTAGCTGAATCGCATGGTGCTCGATGGTTAGCAGATAAGGTTCAGTAAGAGCTGCGCGAGCAGCCTGACTGAGGGTAAGAGCCAGCGCCCGCAAAGGAGTTTCGGATCTCTTGGATACAAAAGACGCGGGTCGCCTTCGCTGCTTCAGTCTAAGTTGAGTTGTCATTTAGTAAGAGGTGGCCACTTCCAATTTGGGCGTTCCTGCCAGAATCAGCCCAAACGAACGGGGCGCATTATAGTGATGGACCCCGTTTCTCGCAAATTCGGCAAAGTTATTTTAAATCAGCTCCCTTGCACCGTACCTCGGATTCGACCCGCAATAGCGATATAAATGTTACGAAAGCTTTGCAAAATTCTGAATATTTGCTTGACAGGTCACAATAGTTCCGTATAATTTCCCACACTGTTACTTAACGTGATCTTTCAACAACCGAATGGTCTAGCAAAAGGCACTGCTAAGCGGAGTGATTTTTCACTATTACCAGGCTTTATCTCACCCGCATGAACGCACCGCCTAGCCCGTGAGGTCGCCCCAAGCGACGATCTCAGTCCCCTTTGCCACCGCCACGCGATTGACCCGAACCTGCCCGAACGTCGGCCCCGCCAGAAATGGTGGGGCCGTTCTTCTTTAGAAATCTATTGAACCTTAGTTTCTGATGTTGGAGACCTGGGTTCTGATTACGTCGTCGGTCAGGGAGTGGACGGCCGGCGGACTCGGCACATCTTTGCCGCACATTGAAGCGAATAGTTGTTCGTACTGGTCTACGACGTGCTCCCAATCATAATTCTGTTGCACTCGGAGTTGGGCCCGATTGCGATAAGACTGTACCAGCGAACCGTCGCGCAAAACGCGTTGCAACTTTTGAGTGAGATCGACTTCGTCAGCGTAAGGGATACCGGCATCGCCAACCGCCTCAATGTTCTCAGGCGTCGCGAGCGTTAGAACGCAGTTGCCAAAGCCCATGGCTTCAAGCAAGGCCGGGTGGGTTCCGCCTACCTCCGTTGCGTGGACGTAGCAATAGGCATTCTGTTGCAAGGCTCGATAGTCCTGGCCAAAAACGAAACCGGTAAAAATTATTCGCCGATCGCCGCGGGCTCTTTCTTTTAAATCGTTGATGTATTCATGCGCGTAAGGGGCATCACCCACTACCAGTAACCGGTAAGCGGTGCGAACTTTCTTAAACGCCTCGATTACCATGCGGGCGTTGTTTTCCGGTTCTAGCCGCGAAACGTAGAGCACATAGCGATTGGGCTCAACGCGCCAGCGTCGCACCACGGGTCGATCAGGTTTTCTTTCAACTTCAGCGCCGTAGGCGATCATCGTCGACTCCGCGTTATATCTGGCAGCATAGTAATCCTGAATGACACGAGCGTCGGTAACCGTTACATTCGGCAGAATTGTTGAAAGACGTTCGGCAAGTAGGTAGTACTCCCGGCCCAGCCAATTCCATTTCTTTCGTTTGTGCTCAAGCCCATCGACATTAATAGCCACTGGAGTTCCGGTAGCCCTCAGAATTGAGGCAAAGGGGGCGTTGGCCGCGTTGCAGATCAGGGCTGCATCGAACCGCGAGGGCACTGCATGTAGAGCGGAAAGAAAAGCGTGAACAACTGTATCGAAGTACTTATGCCGGATTGTGGGAAGCACTTTTAATCGAACACCGTGGTACTCGAGCTGGCGGGGAGACACGTAATGGGCGCGGCAATAAACCGTTACGTCGTGCCCGCGCGCTACAAGCCGGGTAGATAGGTGTTCGGCAAAAGTCTCGAAGCCACCGTAGCTTGCTGGGATGCCGCGGGTGCCGAGGATCGCTATACGCATACTTTTTGTCAGCAGCTGATGGGGGGTTCTAACGAAGTCTGTGTTCCCGCGTCTCTAGGATGTGGGCAGCGCGTTTATTATCGACGGCGCGTTCGTAAACTTCAAGAGTTCGTTTCGCAGTGTCTTCCCATCTGAACTGGCGCGAACGATTTAAGCCTTTGACCCTGAGCGTCTCCCGAAGGTCTCGATCATTCAACACGCGTGACAGCGCCGATGCTATTGCATCCGCATCGAGGGGATCTACAAGGATTCCCCCATCCCCAACAACTTCCAGCAGGCTGGTGCGGTTTCCGGTGATTACCGGCACGCCACAGTTCATCGCTTCCAAAGGCGGAAGACCGAACCCTTCAAAAAAAGAAGGGTAGACAAAACAACTGGCACCGGAATACAGCGCTGGAAGATCAGCTTCGGGCACATAACCTGTCAGGATTATCGAATCGCCAAAACCACTCTCGCGAATCGCGCGGAGTGTCTCTCCAAACAACCAGGCCTGACGACCAACAATCACAAGCCTGGTGTGGGCGCCTTGCGAAGCTTCACGGCGCAACCGCGCATAGGCCGAAATCAGACGGCCCAAATTCTTGCGTGGCTGAATAGATCCAACAGTCAGGATGTAGTCTCCAGCTATTCCGTAAGTATGTCGTACGCGTTGCAGTTCTCTTTCGTCAGTTACCGGTCGGAAGCGATCAGCAGCGGCAAGGGGAATGGCCGTTACGCGCTCAGGCGCAATCCCATAGGTCGCGACAATATCAGCCCGAGCATGTTCCGAGAGCGCCAGAATGTGAGTCGCCTTACGCGCAGAACGTCTCACAGTTAGCCGCAGTTGCGCGCGGCTGCGGCGCTTGAACGTTTCAGGAAAATGTTCAAAAGAGAGATCGTGAATGCTGACTACTACAGGACAAGGCGCGAAGGGTGGGGCGGTAAACTGAACGTGCAGCACATCGACTGGATTTTTTCTCAGCTCCGCACTAAGTGTTAGTGGAATGCGAATGAGGGGAGTATGCGGGCGAGTTTGACGAACGAGGAAGTTGGGCCAGCGATGCGAAAACTTTCTTACCGCTTCCTGGCGGGTTACGTAGATCGTGTATTCGTTGACTGAATCGATCGCTGCCAGCGCTTCGATCAAGTTAGTCGCGTAAGTCTCGTTCCCGCCCAAGCCAGTGCCGACTGCATGGGCATCGATAGCGATCCGCAAAGTCAGCTCCCGGTCACATTTGAACCAAGGCAAAGGATCCGCGGCAGCCTTATTTGACCTTGGCAGCGGACGCCTGCCCGTCCTTCGCCTGCTGGCCACGAGTGTCGCGTTCGCGAATGCGCGCTGCTTTGCCGCGCAGCTCACGCAGGTAATAGAGTTTTGCGCGACGGACCCGACCACGCTTGATCACTTCAATGTGGTCCACAATGGTGGCATGAAGCGGAAAGATTCTTTCGACGCCGACACCAAAGCTGGTTTTCCGGACTGTAATGGTCTCGCGAGCACCGCCGTGCTTACGCGCGATGACTACGCCTTCAAAAGCCTGGAGGCGCTCTTTGGTTTCGGATTCCTTGATCCGCACGTGGACGCGTACAGTGTCGCCCGGCTGAAATTGCGGAACCTTGTCGCGCAACTGTGTCTTCTCAATACCGTCTAGTCGATTCATTTCATCACTCCACTACAACTCAATTTCTGAAATCAGATCCGCAAACCGGCTGGCAACCATCCCAAATCGCAACTAATTCTAACTAGTTCTTCAGCAAATCCGGACGATTGCGGCGCGTTTTTTCTAAGGCTTTCTGCCGCCGCCACCGAGCAATCTCAGCATGATTGCCAGTTAACAAAACATCTGGCACTTTCAAACCACGCAGTTCCGGCGGTCGAGTATAATGCGGGTAATCCAGTAAACCTTCTGAAAACGATTCAGACGCCGCTGACGTTTCGCTCCCCAATGCTCCCGGCAATAAACGAACAATCGCGTCGATGACAACTAAGGCCGCCGGCTCGCCCCCCGAAAGTACATAATCACCGATTGAAATTTCATCGGTAACAAGATTTTCTGCCACTCTTTCATCCACGCCTTCATACCGGCCGCAAATCAAAACAACGTGGGTTGCCCTACATGCAAAGTCCTGCGCCAGTTGCTGTGTAAATACTCGCCCCTGGGGCGACAGCAATACGACTCGCGTTTCAGCCGGATAATCAACTCGCTCGCTCTTGCCTGTCAGTTCTCCGACGGCTGCAAAGACCGGTTCGGGCTTGAAAATCATCCCATCGCCGCCACCAAAAGGCCGATCATCAACAGAGTGGTGTTTGTCGGTGGTCCAGGCACGCAAGTCGTGCGCTTTTATGTCAACCAACTTCGCCGCACGTGCTCTGCGAACGATTCCATAGTCAAACGCCTCGCGAAAGAAGTCGGGAAAGATCGTAACTATGTCAAAGCGCAGCACAATGCTAAATCAACCTACAATTCCAACAACCCCGGTGGCGGATCGATCCGAATCCTCTTTCCCGCAATATCGACTTCCAGAACGATCGCTGCGACGAGCGGTATTAGGCGGCTGACCCCTTCTGTGTCGACAACTGCAAGCATTTCAATTTCACCACCGAGGCGCTTTACCTCTTTAACTGTGCCAATCTGCACGCCGTCGCTACTCTCTACCAGGCAGCCTTCCAACTCCCAGTCGTAAAAATATCCTTCTTCGAGATCAACTCGCTCCCCTTCAGGAACGGCGAAGTCATAACCAACGAGCTCTTTGGCAGCCTCAATCGAATCGAAGCCGGCGAACTTTAAAACTACCCGGCCCTGCTGGAACCAGTGGCTGTCGAGTTCTACTGACTTGCGGTCGCCCGCAGGGCTAACTGCTATCAATGAGCCAACGTCGGCGAAGCGATCCGGAAAGTCCGTAAGAAGCTCGGCGACCAATTCGCCTTTAAGACCTCTGGTCTTTACGGCGCGAGCGACGATGACCAGCTCGAGGTCGTCTAAGCTCGGCTGCTTCATTCGACAATTTCTAACACGAAGCGATGTTTGCGCTTCAAACTCACCGCATGCGCCAACGATCTAAGCGCGCGCACCGTGCGGCCTTGTTTCCCAATTACTTTGCCCATGTCGTCTGGCGCCACTCGCACTTCGAGGAGGGTGGTGCCATTGCGATCGACCTCGCGCACGTCAACAGCCTCAACGTCGTCCACCAGCGCCTTAACAATCATTTCGACGGTTTCTTTCATGTAGCGTTCGCAAGCAAAGACGGGGCGACCGAAATACTCAGCGAAGGTTCGAACCTTAAGCGGTGGCAGCTTGGGCCGCTGCTTCTGCTTTAGTGCTAGCCTTGATTAGCCGCCCGACGGTATCGGTCGGTTGCGCGCCCTTTTCGATCCAATAACGGACGCGATCCATCTTGAGCTTAATCTCAGCCGGCTGACGGGTGGGGTCATACGTCCCAACATTCTCGAGATATGCTCCGTCGCGCTTTGACTGTTTCTCCTTCACCACCACACGGTATGAAGGACGCTTTTTCGCGCCCGTGCGCATCAATTTAATAGCTAACAAGTGCTTCTCCTCCGTAACATCGATGCTTTGTTATCTTCGTTTCTTTCTTTTCTTCTTCTTAAGTTTTTTTCGCGAAGGCCCAGCAGGTAATTGTTGATCGCCGCCGTTTCCTTCCATTCCCATGCCGCTTAGATCGGGCATGCCGGTCATGCGCCGCATCATTTTGCTTTTCAACCCGCCGCCACCAAACATCCCCGAGCTACTAAGCTGTCGCATCATCTGTCGCATCTCGGTGTACTGCTTCACCAGTTGATTAACTTCGGCTACCGACGTTCCCGAGCCTCTTGCGATACGGCGCCTTCTGTTGGCATTCAGGATTTTGTGGTCAGCGCGCTCTTGCCATGTCATCGAGTCGATAATCGATTCAGTTCGTTTCAGCTCCTTTTCCATCAGCTTCGTCTGTTCGTCATTGAGCTGGGGCATGCCCATTCCGCCCAGCAGCTGATCGGGCAACAGCTTCATAATCTTCGAGAAAGAGCCAAGTTTTTTGACTTGCCGTAACTGCGAGCGAAAGTCATCCAGCGTGAATTCATTCTTCTGGATCTTCTTTAACTGCGCCTCGGCCTCATCCTGATCTACTTTTGACTGGACCTCTTCGATGAGCGACAAAACGTCACCCATTCCCAGAATCCGCTGGGCAATTCGGTCCGGATAGAAAGGATCAAGCGCGTCGTACTTTTCACCGACGCCGACAAACTTTACCGGCTGGCCAATAACCTGTTTGATAGAGAGCGCCGCACCGCCGCGCGCATCGCCGTCCATCTTAGTTAGAACGACCCCGGTGATACCTACGCGCTTGTGAAACTCTTCGGCGGAACGAACCGCGTCCTGACCCGTCATCGCGTCCGCCACAAACAGAATTTCAACCGGATGGGTCTCCTGCTTGATTCGTTCCAGCTCCACCATCAACTCATCATCAACGTGAAGCCGGCCGGCGGTGTCAATCAGAAGAGTGTCGAACCCAGTCTGCTGCGCGTGCTTGTAAGCTTCGCGAACGAGCGTAAGCGGATCGTTCGTCTCAGGTTGTTCAAAGATCTGCTGGCCAGTCGCCTTGGCGATGACCTTTAATTGTTCTCGGGCCGCGGGACGATAAACGTCAACGGAAACCAGGAGGGGCTTCCGAGCCTGGTTCTGGGCAAGCCAGCGAGCGATTTTCCCGGTTGAAGTTGTTTTGCCGGACCCCTGTAGTCCGACAATCATCACCACATTAGGAATCTGTCTGGTAAAAACCAGGCGTGACGACTGGCCGCCGAGCAAGTCAACCAACTCGTCGTAAACGATTTTGACGACCTGTTCGGAAGGCTTAAGATCCTGCCAAACCTGGGCGCCCTCGGCCTTCTCCTTAACCGACGCAATGAAGTCCTTCGCGACTTTGTAATTAACGTCGGCTTCCAACAGAGCGAGCCGAATTTCGCGCAGGGCCGCTTCAACGTGTTCCTTCGTGAGCACGCCTTCGCCCCGCAGATTCTTTAGCGTTCGCTTTAACTTGTCCGACAGCGACTCAAACATACATCCCTAGGCGAAGTTCCGCGCTTATGACGGAAACGGCAAGAATAGCGACGGCTCTTGGGAGTGTCAAGTTTACACCTGAGCTAAGTTTTACTCGTACTTCGAGTTAACGATCTGTAGCAGGTTCGATTGATCTGCTTGAGGAACGTTACGAAAAGTCTAACCAAGTGGGGGTTGGCTTGGCCGCTTGATACCATTTGAAAGCACTTTCTAACTGGAACTTTGTAGACGCCCTTTGGAGCATGTGTTAAATTTAACTCGTTTAGAATTAATGAGAAGGCGTCGCGGCCAAACAGTCGAATTTCCAACCTTCCGCTCTTCACTAGCAGTAGCGCAGTATGAAACAAGTCGTTAATTACGACTTTACAGAAGGTTAAATGGCTAAACGTGTGCGTTCCGGACCGGGCGGTCCTGAATCAGATGAAACTGCAGACGGGCGAAGTGTCGTAGACCTCGCCGACGCCCGCGTTCGCCTGCGTTCAAAAAATCCTACAAATGAAGCGCTAATTGAAGAACTGGACGAGGTTCGCTCCCTTCTCGATCAGGGCCTTTCGACTGAGGCCCGGACCAGACTCACCTCTCTTATTTCCGCGGCTCGCAATAATCCGACAGTATTGGCCCTCGCCCGCTGCGCGTTGTCTGCCGCACTCGAAATGCAAGGCAGGTATCGAGAGTCGCTGACTGCGGTTGCGATGTATGAAACCCCGGAATCTCAAGCCAAGCTCGATCCGGAAACAATTTGCAGCCTACGCGTTCAAATCGGACTCGCGCATAACTACAACGGCGATCATCCGAAAGCAATTTCGATCCTGAAAGCAGTGCTGCGCGAGTTTTCCGAGAGCGGTTCCGAAACCAAACTCGGTCCCATCTACGGCGCCCTTGCACGTGTCTATCGCACCATCAGCGAGTACCCGATCGCGCGCGACTATGCTCAGCGCGCGCTTGATCAGTATCGGCAGACGGGGGAGTGGCGCGGCCTGGCAGAAGCTTACTTTGGTATAGCCATCGCCGACACACAGGAAGGGAACTACGAATCTGGCCTGGAAAACTTCGAACAAGCGCTAAAGCTCATCGGCGATCATCCGGCAAGTTATTCGCTGGGCCGCATTTATGCCAACATGGCCGGCGCCTGCTGGTTCCTCAAACGACCACTCGAAGGCATCCGTTTTCTCGAGAAAGCGATCAACTACTACGAACGCACCGATCACAAGACGAGCGCGGCTGATGGCTACAACAATCTCGGCATCAACCTAATTCTGATTGGACAATGGGGACGTGCGCAGGAAGCTCTCGAACGGGCGCTCTCGCTGGCTTCTGAGATTGATGACCGCGGTGCGAAAGTGCCGATGATTCTCGATTCCCTCGGCGAGCTCAGCATGCTGCGCGGTGATCTCGAGGAAGCACAATCTTATCTTGAACGCGCCGTCGCCCTCGCTACTGAGAATGGAAATAAGTGGTATGCCGGTCAGGCATTGCGGACCCTCGGCCGTTGTTATCTCGCCATCGACGATGAGGCGCGCGCGCTT
>DASSCX010000199.1:0-15673 GCA_035697425.1 Pyrinomonadaceae bacterium | reverse complement strand
TCAGGTTTTGAGATTGCCAATTGCCAACTCTCGATTGCCAATTGCCAATTGCCGATGGCCGATGGCCAATGTGGAATTGCCAATTTTAGGGCTTTCTTAAGGGAAGTTACTTTCTTAGTGGAAGTTGAGATTAAGTTAGTTACTGTCGAAGCTTATCGCTATTAAGCAATCGCCAATCGCCAATCGCCAATCGGCAATTACCTTCATGCTTCATCCGACTTCTTACAATCGGCAGTGCTTCCCAAATCGTCGCCCCCTTCTCATGTGGGCGATTCTCATGACGGGCTCGGTACTCCTGCTCACGTTAATCGTCGGGGCACCGCTAGCAGAAGCAAGTCAACATGGCCTTATCGGTGGGACTCTGTATCACGCTTTCGGCTACGTCTGTCATCAACAACCTGGGAGATCGTTCTTTGTTGCCGGACAACCATTCGCTGTTTGCTCGCGTTGCACCGGTCTTTACGTCGGGTTCGCTTTGACCACGCTGCTCTATCCCCTGCTAATCTCCTGGCGCCGCACTGATCCCCCCGAACGCAAATGGCTGTTCATCGCCGCCACGCCATTGGCGATTGATTTTAGCCTCGGCTTGCTGGGGATCTGGGAGAACACACACGTTTCACGGTTTCTGACGGGAGCGTTGCTGGGAGCTGCCGTGGTCTTTTATGTAATGCCGGCACTAGCCGAGTTAAGTCAGCGTTCGGCCTCGCCCGCGGATTCGGGAAGGAAAACGTTTCCTGACGCTGGTCTACCGGAGCGAGTCGCCTCCGCGCCGAGCGATTACAGCGCCCCGCTCCGACGTATTTGAAGTGCGCCGGCAGAGCTAAAGCGAGTACAGCGCTTTAGATCCAGTTCGCGGGCTAACCTCTTCCCCTTCACGCTAAAGGCCCAGGTTGGTCGCATCTAATTCCGCTAAACCTGCATCAAAGCGCGGTCCAGAGGCGCGGGTTTCGGTTCCCGAGCGCCTTGGGTTAGAATCCGTTGCCTGATTTTGTTAGAACCGGAAGCGGCACAGAATTTTGATGATGATTTTTCAAGACGGTCCGATTGCCACGCCTGAACAGCTCTTCGAGCAGTATTTCAGCGAGTCAGTCTACAAAACCTGGGGGAACATCAGCCCCCTCTATCGTCTCGATTCCTTCGATTGGACCATCCTGATCCTCTATTTCACAATCCTGACAATCCTCGCGATCTATGGCGGCTATCGCGTCAAACAGGTGATCGACTTTTGGCGCTATCGCAAGTTTGTTCCGCAACCAAAAGCGAAATTTGCAGAACCTGATCTGCCGTTTATTACGGTGCAACTGCCGCTCTTTAACGAGATGTACGTGGTCGAACGTCTGGTCAAAGCGATTACCGAGATCGACTACCCGCGGGAAAAACTTGAGATTCAGGTGCTTGACGATTCGACTGACGAGACGGTGAAACTGGGGGAGGCTACCGTCCGGAAGTACGCCGATCTGGGATTCGACATCAGTTACATTCACCGCACCGATCGTACTGGTTTCAAGGCGGGAGCGCTCGAAGCCGGATTGAAAGTGGCCAAGGGCGAACTGCTCGCCATCTTCGATGCCGACTTTGTTCCTAAACCGGATTGCTTACGCAAGCTTGTCGATTACTTTACGGACCCAATGGTCGGTTGCGCGCAAATGCGCTGGTCTCACATCAACGGCACCTACAACCTGCTCACCCGACTGCAAACCATCATGCTCGACGGCCATTTTGTGGTCGAACAGACGACGCGAAATCGCACGGGGGGCTTTTTCAACTTCAACGGCACTGCGGGAATTTGGCGACGCCGCGCGATTGCCATGAGCGGCGGTTGGCAGCACGACACGCTCACCGAAGATACGGATTTAAGTTTTCGCGCGCAGTTAATGGGCTGGAAATTTGTTTACCTGCTCGACGAAGACGCCCCCGCGGAGATTCCTGTTGAGATTAATGCTTTCAAAGCGCAACAGCGGCGCTGGGCCAAGGGCGTGATGCAGGTGGGGCTCAAACTCTATCCGCGTATTTGGCGTGCGCGTTTGCCCCTGCGAGTGAAATTGGAAATGTTCTTCCGCTTGACGGGAAACATTAGTTACCCGCTGATGATCGTTGCGAGCTTCCTCCAGTTCCCGTTATTACTCGTTCGCTACAATCAGCCGTTCTACCACTTGATGATTCTTGATCTGCCGCTATTGTTCTTTTCTTCCATCTCGGTCTTTCTATTCTACGGAACTGCGGTGTGGTACCTCGATGAGAAACGCACGCCGCGCCTTGCGCATCTGCCGCTTGTGATGGCCTTGGGCATTGGCCTGGCATTTTCTAATGCCAAGGCAGTGCTGGAAGCACTACTTGGAGTTAAGTCAGAATTTGTGCGCACCCCGAAGTACAGCGTCGAAAAAACTTCTGATGAGACCTGGAAAGCCAAGAAGTACAAACGCAAGCGCGGTTTCCTTCCCGTGCTCGAGTTGGGCTTTGCACTTTATTTTGCTCTCGCCATTCTCTACGCTGCGCGCCTGCACATGTGGGGCACCATTCCGTTTCTCTCGTTATTTTTCCTGGGCTTCGGCTACATGGGCGTAATGAGCATTATGCAGACTGCCAGCGGAAAACGATTGCTTGGCTTCTGGCGTCCTTTAGCGGAAGGGCGAAGACCTTAGTACAGAGATATTTGGCTCGGAACTCTCGGAGCTAAGGGGCTTTAAAGTCCACTTCCCAACATTATTTTTAGGGTGCTTCGGTACGGTTCCGCCACGCATATCGTGCTATAGTCCCCCGCGAAACTGAATCTGTGACATTTGGACTGCGTTCTTCCGCTCCTCCTCCTGTTGCTTGTTGCTAATCCCGGCCTTAGACCACCATCGGACACCCCCAAGTCCGTTTTGGAGGAAGCGAACATGAAAATCCTTCTATACAACCCGGATAACGGGGTGACGCGCAATTTCATGCCGCACCTGTGGATGTTTCTCTTACAGTCCCTCACACCTCCCGAACATGAGGTTCTGCTGGTCGACGGCAATGCGAAGCCGATGACTGAGCCGGAGTTAGTGCAGTTTATCCGCGACGAAAAGATCGGTCTCGTTGGTATTGGAGCGATGACCAGAATGATCGCGCGAGCCTATCGCATGGCTGACGCGATTCGCGCGATCGGGGTTCCCGTCGTGATGGGCGGACCACATGTCACTGAGGCCGCCGACGAAGCACTGGGACGTGATGGAGGCGAGCGGCACGCAGACGCGGTTGCGCTCGGGGAAGCGGATGAGACTTGGCCGCAGATCGTGAGAGACGCCGCGTCAGGGAACCTGAAGGACGTTTACGAGCCGGTAGACGAAACCGGTAAAGAGCGAAAGCCAGCCCTTGAGCCTTATCCAGAAATTCCCTGGGACAAACTCGATCTTGATCAATTCAACCTGGTGCCTAAGGTGGTCCGTTCGCTGCTGGAGCGGCACGGAACCGGTTGGGGCACATTTCACATGATACCGATCGAATCCGGTCGCGGCTGTCCCTACGGCTGCGAGTTCTGCACAGTCACAGGATTCTTTGGCGACTCCATCCGCTTTCGCACCAACGAGAGCGTCGTCGAAGAAATGCTGCGGTTGAAGCAGCGCGCGCGCACTCATCGCGGCCAAATTGGAGTTTTCTTTATCGACGACAATTTCGCTATCAACTGCAAACGCACCAAGTCTCTCCTGCGCGACATTATCGCTGCCGGCGCTCAGTTACCCTGGACGGCACAAATCAGTGCCAACCTTTTGCGCGATGAAGAACTGGTCGACTTGATTGCCGAATCCGGCGGACGTTGGATTTTCATTGGGATGGAATCAATAGATCCGGCGAACCTCGCCGACGTAAATAAGAATTTTAATAAGCCGGGCGAATATGCGGCCGTACTCAATCGTCTCGCGAAACGCGACATTTACGCCATTACTTCATTCATCTTCGGCATGGACAACGACACTCCGGGCGTCGCCGACCGAACACTCGATGCGATCTCCCAGTGGCCGCCCGTCTTGCCTGTCTTCGGGCAATTAACAGCTTTTCCTGGAACGCCCTTATATGCACGCCTCGGCGCCGCGGGCCGTATGACTCGCCCGCGACATTGGATGGATTTTGCGCCTTTCAAAATGGCGCACACGCCATTGAAGATGACGATCGAGCAGGCACAGTACGAGGTCGACAAAGCATGGAGAACTTCGTACAGCGCGGAAGCAAATCAACATGCGCTGGAAGCGATCGCCGACAGACGAATTGACTACCGGTTGATGCACCTGATTTCGCGACTCTTCTTCCGCGGGATTTATTTTCCCCAGCTAACCAAAAGGGATTGGACCATGTTGGTTCTCCAGAACCGCCGGCCCGTTTTGAAGCTCGCCAAAGAAGCCGTCAGTCTCTATCGCGCAGCGAAGAAGAATAAACTGCAAGTTGAGGCGATGACTCCCCCCTTAGAATCCTGAAGTGTGAAGACTTCGGACTGATCGAAATATTATCGCAGCCTGGTAGGTCTTCCCCTCTTTCGCGCACACAGCGCTCTGATCAAAACGGGCAGCCGACTGGCAATAACAGTGGCTGCCCGTTTAGTTTTTAGTTGGCTGGGAGGCAGGGATTCGAACCCCGATAGGCGGATTCAGAGTCCGCAGTCCTACCGTTAGACGACCTCCCAATAAGGAAATTCAATTTACGTGTAGCACGGATAAGTTGTCAAACGGACGACGATCTTTGGACTTTGCACTTTTGACTTTGGTCTATGAGCTTTGTACTTAGAGCTGTGTACTTAGTACTTTGTTCTCTTTTTAGCCTTGACGCTCTTCGTGGCTGAGGCCATCCCGCATCAGCTGCGAGCAAAGTCAAAGTTCCAAGTACAAAGCTCAAAGTCCAAAGCACCAAGTTCAAAGTACATTTTCTATTTACGATTTCTCATTATCAAGGCACAATAGGACCAGCTTACCTCAGCTGTTCCCAGCGGCAACCCTAAAACTTAACCTCCCACGTAATTAGAGCCCGTGTGCTTGGGGGTATTGATGGCTGAACAAGAGAATGCAACTTCGGCTGGATCAGAAGGACAGTTACGCGCTCGCATCGCGGCGTATGAAGCGCAACTGGATGAGATCGCGGAAATGGTCGCGCGCGTGCGGCATGAGATCAACAATCCGCTCACCGGCGTCTTAGGTCAGGCGCAATTGTTATTACGGGAAGATTTGAGCGAGCGCGCGCGCAAGCGCGTGGAAACGATCGAAGGCATGGCAATCCGCCTGCGCGATATCGCCGCGGAATTACGCCAGGTGCAGAAACCTGCCGCGAACTCGGAGAAAAACTCAGCTGGAAACAGGTGAGACCGAGACCGGAGGCGTGGCGCGCGGGGCACGCTGCGGCGCCCGCAGACGTTTGATCGATTCTTTGAGCATGAGCCGGCGATTGCTCAACGTCGCCATGTGAAAGGGAACCACGCAACCACAGCGATCGCAATCTGCGTTGTCGCCCATCATGCATTTTCCCTTCGGCTCCCCGGTGGGTCCAAAAGCAAAAGCCTTCAGTCGGAACTCACAATTGTCGGTGACCCGCTTGGAATTCTGTGAGCGCATTAACTCCAGCGTGGAGTCCATCATGTTAATCACGCCCGGATACTTTTTCTTGAGCTCGAGAATCTGATCGATGAGGCGGTCACGTGTGGGCCAATCGAGCCAGAGGGCCTCGTCCAGTCCCTTCACCGGCGTGAAAAAATCAAAGATGATGCCGCCGCGTGCTAGCGGTCCCCACTCCTGCACCAGGTCTTCCACGCAATCCTTAGTAATGCTGGTTAACACGCAAGAGATCTGGATATTCAACTCCGCGTGGTCGCGCACGTTCTGTTTGATCTTCTCGTAAATGCCTGGCGCTCGCATTTTCGCAAAGGCTTCGGCCGTGCCGTCAATCGAGATCACCCAGGTACAGTTTGGCCAGTTGGGCAACTCCATCGTGCCGTTAGTGACAATGGTGTTGTGTTGGAAGTAGTTGCGGCCGACTTCGACCAATTGTTTGCGGACCATTGGTTCGCCACCCACCCAGGTGCAAAGCAACATAGGGTGGCCTGTCGCTTTCATCGCCTCCAGCTTATCCACCCAGCGTTCAATCGAAAGCTCTCTTTCGTTGTCATGATCTTCAGCGAAGAAGTAGCAATGTTCGCAACGCAGGTTGCAGCGGTTGGTGACGTCGATCGAGCCAATCGAGTGTTTCGGCAGGCCCGTAATGAAGAACCGAGTGGTCTTGGCCAGGTTCCGAACTGTGCGCGCTAAATTCATGCGCCGCGATTATGCGCAAAAGACTGCAGATTCTCAAATGCATCACAAGTCTTAAGCGGGGAAGCGTGTCGGTACAGTTACGGGAGCGGCCGCGATCTATCTGGGGCGTTACTCAGTACCGTACGGAAGCGGGAGCGTTAGCGACCGCATTCAACTGTCGTCGTCACTCGATACACCGCAAATAAAAATGCGTGACAGCCTTGGCCATCACGCATTAGTTGAAAAACCTTGAAGGGCGCGGGTTACTGTTTCTTCTCGCTGCCTTCGTACAAAGTTACGAGCTCGCGATTTCTAACCTTGCTGGCGCCGAGTAGCTTGACCTTCTTGAGTTCAAATCCACCTTGCTCGGGTTGAATCAGGGTCAGGCGACCGTGACCTTTCCAAAAGCCTGCCTCGAGACTCACCTTCGCGAAGTACGTCTGATCTCCTTTGACGTCGATCTCAAACCCGGTCTGTTTGTCGCCCATGCGGCAGACGTGTTTTCCAGGCGTTAGCGTGACGCCAAAGTAGCGACCGTTATCCATCCGCGCCAACTCTTTCTCATCACAATAAACTGATGGCTCGAGACTCGAACCCGCGAATTGCTTAATGCGATAGAAATAAATTGTGGGCTTTGCTTCTGTGGAACTGATTTCTGCCGACTTCGTGGCCGCAGCGTCGCCCGGACTCGTTGCGGTTTCTGGCTGCGCTTGTTGAGCTTTCGATTCTTGAGGCGGCGTTGCCGGCGATGGAGCCGGAGCTGGTTCCTGAGCAAGAACAAACGCAGTCGACGAAAGTAGAGAGATGACGATTAAACAAAAACGAGAGAGGCATTTCATAGGAGACATACTCCTGGGGCAGTGAAGAAAAATCAGCTTCACCGTGAAGGGGACAGGCAGTCGCTTTCACGATCGATTAGAGTGCGAGACTAGCACCCACCGATACGGTCTCTTCTTCCTCGACCAGGTAAGGCGTTACCACTGCGGGTCTCTCATCTGCGTCCTCGGCAAGAACGGCTTGGATAATTGGCAGACTCAACGAATGCTTCTTCGAGATTCCGGGTACATTGTGACCGGCAGCGTACACGGCGTGACGTTCATTCTCCTGATACCACTCCGAGAGACTGGCGGTCTTGTGCATGTTCTCGATGATCTGTCTCCAACCCACACCGGTGTTGTACGCGCAGAACGAAATCTCACCTTCCTGCGTGCCATAGGGGATCACGCACATCTCCGTGCGCCGGAAGTCGTAGTTGAATAAATCCTGAAACCACATGCCTTCAACACAAAGCACGCGCCAGTTATCTTCGGAATCGTCGGCTTGATCTGTTTTCATACGATCGTTGCGATCCGAGCTGGCGTTCGTCGACGAAGGCTTGAAGAGGTTCAGGATTTGCGAAATTGGAAAACCTGCCGGGGCACGCTCAGCGTCGAAATTGCGCAGGATCGCCATGCCCAACTGAGCGTACGAAAGTTTCCGTCCGCGCGCCGTGTCTGTGATCACGGCAACGTCTTTCATAAACTGTTCGTAGTCAAAAAACTCAAAGAGCGACTTAAAAGTGCCGGTCTTCTTGTTGACTACCATTAACGTAAAAATGCCGCAGTTTGGATGGCAGTTACACGACGACCAACCCCAGGGCGCATCGGCGCCTTGCAGCATATCCATCACGCTTGTGAAAGCTGAATAGGACGAAAGCGGAAACCAGTCGCGCAACGGCTGGAGTTGACCTGCTAGTTGATCTTTCAAATCGTGGGTCATGCCCGAGAGTGTGTAGCGCTGCTTGATGCGAACCTCATCAGACACATCTTCGTCGCGGCCCGTGAAGGAGACAGGTTGGAAAGCGATTGTCTGAACTTTGTCGATGTTCTGTGCGGCAAATTCCACAATCTGCCCGATGCCATCGTTGTTGATGGTGTTAACAATCGTGGTTACGAGGGTCACTTTGATTCCCACGCTGGCCAGGTTCTCGATCGCTCGCAACTTCACATCAAAGAGATTCCCGACTCCGCGATGCTTGTTCTTTTCTTCGCTGACGCCATCAAACTGTAAGTACACACCATGCTGGCCGGCAGCTTTCGCGGCTTTGCAGAATTCAATGTCTTCGGCGTAACGAATGCCATTGGTGGCCGCAAGAATTCTGTAGAAACCAATCTTGCGGGCGTAAGCAACGGCTTCCAGGAAGTACGGCGAAAGCGTGGGCTCGCCCCCGGAGAAGAGAATGATGACCTGGCGTTTTGGTTTGAAGGAGACGGCGCGATCGAGGATCGCTTTCGTATCTTCAAACGTCGGCTCGTGAACATAGCCAACCTGATTTGCGTCCATGAAGCAGGGATTGCACATCATGTTGCAGCGGTTGGTCAGATCTACGGTCAACACCGCGCCGCGTCCAAACTTAATATTGGAAGTTCCATGACGGTGAATCGCCGCATCCTCGGCTGCGCGAAAATCTCTTCCGAAGAAAAGCGATTCGATTCTTTCAAGGAAAGCCGGATCGGTGGCCATCACGTCGTCAAACTGTCCGTGCTTCGGACAAGTCTTGCGCATGATCACCTGGCCGTTCTCTTCGATAATCTGCGCTTTGATTTCGCCCGGATGCTGATGCATCAAGGTGTCGAGCGGGGTCTCACCAGAGATCACTGCGTTGCGGACTTCTTTCACGCAGGTCGGACAAAGACTGTCAGTCTCGCGTGGGAAGCCGAGCGGTGGGGCACTTCGTTCATAGGATTTCAAAAGTGGACCAGGGGCCCATTTCGGGCGAATTGCTTCACCCTCGGGAAGACGGCGATTCACGGTTTGAAAAGCCTTCCAAGCCATACTCGAGATATTCGAGAGCAACTTGGAGCTTCTGACACCGGTCAGTTTGCCCTTCTCCGACTCTCCCCTGCGAAACTGGTCACTGAACAAAGTGTTTCTCTCCTCATCGTCGCTCTGCGCAAGAGAGCGTCAACCCAATAAAACCTTGCTAAATACTTGAATAACGGCCCGATTTGCAGCCGTGCCATGATAGTTTGCCCCTCATGCAAAGGCAAGCGGAAAGACTTTGAGGGGACTTTAGACCCTACGGTTGTAAGGTGAATTTCATCATTTACGGCTTTGGGTTTAGCGTCTACCATCAAGCGCGCTAGCTAGAACCAACGCCGACCTGAGACGGTTTGATCGAGAATCAATGGCTGACGAAAAGGAATTGACCGTAAAAGAAATCGCGGAGCACGTCGGTGGGCGCCTTGTTGGCCCGGACTCCGTTACGATTGTTGGTGTAGCTAGTCTCGAAGATGCTAACGCGAAAGAGATTGCTTATGTTGAGGATGCGAAACACTTCGAGTCTGCCCGCTCCAGCCAGGCTGCTTGTCTAATTGTCCCTGAAAATTTTCAGTTCACTCAGCCGGAAGGACAAGCTGCAATTTTCGTCGCTCGCCCGAAATTGGCATTCGCTCGCATCGCCGCTTTACTTCACCCGCAGAAGCGACGTGAACCGGCGATACATCCGACGGCGGTAATCGCTGCGAGCGCCGATGTGGCACTTACGGTCTATGTCGGTCCGGGCGCAGTGATTGGTGACCATACCACTGTGGGCGCCGGTACAAGAATCGAGGCGGGGGTGGTTATTGGCGACAACGTCACGATCGGCGTGGACTGCGTATTACATCCCAATGTGAGTTTGTATGATGACGTGACGATCGGTGATCGAGTTGTATTGCACGCAGGGGTCTGCATTGGCGCCGATGGTTTTGGTTATGTGCGCGACGACATGGGCTATCACAAGTTCCCGCAGATCGGCACTGTCGTGATCGAAGATGATGTCGAGTTAGGAGCGCACACTTGCGTTGATCGTGGGGCGCTCGGTCGCACGCGAATCGGACGCGGAACAAAAATCGACAACCTGGTGCAAGTAGGTCACAACGTCGATATCGGCGAGCGAGTTGTGATTGCATCGCAGACGGGAATTTCCGGGAGTGTCGTCATCGAAGACGATTGCGTAATCGGCGGTCAAGTGGGTTTTGGCGACCACATTCGGGTCATGAGCGGCGCGGTTATTGGATCCAAGGCGGGGATTTTGCCAGGGAAGATTGTGCGACCGGGAGTTTGGTGGGGAGTCCCAATCATTCCGCTTGCTGAATACAAGCGACGCAATGCGCATCTGGGCCGCTTACCAGAGCTGTTTCAGGAGCTGAAGAAGTTGCGGCGGCGGCTGGATGAGTTGGAGAGGAAGTGAAGAAGCAGTCCGCGAAGCGGACGAATGAGAATAGCCCAGCACTTTAGTGCTGGGAATGAAATGGATAGAAATAATTGTTAGTCCGCGCAGCGGACGGCTGAATTCCATTGCAAGCAGTTCAGTCGTCCGTTTCACGGACTCTTTTCTCTTTCACGCCGAGTCCCCAGCACTAAAGTGCTGGGCTATTCTCATCCGTCCGCTTCGCGGACTACCCCAGATTCCAGAAATTCCAGAATCCTCTGTGCCGCCCGGTCCGAGGCGCCGCCCTCGCCAAGTTGACCTGCTACCTCGCTTAACCTTTCCCGTGCCTCTCGATTTCTTCCCGGCTCAAGCAACAAAAGCAATTCGTTAGCTAAACTCTCGCCGTTCAAGTCGTCCTGCATCAACTCAGTCGCAACTTCTTCGCCTGCGATCAAGTTCACCAAACCAAAGTGCTCGGTAGTTATCAAGCGGCCGAGTGTATGCCAGTTAATCATCGACTCTTTGTAGACAACTACCATTGGCGTACCCAAGAGCGCAGCTTCGAGCGTGGCCGTCCCACTTGCTACTGCCGCAACGTCGGAAGCGGCGAGGGCTTCGCGCGTTGAGCCAGTCGCGATATGCAGACACGAAGGCAACGGTAACGGTGTGGCACGCGCTGTCCGCGCGATTTCCCGGACTTCATCAGAGGAACGGCTCGGCGCCACCACCACTACGAATTGAATCTCGGGGCGGCGCGCTGAGATTAGGGCTGCAGCTTCCAGCATAGGTGGCAAGATGCGTTCAAGTTCTTTGCGCCGGCTGCCCGGAAGCAGCGAAACGATCGGTAGCCCAGGATTGAGTTTAGCCTGACGGCAGAATTCTGTGCTGTCCTGAGTCGCGTGAACTTCGCCGGCGAGGGGATGGCCGACAAATTCCACGTGATCAACGCCGCGCGAGGCGTACCACTCTTTTTCGAACGGGAGGATCGCCAGCAGGAGATCAACGTCACGCTTAATCGTTCGTAGTCGATATGAGCGCCAGGCCCAAAGCTGAGGACTGATGTAGTAGATGACTTTAAGGCCGCGCCGGTGGAGCGCGCGAGCGAGCCGAAAATTGAACTCGGGCCAATCTACGAGGATGACTGCATCCGGCTCGCGTTCAAGTGCAGCGCGCTTCAGCGTCTTGTAAGCATTCCAGAACTTCGGCAATACTCTGCCGACCTCGACGATACCCATGATTGCCAGATCATCCGAATGGATTACTGACTCCACACCTTCTGCGCGGAGCAAAGGCCCGGTGGCGCCGAAGAGCTCGAGCGGGTCGGTCGCCGCGGCGTGCAGCGCATGCACTAAAGCCGCTCCATGAGCGTCGCCGGAAGGTTCGCCGGTCACGATCATCAATCGTCGCGGGAAATTCATTCGTCGCAGTAGACATTAGACCGGAGACAGAAGGCAAGAAGGCAAGAATGCGGACAGGAAAACAATAACCCATTTTCCATATGTCATTTGTCATTTCTCATTTTTCATTGGGCTCTCACGTTCAAAGGTGATCTTGGGGGGCCTGCACCGGTAATCGGCAATCGCCAATCGCCAATCGACAACACATGATGACGACGATGATTTATTCGTGTTGATTGGTGTGAGTTAGGGGTTCGCTCTTTAAGCGAGTAGAAAAGACGAACCACGAAATGACACGAACTCCCACGAACCCATACCACCGCTCGGTCAGGACTCAAACAAGTCGTTCAAACCAAATGACAAATGGAAAATGAGTTTTCGATTTTCCTGCTCCTACCGCTGCCTCCCGCCTCCTGAATTCTGTCTCCTGCCTCCTGCTTTTGTGTTAGCATCGCCTTGCTCTTCATAAACAAGGCGCGCGCTTTTTCGCGGGATTATTTTGGTTAGTGCTCGCCCGTTAAATTCGGGAGGTCTTCACACTCGTTTGCGCGCCGTGGCTCCCAGAATCGTCTTTCAATTCGCATTAATCACCCTCAGCGGAATTCTTCTGAGTGTCGCTGCGCCTGCCCTCGCGCAACAAACTAATCCAGTGGATCGGAAAGTCACTAATCCGATGACTGACACCCCCAACGTCAACCCACTCGTCCAAGATCAGCCAGTGCGTCCGCGCTTGCCACCGCGGCGCGGCGTCCAAGGCGAGACCACTGAAGATCTGAAGATCGACGCCGGAACACAAACCGTTTCCGGCCCGCCTAATGCTCAGGTCTTTGTGTACGAAGGTAACGTGGATGCGCGCATCGGCACCTATCGGTTGCAGGCTGATAAGGTCACCGTCTACGAAGCCACAAACAAGGTGATCGCCGAAGGTAATGTAGTTTTCGATCAAAGCGATCAGCAACGCATCACCGGTTCTCGTGCTGAGTGGAACTACCGTACCAAGACTGGCTTCTTCGTAGATTCAACCGGCTTCACAAATCAGACTGAAGACGGCACGCGCATCTACTTCACCGCCGATCGGGTTGAGAAAATCAGCCTCGACACTATTGTCGCCACTAACGCTCAGGTCACTGCTTGCGATGAAGATGTGCCCAAGTGGAGCTTCCATGCAGCGCGCGTCAAGATAAAAACCGGAGACCGCGTGCGCGCCTACTCCCCCACGATGAGAATCAAGGGGATTCCCATGCTCTACCTGCCGTACACCTCTATCTCCATCAAACGCCGCGATCGTGCTTCCGGTTTTCTGACGCCGACCTTCGGTGGTTCGGGGGCGAAAGGGGCAAGGTTCTCCGGCGCCTACTACAAGACCCTGGGACGGTCTGCAGACGCCACTTTCCGCACGGACATCTACACGTCGCGCGGCATTGGCATTGGAGCTGATGTACGGACTCGCGCGAATTCGCGCTCATACCTAAATCTTGGTTTCTATTCGGTAAAGGATCGAATCCTTGGTAACAAGGCCGACGCTGCCCATCCTGATCAAGGTGGCTCCAGCTTCTACATCGACGGCGTCCATTATTTTCCTAACGGTTTCATTGCCGCCGCCGATGTGAACATCACTTCCAATCTCGCCTATCGCCAGGTTTTCTCGGACAGCATCCAGCAGGCAATCTCTCCCGAGGAGCGCTCACAGGTTTTCGTAAACAAGAACTATGGGTCTTACAGTTTCAACTTTCTCGCGCGCACGCAGGTGACGTCCTTGCCGACTTCACGAATTCGCATTCGCGAGTTGCCCAGTATCTCGATTGAAAAGCGGCCGGGCTTACTCAGTTTTCTGAAGCGGCTTCCGGTCTATTTTTCTTTCGAAGGCACTGCCGGAGGCATGAGTCGTAAAGAGACCGTCGAAGATTTGACCGCTTTCAGAGCCGAAGTCGGCGGCGAGCCGATCATTTCACCATCGCTGGTGCAGCGTCTGGACTTTCATCCGCGCGTTCAAGTGCCCCTCACGTTTGCCGGTTTCAACATCACGGCCACAGCCAGCTCACGCGTGACCTTCTACTCAAACCAACTCGACCCGGCGACGCGCTCGGTTTTGAGTCAGAACCTGACGCGCGGTTATGGCGAGTTTGAATTGGATTTTCGTCCCCCCGCCTTCGCGCGAGACTTTCACCGTGGCGATGCTTTCTTCTTCCGTCATGTGATTGAACCTTACATCATCTATCGCCGCATCTACGGTATTAACGAGTTCGATCGTTTGATCCGGTTCGACTACAACGATGCCATTGCCAATACTAACGAGATCGAGTTTGGCATTTCTAATCGTTTCTTCACGCGACGCTCTACTGAGAATGTCAGCAGCGCCGCAGCGCGTGCTGCCAGCAGAGGAGAGCTCACCCCACTCTCGAGTCAGCCGTATGAAGCACTGACGATCACGATTCGTGGCAAGTACTTCTTCGATCCCTTGTTTGGCGGCGCATTGCTTCCGGGTCAACGAAACCAGTTCTATCCGATAAATACACTTTCGGGGTTCAGCTATGGCGGTATTCCGCGACGCTTTTCGCCGATCAACATCGAAGCCCGTTATCGCCCCAGCAATAATATTTTCGTGGACCTGCGGACCGACCTCGATACACGCGACGGCGGCTTGCGCGCCATCTCTACCACCTTTGGAATCAACCGTCCTTTGGTGCAGGCTTTTCAAAGCTTCTACTACACTCGCGCCGTTGCCCTCGTCGGTGACCTTTCAAGATTTGGCGATGCCAGCGGTAACGAGCCGGGAACGCAACGCGGCTCGCAGTGGAGTCCATCAATCTTTCTGGGTAATCGCGAACGCGGACTGTTTGGGGGAGCCTCACTCTTTTTTGATTTTCAGAAACGACCCGGGCGCGGCTCAGATTCTTTAATTAGCTCTACAATGACTCTCGGCTACACTTGGGATTGCTGCGCGGTGACAGTGCAGAACTACACTTTCGATGTGGGATTGCGTAAGGAAAACCGTTTCGTCTTCAGCTTCCGCCTCAACGGCATCGGTACTTTTGGAACCGAGCAAATCGGCCAAAACTTCCGCTAAGGAACGCATTTGTTCTCTTAAATGGCTCGTTTCCCGTAATCGCAGAGTGGCCATTTTTCTGACTTAGCCAACGCTGTCCGAAATTTCGGCGTCTTAGGCTTCCCCGACCTTACGCTATCTGATAAATTCACTCGTGGTCGCCCCACCTGCGATTGCAGGATCTAAGCCTCAACTGGTGAAGTAATTCTAAATGCCACTTTCGGGCTAACCCGCACCCGTGTACAGCCGAGAAAGTACCTGAAAAGATTTCGTTCGGGAGAAAGCTGTGTTCAAAAATCCCAGACTCCTCGTCCTCCTGCTTGCGGCGTTACTCCTATTTGCAAGCGCCTTTTCCCTGGATATGACGCGACAATCATTCGCCGCTCAGAACGGTGCGGTGCTGCTCCAGCAAGATAGGCCGTATGCGAAAGATGTCGATAAGCTTTTGCGTCGTTATGACAAGTTAGAACTGGATCCGGCGACCGCAGCCCAGCAAGTCCAACAGACTGGACGCTTTTTCCTGCCAACTTCCGCAGGCGGATTCGACATCACGCTCGCGCCGCATGATATGCGCGCGGACCGCTACCGGGCTACGGAGTCACTGGACGGTGGCGTGATTCGCGAGCTCGAGCGCGGACCGGTGCGCACCTACAAGGGCGTAATAGCGGGAAGGCCTGACGCCCAGGCTCGTCTCACCATCGACAAAGAAACTTTTGAGGGTCTGATCATCACACCGGGACAGATCTATTTTGTTGAGCCGGCAAAGCGTTATTCCGCTGCTGCTGGCGCTCGCGATTTCATCGTCTATCAACAGGCTGAC
>DASSCX010000198.1:0-3906 GCA_035697425.1 Pyrinomonadaceae bacterium | reverse complement strand
GGTTAAGCGGTAGGCCAATCACATCGATGGTGACGAACTTTGTTTCTCATATCTATAAGAATACCGGAGGACGGCTGCCGATCATCGGTGTCGGCGGAATCTTCAATGCCCGAGACGCGTATGACAAGATTACCGCCGGAGCATCCGCGGTGCAGATCTATACAGGATTTGTCTATGAGGGTCCGGCGGCGGTTAAGCGGATCAACCAGGGCTTGATCGAGCTGCTCGAACGAGATGGATTCAGATCGGTGGGAGAAGCAGTCGGACAAGCAAATTGAATTGTGGAGCTATGCCAATTCCTTCAGTCGTTCGTAATCCTCTCTCACATCGATATCCATAAACGGCATCTCTTGTTGCCACTCGACGTACTCCGTTCTGCTTTTGTGCTTCTCAATCAAGAACCGGCCGCCGCGGTCGCCTGTCAAGCGGAGAATCTCCGGGAAGAGTTCGCGCCGGAACAGAACCGGATTGCGCGCTTGTCCCTTGAACGAGGGAGCAACGATCAAAGCCGAGCTCTGTTCGAATCGTTGAATCAAGGCGTCAAGCAGATCCTTTCTGACCAGCGGCTGGTCGCCGACCAGAAATAGCGCGCCGTCGCTCCTGGGCTCGATTGCCCATAGCCCGGCTATCACCGAGGTGCTCTGCCCCCGATCCGCGGCGTAGTTGATTAGCCAATGGAGTCGATGATGCGCCAGCGCGATTCTTTGTCGCACGGCCTTGAGATCACGCACGACACAAGTCACCTCATGAACGCTCGACGCCAATGCGCTCTCCAGCACCCATTGAAGCACCGGCTTATCGTTGAGCGGCAGCAATAGCTTTTGCTCACCCATTCTCTCAGCGCGGCCTGCGGCCAGAACAACGGCGGAAATCATGATGTAAAATATTTGACTAGTGGGAAATCACTTCATTGCTGAGCCCGCTATCAACAAAACTGTTAATCACCACGCGATCGAATTCCAACTGGAGCAGAGCTTTGCCTAACTGTTTCGCCCGTTCGATTTCTTCCGGACTGTCCGCCTGATTGATCATCGCTGATTTTCGACTTGCCGCTGGAATGCCTTTGAGACAACCTTCAGGGTGCCGCGCCAGGTTTAGAATCAGTTGTTCGGTCACCGGAGTTCCCAGCGGCATGCCTGACAGCGCCGCTGCCGTTTCCGCTCGATGGACCGAAGTACCATCCAACGGTTTGCCCACTACTTTTATCGACAAAACCCAGATCGTTAGACTGGTAGCGCCTGGGATCACCGGCTCGACGTCCGACGGAACTTTGAAGAGACGCGACGCCGCTCCATCTGCTTCCACCAAAACCGCAGCGAAGTGCTTGCTCCTCGCGATCTCATCGAGCCAGCGAGGAGGCAATCCGATTAACTTGTCCTGATCGAGCTTAGAACCGGCGCCGATAATCAGCGGCGCATCGAGCTTGGTTGCCTCGCGCAGTAGCGCATCGACGTCTTCGACGATAAACAGTCGGTCAACGTGTGGTTTGCTTGGTTTAAAAATTTTCGTCGTGGTTGTGACCAGAACTTTCTTCCCCGCATCGCGCAGTTCCTTGGCCAATTGCAACAACGTTGTGGTTTTTCCGCCCGCGCCAATCAGCGACACCATCTCGCCATCGCGCACGCCGAGGGATTCCCTTAGTTGCATAGGTTCCTCACCTAACTCTTCCAAGCTCGGGTTGCAAGTTAAATTCAGGATAAAGAGCGTTTTTAAAATCGCTTTTTCTCGCGAATTGACGAGTGATTGCTTGAAACAGTGGAGGCTTTTGGCTAACGTCCGAGGATGTCGCGCTTTTTCAGCATTGAGGTTGCAAAAGATTATTTTAATTTTGCCTCGGCTCATTTTCTAATTTTCCCGGATGGCCAGAGGGAACCTTTGCACGGCCACAACTACCAGGTTTCGGTGACGCTCGAAGGAGAAATCGATCACGCCGGAGTCGTGCTCGATTTCATTACGTTCAAACCTTTGGTCAAGCAGGTTTGCGATACATTGGATCATCGCACTTTGATTCAAACCGAGAGCCCGGTAGTCAAAGTGCAAAGTCGAGGCAAGGAAATCGAAGTGCGCTACAAAACACAGCGGCTCTTACTGCCGCGACAAGACGTGATTCTCCTTCCCCTTGTCAACACCAGCACCGAGTTGTTGGCCGAACACGTTGCGGATCAGATCCGGCGCGAAGTTCGTAAGAAGTTTCCGCACGCCCGGATCCGCAGCATGGAAGTCGGCGTCGAAGAAGCACGCGGACAGCGCGGCATCTTTCGCGGCGAGTTTTAACTCTTTACGCCTAGTAATATGTGCAGGTGATGGTTCAGTTTGGGCCGGTAGTCTCTTTGTGACATGCCAAGTCAGAGGTGAAGCGCGTACCCGCCCTTGAACTTGCGCCACCTTTCATGCTTCCGATTGTTCCAGCACCCAGCGCGCGACTTCGTCGTGACGAGCAAACCAAATATCCGCAAACCCTTTCATATAATGGAGCAGCTCGCTGAGCATGGCGGCCATTAACGGCCGTCCGCCAAAATGAGTATGAACCGTTAGATTAATCAGCGATGGCGATTCGGTGCGATATAGAAAGTCAAAAGTGTCTTTATACACGTTGAAAAAATCTCGCGGGCTACTGCGAAGCGTTCGGTTGTCGGTAAAATCGCTGTGCGCAATCGCAACTAGCCGGCCTGCAGGCATGTTCATCAAATAAGGCAGATCAGTGTCGTTATAATCCCCGTGCCAGAGAAATCCTTCTTCAGCGAGAAATCGCGCGGTATTGACGGTCGGCGCGGCCACCGGGCTGAACCAACCCACCGGGCGGGTTCCCACTACGCTTTCGATAATGCGACTGCATTTCTGAATCACGTCTTTCTCTTCTTGCGCCGACAGATACGGCAGCACGAGATCCTGAGTGTAAGAGTGAGCTGAGATTTCATGCCCGCGCTCATGAAGCTGTTTTACGGCATCCGGGAAATCTTCCGCGCATTTGGCGTTTAAGCAAACCGTCCCCCTGACATCACATTCTTCAAGTATTCGCATAAGTCGCCAGACACCGGTCCTGCCGCCATATTGCGACCAGGAAATTCCTAAAAGGTCCGGCGTTCCAGGCTTTAGCGCCGTGGTCATCGGTGAGTAGGGAGGCGCCTTACCTTCGGACCACACCTCGAACATCACCGTGATCATAACGGCCATTTTATGATTACCCGGCCAATGGGAAATTACCTTATGCATGAATCCTCCAACCGGAACGAATCAGCCGTCAGGAACTGAGGCTCCCATGCCATAACTCGTCAAGCCTTTGTAAATGCTCGGGAGGGATTGTCACATCCGCCCCTGCGGCATTTTCACGCATCTGCTGGGCGTTGCGAGCGCCCGGTATCGTGGTGCTGACCGCAGGATGGGCCAAGCAAAAAGCGATCGCAGCCTGCGCGAAGGTTTGTATGTTCCGGTCTACCAGAAATCGGAGTTGCTCAGCTTTTTCGAGCTCCCGGCGAAAGGGCTCGCCCTTGAAGCTGCGCGCCCGCACATCTTCACCCTGAAATCTACCGTCGTCAGCCGCGGTTAGTTTCCCCGTCAAAATTCCGCGACGCAGCGGCACGCGCGCGATAATACCGACATTGGCTTTTTGTGCGAGAGGGAATATTTTTTCCGCCGGCTCTTGCGCGAGAAGATTATACTCCAGTTGTACCGTATCCGAACGGCCGTCGTTCACTGCCACGATACCTTCCTCGATAGTATTGATGGAGACTCCATAATGGCGAATCTTGCCGGCTTTCTTGGCCCGCTCGAGCACCTCCCACACGTCGCCGCGCTCAATCACATCGACAGTAGGATTATGCAGTTGATACAGATCCACATAGTCGGTTTGGAGCCGCTTTAAGCTTTCGTCCATGACCCGATCGATATAATCAGGCGCGAAATTTC
>DASSCX010000197.1:0-4245 GCA_035697425.1 Pyrinomonadaceae bacterium | reverse complement strand
GCAGCCTCGTCATATCGAGATTCAAATCTTTGCCGATACACACGGCAACGTCGTTCATCTCGGCGAACGTGAATGTTCGATTCAACGGCGTCATCAAAAAGTCATCGAGGAGTGCCCTTCCCCGCTTAATGACCCCGGCTTGCGCGAACGCATGGGGGCGGCCGCTGTAAAAATCGCCCGCGCGGTGAACTACACCGGAGCGGGCACGATTGAATTTCTCCTGGCTGATGCGACACGCGAGTTTTATTTTCTGGAGATGAACACGCGTTTGCAGGTCGAACATCCGGTTACTGAGCTGGTCACGGGCATCGATCTCGTGCGCGAGCAGATCACTGTGGCAGCCGGCGCGATGCTCTCGTTCAAACAGGCAGACGTCTCCTGGCGCGGCCATGCAATCGAGTGCCGCGTCTACGCCGAGGATCCCGAGAACAACTTTTTCCCCTCACCGGGACGGATCACGACTTTGCAAACTCCCTCGGGTCCGGGCATTCGGGACGACAGCGGCGTCGATGCGAACTCGGAGGTCTCGATTCACTACGATCCGATGATTTCGAAACTTGCTGCCTGGGGACGCGATCGCGCCGAAGCGATCGATCGCCTGCGACGCGCCCTCGATGAATACCACGTCGGCGGGATCAAAACGACGCTGCCATTCTTTCGCCAGATCGTTTGCGACGCGGAATTTATCGCCGGTAAACTCGACACCGGCTTCATCGAAAGATTTCAGGATCGGTTGCGGCGTGAACTCGCCACGCGTGCTGAAGCGCAGACAGAGTTGCAGGATATGGCCTTAATTGCCGCTACTCTTCAGTACCTGCGAGTGCAGCAAAGGTCTGGGCGAAACCAAGGCGACGAAGGAGTTCAGAACCGCTGGAAGATGATCGGACGCGTTACCGGGCTTAACGCGCGCAAACTAATCGAGCGCGGCACTCGTCGAGGAGACCCGGCTAAATGATTAAACTTCAAGCTGAGATCAATGACGGGCGACACGATCTGGAGCTGCGGCGCGCCGGCGCGCTGCTTTCGGCGGAAGTGGATGGACGCACGTATTCCCTGGAGGTCCACAATCCTGCTGCGGGAGAGTTTCTGCTTCGCAGCGGCACAAATGTTTACCATTGTCGGATCGAAACTGGTGCCAAGCCGGAGTTTCTCAACGTGAGCTTGCGTGGCCGCGGCTATGCAATTCACATCGTTGATCCGAAACGTTTGCGTGGCTCGCAGAATTCGGGCGCGCACGATCACGGGTCAGCGCAAATTATCGCGTCGATGCCGGGCAAGGTTGTCCGCGTGCTGGTTGAGGTCGGGGCAAAGGTAGAAGCAGGAGCAGGCATTGTCGTGGTGGAAGCGATGAAGATGCAAAACGAAATGAAGTCGCCAAAAGCCGGTGTGGTTACCTCGCTAACCGCCGCCCCCGGCGCAACCGTAAATGCCGGCGATGTGTTGGCGGAGATTGAGTGAGCGACGCGGGATGGGGAGATACGGGAACACGGGGACAGGGGGACGCGGGGATAGGGAGATTGGGAGATTGGGAGACGGGGAGACGGGGAGACTAGGAGACAGAGACAAGATTGAATAGAAACGACCTCGAAAAGAACGAGCCAGAGTCGACCGACGTCTCCCCGTCTCCCCCTCACCGTGTCTCCCCGTCTCCCCTTCACCGCGTCCCATCTCGAGTCTTGCTCTGGGACATTGACGGGACGTTACTACGGTCGGCACGTACTGGCGCGTTTAAGGACTACACCATTCCCATGCTGGAGCAGGTATTCGGAACTTCAGGGCGGCTTGCCGAGATGCAGGTGTCCGGCATGACGGATCTGCAGCTAATCCTCGAGGCTCTGCGTGATGAAGGGTTTACCCATGAGGACGTGCGCGCGCGGATCGATCACCTGCGCGAGCGCTACATGGAGGAGATGAAACGCGCCACCGGAAACGGAGAAGAGTTTTTTGAGCTTTTACCCGGCGTTCGCGAAACACTGCAAGCGATCGCCGCGGAACCTCGCTACCGCTCCGCTCTCCTTACCGGAAACATCCAACCTGCTGCTTATCTGAAGATGGATTTGATGGGTCTGACGGAGTTCTTCGACTTGCCCGGTGCTTTTGGCGACGAGTCGCACAATCGCAGCGATTTGCCGGAGCTTGCGGCAGGGCGTATCAGGCAACATCTGGGCGTTGAGCTCGAACCATATCAATTCATCGTCATCGGTGATACGCCCAACGACATCGCCTGTGCCAAACATTTCGGTGCCCGCTCGCTCGCAGTCGGTACCGGCAGACTCTACGGCACTAAAGATCTGCTCGAATGCGATCCCGATGCGTTTATACCTGACCTTGCTGATTCAGAATTGGTGTTAAAGGTGTTGAGTGAGTTGTGAGCATTGATAAGGGGACTCCGGCGCTTCAACTCGGCCGCCGCTTCTTCTTGTAGATCGCTTTCACTGTCGAGATAACAGTCCGCGATTTTCCACCCATCGAAATAGTCTCTCCAAGCTTGCGTGCATCATCACGCTCCAGAGCGAGAGCGCGCTTCAGAAACACACGAATCTCCTGCCGCATCAGGTCTTCCTGACTCTTAAGCGAGAGGTGCCGAATCCGTTTGCCGGTTCCCAGCAACGCTCCTTCCGCGTCTTCCAGTGAGGCCCCCTGGTTGAAGCCGAGATTCACGCCGCGCGCATAAACAGCGATATGACAAATACAATTGCTGAATCGTTCGCTCGAGCCGTACCCGATTGCGACCGCGCTGTAGGCGTCGTAAATGTTTTCATGACAGGGCGCAAGTTCGTCAATCACGATCTTGCGCAAGTCTAGACACAGCTTTTGAATTGCGCGATCGTAAGGCTTGAGAAACTTGATCAACTCGGCTGGGGGTTTACCAGGCATCGGTTCAGTACGGGAGCGGTAGCGACCGCGTTCAGTAGGATATCAAGTCGAGTCTGCCGTTTGTTGGCAGCGGTTGCTACCGCTCCCGTACTGAACCTCGTCACCTACAGTTTCGCTTCCACTCGGAACGTAGCAAGCCATAGAACAAGGCATCCTGAATCTCTCCGGCAACTTCCCAACGTCCTCGCAGGAATCCTTCTTTTTGAAAGCCGAGCCGCTCGAGAGTTTGAATCGAAGCGTTGTTACGCGGATCGACGTCGGCCTCGAGGCGTCGCAGGTCGAGGGTTTCAAATGCATAACCAAGCAAAGCGTGAAGCGCTTCCTGCATGTAACCCTGACCCCAATAGTCGCGCCCTAACGCATAACCCAGCTCGGCGCGGCGATTAGAAAAATCGAGGTTGTACAGCGTGGTGGTTCCGATAAGCATGTTGTCTGCCAGCCGCGCCACGCCCCACTTCAGCATCACCTGTCGCTCAAAGCTGTCGTGGATTTCATTAACCAGCGCCACTGCCGCATCGCGATCCGCAAGTGGGGGCGTGCTCCAGTACCGCATCACTTCAACATTTGAGAACACCTCAAAAATCGCATCTACATCAGCGGATGAAATCCGACGCAGTGTTAGCCTTGATGCTTGGATTGTTGGTAAGCAAGTCCAGTCCATGGTGCGCGCGATTGTAACATCGCGACTCTCGATGATCTCTCAGGTGAGGAAGGGGCCCAGGTTGAATTGTTTTCTTAAGGAGTTGTTCATCAGGTATCCTGCCTTTCGCACCAACGCCATGCGCTATCGCGAAATCAAACCCCAACCTGAGCTGCGCCGCTTTGTCGAGTGCTTCTGGACGCTTGAAAGCGAGCCCGGCAATCTCCAGGTCGCTCAGGAACCGATTCTTCCGGACGGCTGTGTGGAGCTAATTCTCAATGCGGGTGCTCCCTTTCATGAGATCAAAGAGGGCGGCAAACGAATTAGGCAGCCGGCGCATTTTGTAGTGGGCCAGATGACGCGCCCTGTCCTTATTGCGCCAACTGGTGCCGTAGAGTTGATCGGAATTCGTTTTCATCCAGGCGGCACCATGCCGTTCCTCAATCAACCACTACACGAAATAACAAATCGAATCATAGAACTCGTCGGGCTGGACAGCGCTCTTGAGGGCGAATTGCTCCAGGCGCTGAACAGCTCGGCTTCGTTACGAGAAAGGATCCATGCTATCGAAGGCTGCCTTACTCGCCGAGCGCTGATCTTCGCCGGCGACCGACGCCTGTTGAAACTCACTGCTGCTGCCGTTCGTGTCAGCGGTAGGATCACTATTGATCGCTTAGCGGATGCGGCGGGCGTCAGTGCCCGACAATTGGAACGCCGCTTCTTAGGTG
>DASSCX010000196.1:0-17400 GCA_035697425.1 Pyrinomonadaceae bacterium | reverse complement strand
TATTTTAGTTCCCGACTAAACCAGTAAGACGTCCTTGTCTTAAGGTGCTGGGCTATTATTATTGTTCCTGCTGCGCGCGATTCTGCCATCACGTCTTGTGAAGTTTATCCATTTCCAACTCCCGAGCCCGAATGCAACCTGCACCTACATATAGGGCCAGCGGCGCTGCTCGAATGAATAGGAGCGGTCGCCCTCACGACGAAGCTGCGGACGTTTCTTTCCCTGAAAGGGGTGACATTGCAGCTGCGGCCCGGATTGCGGGGCTTCTGAATCAAATCATTTTTGTTTGTCTGCTGGCACTAATCTTTATAGCCGCAGTTCCATACGGCACCGTTGAGCCCTGGTGGAAGGCAGCATTTGTCTGCTTCGTATTCATACTTTGGATTGTGGGGACGATCGAGGATCTCCTCAGTCCAAATCGGAGAGCGCTGGACAAACAATTGTTCTTGCCATTGTTTGCGCTCGTGGTCTTTGCCCTGCTTCAGAGTGTCCCCCTCGGGACAGGTTCGCACCCGGCCATAGCTCACCAAATCTGGAATGCAATTAGCGCGGATCCTTATCAAACCCAATTTTTTGCAGTGCAGCTTCTCGCGATCACTTTCGCTGGTGCACTGCTGGCGCGATACGCTTCCACGGAGCGGCGCGTTAGCGCCCTCGTTAGCGTGATCATAGCGGTAGCGGTTGCCAGTGCGATCTTTGGGGTATTGCGTCAGACCAACCAGCACGCGATCGGATTTGGCTTGCCCCTGCTGAGTCCAGGACGCGGCTATGGTCAGTTCATCAACCCCAATCACTTCGCGCTGCTGATGGAGATGGCCTTTGGATTAATTCTCGGGATCGTGCTCGGTGGCAATAGGAAACGAGAGCAACTCCTGATATACGGCGCCGCCCTGGTAGTGGTTTGGACTGCCCTGGTCCTGGCTAACTCGCGTGGCGGGTTGCTGGCCATGTTGTCCCAAATTGTCGCTGCCGTTTTGCTTTACACAGTCGTGGTGCCGGCATCAAAGACGACGGGCGCGTGGAAAAAGATACTGGCAGTTTTGCGCTCGTTACAGGCAAGGATTCTGCTAATCGTCGTTCTACTTGCGGGTGTTGTGGTGGGCACACTTTGGATTGGTGGCGATAGATTGGCGAGCCGGTTTGAAGACTTAAGTGGCGGTGTCAGTCTCGCTGAAACAAGGACCGGAGGTAGCCGCAACGAAATCTGGCGTGCAACCTGGCATATGTTCAAGGCGAACCCCATATCCGGCGTAGGCTTGGGAGCCTATTGGGCCGCCATCCCGCAATATCACGATGCATCCGGCAGTCTGACTCCCCAGGAAGCCCACAATGACTATTTGGAGCTACTTGCCAGCGGCGGGATTGTCGGTGCTTCGTTGGGTTGCTGGTTTCTGGTCGTTTTGGGAAAGCGAATCAAGGACAACCTTCGTCCGGCGAATCCCTTTCGCCGCGGCGTCCGCTACGGAGCGGTATTAGGAATCATCGGGGTCCTGGTTCACAGTCTTTTTGATTTCGGATTACACATGCTCGTCAACGCGTTAGTATTCGCGGCGCTGATTGTGATCGCCACTCAAAGTCAGAGTGAACACAGATCCCGGAGAAGCAATGCCTGAGACCACTGGTTTCATCACAGGCTCGCAAACGCGCAACCGCCTCCTCGCAGTCGTGCTGGGATTAGCCGTGATCTCTCAGTCGCTAATTTTCAGTTGGGCCTTGGCGCTCTCGCCTCAGGACATTGCCGGTGGCATTGCGGCGTTTCGCGGGCAGGACATCATGGGCGGGGCTGCGATCGTCTTCAAGCGGCCGCAACGCCTGCGGGACATCGTCGGGGGCGCGTCAATGCTGGTGGTAAAACGTCAACCCCGGCCAGCGAGGACGACGGAGGTTTCTAGAACTGAAGTTGCCCGAGCGACTCCTCCTCGAGATCGTCGCCGGCCACCCGTCGCTGTAACCCCGCCAAAGGTCACCGAGGAGGACAAGGGCGAGGCATTTAAGGACCAAGGCAATACTTACTATGACCTGGGCCAGTTTGCGCAAGCGATCGAAGCCTATCAGAACGCCTTGAAACACACGCCGAAGGATCCCTTCATCTATAACAACCTCGGCGCCGCCTATTTCAGTGTGGGCCGGAACAAAGAAGCTACAGAGGCCTTTAACAAAGCGCTGAGCCTGAAGCCCAACGATCCCGATGCGTATTTCAATCTAGGGATCGCCTACGTAGCGCTGGAAAGATATGAAGACGCTCTTACAGCCTTCAAGCAAGCTGTGCGGCTCAAGCCCGACTGGCCCGAGGCGCTTAACGCACTGGGCGATACCCAGTTAAGCCTCAGTCAATACCAGGAGGCGGTCAAGTCTTACGAAGCGACCATACGCTTGCAAAAAGACAACGCCACTGCTTACAGCAACCTTGGTTTTGCTTACGACAAGTTAGGAAAGCTGTCAGAAGCCATCGCGGCCTTGCAGAACGCCGTTCGCCTAAAGCCGGACGATGCCGTTGCCTTCAACAACCTCGGGGCCAGTTTTTATAAGGCAGGTCGTTACCCGGAGGCCATCGAGGCTTTTACAAAAGCAGTGCGTCTGAACCCGAAGGATGCTGAGGCCCTCAACAACCTCGGCGCCGTTTACTACATAACCGAGCAACACCAGAAGGCACTTGAAAACTTTCTGAAGGCTGCAAGTGCCAAACCGGATTACGCCGATGCACAATACAATCTTGGCAACGCGTATTACATGTTGGGCAAGAACACCGAGGCGGTGAGTGCCTACCGCGCAGCGACAAAGTTGCGTCCTGGCTATTTTGAGGCGCGAACAAACCTCGGCAGCTTGCTGATAACGCTGGGACGGAACCAGGAAGCAATTACGGAACTGTTGGAAGCGATCAGGCTAAAACCGGACAACCCCGTCTCGCACAATAATCTTGGCTACGCATACGTGAAACTGGCGGAGTCCAACACCAGTACGCCGGCAACTGAGCTCTTACTGAAGGCGGTTCCCGAATACAAAGAAGCGTTACGACTAAACCCAAACTACGCGAAAGCCCTGAACAACCTGGGCTCGGTTTACAACAAGACCGGTCAGTATCGGGACGCGGTCGAGCCGCTTAAGAAGGCAATTCAGCTTAAAGCGGATTTTCCGGAAGCTCATTACAACCTCGGCACGGCTTACTACCGGCAGAACCAATTTGCCGAAGCCGTCATGGCGCTACAAACGGCGGTTCGTTTGAAGCCGGACTATGTTGAGGCTTTCAACACCCTGGGAACAGCTCTTTTCCGCCTCGATCGTTTGGACGAAGCTGTCGTGTCCTACAAGCGGGTCCTGACGTTGACGCCTGACGATGCTGAGACACATAACAACCTCGGCGCGGTTTATCTAAAAGCAAAGCGCTATGCTGAGGCTGCGTCGTCGTTCAAGTCGGCGACTCGCTTGAAACCGGACTACGTTGACGCGCATTTCAACCTTGCGGTTACGTATGTGCTGTTGAAGGATCGCAAAGCCGTGCAGGACGAATACAACATCCTGAAGCGGCTCGACGCTCGGCGCGCAGACGACTTCGCCAAACGATTTCTGAGGTAACCCTCGCATTGACGGTTGGCGATTACCAATTGCCGATTACCAGGAGCGAAAGTAACTATCGAAAATCGGCAATCTACACTTTACAATGTCGAAGTCGGATAATACCGAGAGACCTTGGGACTCACTTTACTCGGCTCCGTGCCAATCGAAAATCTGTACTCGACAATCGGCAATCACACCGGCGCGATTCTTATTGACCTGTTCAGGGAAGGGCAGTAGACTCTCGGCCACAAGCCCGGCCATACCAGTCACGGATCATACTCAGCCAAAGGAAAATTAGATGAGATTCAAACAAAGTAAGCGTGTTAAAGCTCTTGCCGCATTTGTAATGTTTGCCGTAGCGCAGATCTCGGTGCAGCTGGGTTTTGCCGAGCCAGGTCCCAACGCCGTGCCCCCGGTGCCGCAGCAATACATCGCCCGTCTCAGGACTAGCGGCAACAGACCGATTACTGTAAATAACAATGCGGCAGCGACTGGTGCTTCACTCGTTACCGGAGCGATGATTGAGACCGGTGCCGACCAGTCGGCAACCATTGATATCGGCGACTTCACCCTCGATATCGCGCCCAACACCAGGCTTCGTCTTGACTATGACGATCAGGGCCGCATCAAGGTCTTCTTGATCTCCGGCTGCGCCATTGTGCGTTCCAAGGGAAAGACAGAGGCTGAGATTCAAACCGCGGACAACGTTACCCAGGGCCAAACGGCCAAAAAACGTGGCGGCGTGATCGATATCTGCTTTATCAACGGCCAGGCGACAGTTAATCAAAACGCTGCTGCGAATGCCGGAGCCGGAGCGGGCGCAGGCACGGCCGCAGCTGGGGGAGGCGGTGGTCTCAGCACCGCTGCAATCGCCGCGATCGTGTTAGCGGGAGTTGGCGGGGCGATTGTTACTATCGTCGCGGTATCGGACGATGATGAGCAGGTCAACCCGAGTCCCTCCTCGCCGACGAGGTAAGTTTCAAAATAGAATGCGAGGCTTTCGAGAACGTGCCCTTCAGTAAACAAGGGCACGTTTTCGTTTTAGAGAGTCTTCCAAGCACCGCTGAGTTCGCCAGGAAGAATAAGACGAGCTTGGTACTTGTCCTTGGTACCTTGCTCAAGTAGTTCAGCCTTAACTAATGCCTCTCAAATTTCAAAGTTCAAAGAACCAATTACAAAGATCGTTTTTCTATCGGAGACTTGCCAACGCGTTTCTATGGATTGCTGTCTGTGTCCTGGGCATTTGGTTTAGTGCGCACGTTGGCTATGCGCGCCTCCTCGCGAAATATGCGTCGTTGACGGGCAATGCCGTGGCGGGGGGTAGGGCCGTACAGGTTTCCCCTTTGGATGCGCAAGTTCACAGTGCGCGAGCAGCGACATTTTATAGCGCTGGGTTGGCATCTGAAGCCGCTAGAGAGCTGGAAGTCGCAGTCAGCCTGCGTCCGCGTGACAATTACCTGTGGTTGCGGCTCGGCCTATTGCGGGACGAACTGCATGATGTTGGGGCCCTGGCTGCTTTCGAAGAAGCCGTAAGACGGGCACCTTATTACGGTCATCCCAAATGGCAACGAGGAAACTATCTGTTGCGCAGCGGGCGCTACGATGAGGCTTTCGCGGACATGCGGTTCGCCGCGGCGAGTAACGAGAGTTTGGTGCCCAGTTTGATAGATCTCGCCTGGGGGGTTTCGAGAGAGAACTCGCAGCGCACCCAGGAATGGGCCGGAATTACAGATGATCGGAAGCGAGTTGCTTTTGCGCGCTTCCTTGCCACTCACGGAAAAGCAACCGAGGCACTAGCTCATTTTCGCGCCAGTCGGGTGGTGCCGCTCCAGGCGCGCCGTGAGTTGCTGACTGATTTGATTGGCGCCCACGCATTTCGGGAAGCATTCGAAATCTGGCGCGGCATGGAGCCCGTCGACGATCGTCTGACAGCAATTCACGACGGAGGTTTTGAGGTTTCAAACACGCTCGACGATAGTGGCTTTGGCTGGCGTTTTGCCCACGCTTCCCAGGGAGCGCGGATGTCTTTTGACGCAAACCAGCCGCACGCAGGGAAGCAAAGTTTGCTTGTCACCTTCCTTGGTTATTCCGAACCAAACACCGTCCTCCTGTCACAGTTGCTATTGGTAGAGCCGAATAAACATTATCGCGTAAATTTCAACGTGCGCACGGACAACCTTGTAACCGGTGGGTTGCCCGTAATCACTGTTGGCGATGCCAGCGGCGACAAGAAGGCTTTGGGACAATCCTTCCCAATAGGATTTGAAGGCTCAGCGTGGCAGTCGCTCAGCTTTGATTTTCGAACTGACAAAGAAGCTGCCGTAGAATTGAGATTACAGCGCAAGCCCTGCAACAACGTACCCTGTCCGATTTTCGGTTCGCTTTGGCTGGACAACTTCGCGATCGAGGAAGTGAAATGAGAGAATCGATCCGCTGATGAATTCTTTGATACTGAGTATTGAAACCGCGACCTTGGGAGGAGGCGTGTGCGTTTCCGCAGGCGATAGAATCCTCGCGGCGGTGGCCGGTGATCCTAAACTTTCTCACTCAAACACATTGCTCAGCGACATCGATAAGTGTCTGCGAGAGGCAGGCGCCGCAGTTCAAGACGTGCAGTTGTTCGCGGCCACCTGTGGCCCGGGAAGCTTCACCGGTCTCAGAATCGGTCTGGCAACCATCAAGGCACTGGCGGCAACCTTAAACCGGCCCTGCGTTGGTATTCCCACGCTCCAAGTCATCGCGCACACAGCCGGTCTTTCAAGGGCTACGGTGGCGCTCTTGCCCGCAGGACGGGGAGAGGTTTTCGTTCAGTCAGTTTCCGTCGCGCGCGATATTACTGAACTTGATGCGGCTGCTCATCTTCCGCCGGCCAGCGCAATCGAAAGGTATAAATCGCTGCCGGCCTTGAAATGGGTTGGTCCAGGTGCCGCAATAAATCGCGACTTGATCGAATCCACAGCGCGCGAACAGGGCTTTGCATTTCAGGTTACAGATGTAAATGATACTGAAATGATGCCAGAGGGCTGGCAATTAGTGGCGCGCGAAACAAATTTGGCTAACCATGTGGCCGCCATCGCTTGGCAACGATTTCAGCGCCAGGAGTTGGAGCAGGCCGAGAGTCTGTCTGCTATCTATGTCCGTCCTTCGGATGCCGAACTGAAATGCAACCCAGCTTAGCAAACACCGAAAGCTCCCTGGATCCCATTTCGATCTCAAATATGACAGAGCATGATCTGCTCGAAGTCGTCGAAATCGAGGAGCAGTCGCGGCTCAGCCGTTGGGGCTGGGCAGCCTATTACGCGGAGCTTCAGGGTATTAATCGCTCCTTGATGCTGGTTGCACGAATCAGCAGTAGGGCGGAGGGAGTACAGCGAAACCGCGTTGCAGGCTATATCGTGGCCCGGTTTTCCGCGGGGGAACTGCACATAAATAACGTGGCGGTGCGCAGTGAATATCGCGGGCGCGGCATTGGAAAAGCGCTGCTCGCGAGGATCCTGGCACAGGGCAAAAAACTTAATGCTGCCGCAGCTTTTCTGGAGCTGCGAGCGGGAAACTCCATTGCCCAGTCGCTTTACGAGAAGGCCGGCTTTGTTCCGGTAGGAAAGCGCCGTAATTACTATTCCGACCCCGTCGAAGATGCGGTCACGATGGCTGCTCAACTCAAAGGGAGTGCTTGATTCGCCGTATGATTTGGGCTACCATTTTTTCGTGGCCAAACATCTTAGGAGGTTCGTAGTTACCGCCTCCGCCCACCGCAATTCTTACCAGTTCTTCATCTTGAAAGGAGATATCCACGCACATGGACATGACAACGACGGATACGATCAAAGAAGAGTTGATGAACCACGATCCTGAGTTTCGCGAACTGGCTCGCGAACACACTCGTTACGAAGAACGACTCAGTGAGCTTTCAGCCTTGACATATCCGAGCGACGAAGAACAACTGGAAGAAATTACTTTAAAGAAGAAGAAACTTGCACTCAAAGATCAAATGTATTCATTAATGTTGCAGTATCAAAAGAACCAAGCCGTGAGCCATTAATTCAGGCCGAACAAGCTTCTGTGGGTTGAGATCATTGGGGACGTGGACCTCCGAGTACGCGTCCCCTTTTTGTAGCCGAACTTTGAGAGAGTTTTTAGCGGCCAACTGAAGGACACTGATTTGAGTATTGCGCGCGACGGCCTGCCATACATTCTGATCCCAGCAGTAGCATCGATAGCTTTGCTGGCGTTAGGTTACTGGTATGGGCCGGGTTACTGGTATGCGGCGCTGCCATTGATCCTCGTTACAGCGTTCATGGCCTACTTCTTTCGAGACCCTAATCGCGAACCCCCCAAAGACGTCGCAGCAGTAGTCGCGCCAGCCGACGGCAAGGTGACTCGAGTAGGCACAATCGCCGACACCCCTGATTCGCCGACGCTCGTAAGTATTTTTCTTTCGCCGCTGGATGTTCATATCAACCGTGCGCCGATAGCTGGAACGGTCACAAATGTTTCCTACACGCGCGGAAAGTTTTTGATGGCTACTGACAAAAACGCGAGTTTGGTGAATGAGCAAAACGCGCTGACGATTCAGGGCGAGAAGATAACTGTCGTCTGCAAACAGATTGCCGGAATCCTCGCGCGGCGGATCATTTGTTGGAAACATGCGGGTGAACACGTCAACCTTGGTGAGCGCTTTGGATTAATAAAATTTAGCTCTCGCACTGATGTCCTGCTGCCGATTGGAGTTGAGGTCTTGGTAACTGAAGGAATGAGAGTACGCGGCGGCGTCACCATTATCGGGAGGATAAAGTGATGAGCACCCCAGCACTTCGTCCCCAGGGTCAGTCCTTAAACCCCGAACGTCGTGGCGTTAAAAAGGGCCTTTATCTCATTCCCTCGGTCTTTACAGCCGCGAATATCGGAATGGGCTTCTATGCAGTAATGGCAGCGGCGCGTGGCTTCCAGTTCGTCGGCACCGGCGTCGAACAGGATCTGATTCGCGCAAGTACCTATTTAGATAATGCCGCAATGGCCATTGGTTGGGCCGTGCTTTTCGATATGCTTGACGGGCGCATTGCTCGCATGACGAAAACTACAACCGAGATCGGAGTGCAGCTGGACTCGATTGCCGACGTCGTGACATTTGGCCTCGCTCCCGCCGTCCTGGCCTACGTCTGGGGCTATGGCGCCACGCTACGAGAGGGAAGCGACCTGCATCGGCTGGCGTGGTTTCTTTCGTTTATGTATTTGATGTGCGGGGCGTTTCGCCTGGCACGTTTCAATGTGCAGTCATCCCGCCCTCGGATCCTTGCGGAAGGTACCATCAAGGTCGATAAGAAGAGTTTCGTGGGACTGCCAATTCCGGTTGCCGGTGGGCTAATTGCTGCCATTATTCATTTCAGTCCCTTGCCCTTGATCAGCTATGGCTCTGACCGCGCGCACCTTTATTCAGTCTTGTTAATGCTGTTGGTAGGGATCCTGAGTATCCTGATGGTCAGTACGCTGCGATTCTCCAGTTTCAAGACCGTTGGCACACGTAGGCGGAGTATGCGTACGATCATGCTCGTGGTGGCGGTGGGGATGTTGATTTTCCTGTACTCGCGTTACGTGCTCCTGGGCCTGGTTTGCCTCTATATCCTGCACGGTCTAGCTTCCCGGATAATAGGAATGTTTCGCAAACGCTCCGACGTATCCGATTCTCTCGTTGAAGAGAAGCAGACCTAATTTCGGTACCACTCGTACAGATCTACTACTGTTTCTTTACGGTTGACTTGACGTCGCTGTTTGGCCGGGCGAACGCGAGCAGTCCGTGCTCAGTAGTTACCAGGACCGCGTCGCCTACCGCAATGGGAGCAGCAGACGTCGTGATTTCTTCACCTGTGGGAAGGGAATTGATTTGTTTGCCGTCTGGCAATCCCAGGACTACGCCGGCGACGCTGGACAGCGGCGTGAATAGTGCCCCATCCGGAGCCGTGAGAGGCTGAGCAGAGATGCGGCCGCCGAGTTGTTTCTTCCAAAGCCTTTTGCCGCCCAGTGAAAAGCCATAAACAAAATTGTCCAAAGAAGCCACCAGTAAGGTTTCACCGGCAAGGGTTACAGATTCGACTCCCGCACCGGTTCGTTTGCGCCATAAAAGCTTTCCTGACTTAGCGCTCACTGAATAGAAGTAACCGTCACCCGATCCAAAGTGAACTGCGTCGTTCGCCACGGCCACCGGACCGCGGACCGGACCACGGGTGCGATAGCGCCAGAGCAGCTTGCCGGTTTCAGCGTCGATGGCGAGCAGGTTTCCGTCGTCACTGCCGAGATACACTCGGCCTGCATCGCCGACCGGGTGGCCACTAAAACGCGCGCCGTACGCGTAGGACCAGAAGATCTCACCAGAGTTTTTATTGAAGGCGTAAACTCGGCCATCCTCACCGCCAGCAATTAGCTTTGCCCCGCTAATGGCAAGACTTCCGCGCAAGGGCATCGCAAGGGTGCGCATCCACTGCGTTACGCCACCATCGCGTCCCAGAGCGCGCAGAGCCCCCATGGCGCGGCGCTCTCCGGGCATCGGCCTCGTCGTATCGGGCTTCATCTCTGACGCCACATATACAGCTGCTTCGTCAGCGACCGGCGATGCGGACAGTTCGCCTCCCATTTCCGACCGCCAATAAAGCTGTCCGTCCCTGGCACGTAGCGCCACGATGGTTCCACTCGCGAGCGGCAAGTAGATGCGATCTACGTCGGAAGCGGGAGTCAGATTAAGTGTGAAGGGTGAATCGTAACGCCAGCGAATGGTTAGCGGCTGCGAAAGGGTTACATCGCTGTTTGAGGTGATTACGCCCGCACCTGGAGTTACTGTTGTGAAGAACAGCAATAACGCCGTTACTACCTTATGTTGAAGAGAAAGCATTTCCTCTAATGACCTTGTTATCTATGAGACAGTTTGAGTTCTTTAATCTGAAAAGTATAATCCAGCACTTCTAAATCCTGTCCGAAGTTATTAGACGCCACAATCTTCGAAGAGGCTACATTTTGCTTCTCAGCAATCATCACGAAACCATCATTATTCTCGATTTCGGATCGCAGTATACGCAGTTGATAGCCCGCCGAGTACGTGAAGCCGGGGTGTATTGCGAAATCCTTCCTTTCGATACTCCAACAGCCAAGATTGTTGCTCGTCAGCCGAAGGGCCTCATTCTTTCCGGCAGTCCCTCCTCTGTTTATCAGGATCAGGCGCCGCGACCTGCAACGGATCTGACTACTACGGGCAGCCCAATTCTGGGAATTTGCTACGGCCTGCAAGTGTTGGCTTTCGATATGGGCGGTGAGGTGAAGCCTTCTGCAAGTCGCGAGTTTGGATACGCACGTCTGAAGGTGACTGAGGGATCGAGTCCGTTGTTTCGCGGCCTGCCGGCGGAAATGGACGTTTGGATGAGCCACGGAGATCACGTCACCGCGGTGCCGGATGGTTTTGCCGTCACCGCCGTAACTGACGACGCGTTGAATGCGATGGAAGATTTACGCCGCGGTATTTTTGGCGTGCAGTTTCATCCCGAGGTTGCGCACACGCCACTCGGAGCGCAGGTGCTACGAAACTTCCTTTTCAACGTTTGCGGTTGTCGCGGAGATTGGTCTCCGGCCGCCGTTATTGAAGATCAAGTAGCACGCATACGGTCTGAAGTTGGCGCGGAAGGCTTAGTGGTTTCTGGTCTTTCTGGCGGTGTGGATTCAACCGTGGCGTCCGCTCTGGTGCAACGAGCATTAGGCCAGCGGCAGACCTGCATCTTCGTCGATAACGGCCTCCTGCGTGAAGGCGAGTTTGAATCGACGCTGAGCCTGCTCAAACAATCAATGGACTTGAACATACACGGTGTCCGAGCTGGTCACCTTTTCCTCGAAGCGTTGCAGGGGGTTGTCGATCCAGAACAGAAACGGAAGCTGATTGGAAAGGTATTCATCGACGTCTTTGAAACTGAGGCCAAGAAACTTGGCGAGGTGGCGTATCTGGTTCAAGGGACACTCTATCCCGACGTAATCGAATCTGTTTCCGTGCGGGGACCTTCCGCGGTCATCAAAAGTCACCACAACGTGGGCGGATTGCCCGAGCACATGCGGTTGCGACTGATTGAACCACTCAGGGAATTGTTCAAAGATGAAGTTCGCCTGATCGGCAGGGAACTGGGAGTACCGGAGGAAATTTTGACGCGACATCCGTTTCCCGGCCCGGGACTGGCTGTTCGCATCATCGGCGAAGTCACGGAAGAGAGAATTCGTTTGCTGCAAGCCGCCGACCGGATTCTCGACGAAGAATTGCGACTCGCCGAGCTTTACCATTCAGTTTGGCAAGCGTTTCCCGTCCTCCTGCCAATTTCCACGGTTGGCGTCATGGGCGATGAGCGCACTTATGAAAAGGTGGTGGCAATTCGCGCTGTTACGAGTGTCGACGGTATGACGGCCGACTGGGCTCGTTTGCCGGCTGACTTGTTAGCCCGCATCTCGGCCAGGATCGTCTCAGAAATTCGCGGAATTAACCGCGTGGTTTATGACATCAGTTCGAAGCCACCGAGCACGATTGAGTGGGAGTGACGCACATTAGGAGTTAGCTGCGACCCTTCCCAAGGGCAGCGTGATATAGTTGGCAGCGTTCGGATAGTTGATGTTTCGTTCTGCTTGTCGCCAGACAAAGCAGCGCAATAATTCTTCTCTCATACCATGACTAATCAGGATTTTGTACACCTCCATCTGCACACTGACTACAGCCTTCTCGACGGCGCCATCCAGATAAAACCACTAGCCAAACGTACCGAAGAGCTCGGGATGAAGGCGGTTGCCATGACTGATCACGGCAATATGTTTGGCGCGATCTCGTTTTACAACGCGATGAAGGGTCGCGGGGTAAAGCCAATCATCGGCTGCGAAACCTATATCACCCGCGGCAGTCGCCGGGATCGAGCCGCAGGCGCGCCTGGAGAGAAAGCCAACTTCCATTTGATCCTGCTGGCGCAGAGTTACGAAGGGTACCAAAACCTGGTCAGGCTAACCTCCAAAGCTTACACCGAGGGTTTTTATTACAAGCCACGCATCGACAAAGAGCTGCTGGCGCAACACAGCAAGGGGCTGATAGCTCTTTCAGCGTGCCTCTCAGGTGTTCCCTCGGCGATGCTCGCGCGCGAGAAGTGTGACGAGGCAGCGGCGGCGGCGATTGAATTTGAGGAGATCATGGGGAAGGGCAACTACTTCCTCGAAATTCAGGAGCATGGCCTGGACGCGCAGGACAGAATTCGCAGGCCGCTTGTCGAACTCTCGAAAAAAACCGGCGTACCGCTCGTGGCGACCAACGATGCTCACTACCTCATGCCAGACGACGCGCGCGCGCACGATGTGCTGCTGTGTATCGGCTCGGGCAAAACAGTCGCTGATACAAACCGCTTGCGCTATCCCAGTCCAAACTTCTACGTACGCTCGCCCGAAGAGATGTGGCGAGTCTTCGGCGCTGAACTACCGGACGCTTTGACGCGCACGGTGGAAATTGCCGACCGGTGCGACGTCAAGCTTCCCGAAAATGTGAACTACCTGCCCGTCTATCCTATTCCGGAGACGGAAGCCGGACTCACTGCGGACGACTACTTTGAGAAGGTCGTTAGAGAGGGATTCGAGCGTCGCCGCCAACAGGTTTGGGATCGGCAACAGTCGCGCAATGAACTGAAGCACCCGATCTCAGATTATCAGACGCGCTTGACCACTGAGATCGCGATGATTCGGCAGATGGGTTTCCCCGGCTACTTTCTCGTCGTCTGGGACTTTGTGCGCTATGCCCGGGAACGATCAATTCCGGTTGGCCCCGGTCGTGGCTCGGCTGCGGGCTCCTTAGTCGCTTACTGCCTGGAGATCACCGATATCGATCCCTTGCAGTACAACCTCATCTTTGAGCGTTTCCTTAATCCCGGCCGTCAGTCGCTTCCTGACATCGACATCGACTTTTGCGTTAGGGGACGGGGGGAGGTCATCAATCACGTCGTCGATTTGTACGGGAGGGATTCGGTCTGCCAAATCATAACCTTCGGTACCCTCGCCTCACGTGCCGCTATAAAAGACGTGGGCCGGGCACTTGATATCCCTTACGCGGAAGTTGACCGGATTGCGAAGCTCATCCCACCCCCAGTCCGCGGTCGAAATGTAAGCCTCGCCCAAGCCCTTGAGCAGGTACCTGAACTTAAGAAAGAGGTTGAGACGAATCCTCAGGTTAAGGAACTACTTGAGATCGCGCAGCGGCTTGAAGGATGCGCCCGCCACTCCTCAGTACATGCCGCTGGGGTTGTTATTTCCCCTGAACCTCTACAGGAACTGATCCCGATCGCGGTTTCGGGGAAGGACGAAGTCACAACTCAGTACGTCATGTCGGATCTCGAAAAGACCGGCATGCTTAAGATGGATTTCTTAGCGCTTACCGCTTTAACCGTTATAAATGACTGCTTAATCACCATTAAACAAGCGCTTGGCAGTGAGATTAACTGGCCGGATATAGCGCTTAACGATGAAAAGGCAATGGCTGTTTTCGCCGAGGGGCGGACGGAAGCTGTGTTTCAGTTCGAGTCTTCCGGCATGCAGGAGATCTGTCGCAAGCTTAAACCAAAAGGCGTTGAGGACCTCGCTGCCCTTAATGCGCTTTATCGCCCGGGACCGCTCGACGGAGGCATGGTGGACGAGTTCATCCAGCGCCACCACGGAAAGAAGACGGTCCGTTATCAGACGCCGGAGATGAAGGATATCTTAAGTAATACGTACGGCATCATCGTCTACCAGGAACAGATCATGCAGTTGGCGCAGAAGCTCGCTGGTTACACTTTAAGTGAGGCCGATTTGATGCGGCGAGCCATGGGAAAGAAGAAGCGCGAGGAAATGGCGCTTCATGAGGAGAAGTTTATTAGCGGGGCGGTTGAGCGAGGCATCAAGCGCGAGAAAGCCGAAAAGATCTTTTCACTCATGGCGCAGTTTTCTGACTACGGCTTCAATCGCAGTCACAGTGTTGCCTATGCCTACCTCGCCTTCCAGACCGCCTATCTGAAGGCGCATTTTCCGGAACACTTCTATGCTGCGGTCCTGTCCAGCGAGGCACAGGACGCGGCGAAGGTGTTTAAGTATTCGAAAGAGCTGAAGGTACAGGGAATCAAGTTGTTGCCGCCTGATGTGAACGAAAGCAACTCCGGCTTTACGCCACTCACTCGAGCAATACGCTACGGCCTGGCAGCGATAAAAGGTCTTGGTCAATCAACTGTGAACGCGATCATTAGTGCGCGCCAAACCGGTCCGTTCGAATCCTTCTTTGACTTTGCGGAGCGGATTGAGGCCGGTGCACTCAATAAGCGATCACTGGAGAGTCTTGTCAGCGCAGGAGCTTTTGATTCACTAAAGCCACCGTCCCGGCTACTCAACGAATGGAGAGCAGCTCTTCATAGTTGCATCGACCCTGCCCTGTCACGAGCACAACGTGCTAAGCGCGAACGGTTGCAGGGCCAGAACGGATTGTTTGGTGCGGTGCTGGATTCCACTCCCGAAGCAGTCCCTCCAGCAAAAGGCTGGACAGTTACCGAATTGCTGGCCGCTGAAAAGACCGCCCTGGGCTTTTACATCACTGGTCATCCGCTCGAGAACTATGTTGATCTGCTGCAAAGTCTGAAGGCGTGTAAATCGATCGAGCTTCCAAACTTGCGCAGCGGCGGTCGCATCAGCATTGGCGGCATCATCAGCGACTTGCAATCACGCACTACTAAGAAGGGCGATCGCTTTGCGTTGCTGCGGCTGGAGGACGAAAGCGGTGGCACCAAGTGTGTGCTCTGGCCCGAGACTTATCGTAAGCACTCCATGTTCGTGCAAAACGAAGCCGCGGTGCTGATCACCGGGCGCCTGGAATTAAGCGACGAGAACCCGCCCAACATCATCGCTGACCAGGTGCAAAGCCTCGACGAACTCCAAAAGAACAGGGAACTAATCGTCTTGCAATTACCAGCCAGTGGCGAAGCCGAAGCCCTCTTCGATAGCGTCCTTCACCTGATGAATACAAATCCCGGGAATTGCGATGTCGCCCTTGAGACACAACTCGACGCTGATATCGTGGTGCGAGTTAGGGTGAACTCGACCCTCCGCGTTGACCATTCAGCAAGACTGGACGCCGCTCTAAAGGAGCTCGGTTGCGCGGTAAGAGTTGAACGAGCAACGCAGAGTGCTAGCCGCGTCCGATAATGGTCGGTAGACTGTGACCATGGCCAAAAAAGCCGCAGCCAAGAGCGAGCCCGTCAAACCAGCGCCGGAATCACGAACGGCGTTCGAGCGGGTGCAACTCGCCCGCCATCCCGACCGCCCCTACACTTTGGATTTCATCGAGCGCCTCTTTGACGACTTTGTGGAATTACACGGAGATCGGCGGTATGCCGACGATCCAGCAATCGTTTGCGGGTTGGCACGCTTTCATGGCCTGCCGATCGTAGTTGTGGGTCACCAGAAGGGTAGGGACACTAAGCAACGCAGCTATCGAAACTTTGGTATGCCGAAGCCGGAGGGCTACCGGAAGGCATTACGGGTAATGAAGCTGGCCGAAAAGTTCGGGCGCCCAATTTTCACTTTGATTGATACCCCGGGAGCTTATCCGGGAATCGATGCGGAAGAACGTGGGCAAGCGGAAGCTATTGCCTTTAATCTGCGCGAGATGGCCAAGTTGAAGGTGCCGGTGATTGTTACCGTGATTGGTGAAGGCGGGTCCGGGGGAGCTCTCGCTATCGGCGTTGGCGATCAGGTTTTAATGTTAGAGAACGCGGTCTATTCAGTAATTTCTCCAGAAGGATGCGCTGCCATTCTCTGGAAGGATTCCGGGAAGGCGGATCGGGCCGCCGAGGGATTACGTCTCACTGCGCAGGATCTTGCGGCTGAGAACATTGTCGATCAGATCATCAGCGAACCTCCCGGAGGGGCGCATTCCGACTACGATCAGGCAGCTCGCTTTCTTGATTCTGCGCTGACTGAACGTCTCGCCGAAGCAGCCAGCTGCTCACAAGAAGAGCGACTCGCCCGCCGTCACAGCAAGCTGAGGCAGTTTGGCCGCTGGGGAACTGACTAGCCTGAAATCTCAGACTTAAGATCTCAAATTTGAAATCTCAGATTGAGATCTCAGGATTGGGTCATGATTTCTTGAGATTTAGAACGGGATATCGTCATCCGCCGGTTCTGAATGTCCCATTGCGGGCGGTTCTCCACCCCCGCTGGCACGTGCCGCCATTGCGTCCTCACCACGCGCACCACCACCAATAAACTGCATGTCGGTCGCGTGAACTTCCAGTGTGTGACGCGGCTTGCCATCGCGATCGGTCCATTCTTCAACGCGCAAACGACCTTCGATGTACACCGGGCGTCCTTTAGTGAGGTATTGAGAGGCAGTTTCGGCCTGGCGTCCCCAAAGCGTTACACGAAACCACGTGGTTTGATCCTGCATCTCACCCGACTTGTCTTTGCGGCGTTCGTTCGTCGCCATGCTAAAGCTGCAAACGGGAGTGCCTTGCGGTGTGTAACGTAATTCGGGATCGCGACCAAGGTTGCCGACTAGAATGATCTTGTTGAATGACATGATGAGGAACCTCTCAGTGTCTGCTGGGTCTTGAAAATCTAGATGGCGATACTACTCGGTGAATGATCGGCGGTCAAGCGGCGTAGTTCGCGATTTTGAAAAGGTGCTGATCGCGTTTGCGCAAGGATTTCTGTTAGACTAACTCTACTTAGTTTCTTGCACTGGAACAGATGAAAGCGAAGGTCTACATCGAAACATTTGGCTGCCAGATGAACGTGGCAGATACGGAACGTGCCGCCACCGGGTTGCGTAAGGCT
>DASSCX010000195.1:0-14252 GCA_035697425.1 Pyrinomonadaceae bacterium | reverse complement strand
AAACTGCAAATACTAGCATCCAGGTGGCATTTTGCCAAGCTGAGTGCCACCATCAGTTACAGCGACACCGCAATTTCGTGCGGTTGTTCGATAGAAACTACTCGAGTTAATACCTCCGGACCATCTTCTGTGATCGCAATCGTGTGTTCGGTATGGGCACTCGGCTGTCCATCCATCGTCACGACCGTCCAACCATCCGCCAAAACCCTGGTATGAAGACTTCCCAGGTTAACCATCGGCTCCACAGCAAACACGTAGCCGGCCTTGATCTTCGGGCCCTGGCCCGGTTTACCGTAATTGGGTATCTGCGGATCTTCATGCATCTGGCGCCCGATACCGTGACCGACATAATCTCGCACCACCGAATAGCCGCTGGCTTCAGCCAACTCCTGCACGGCCCAGCCTATGTCTCCCAAATGCTTGCCGGGCCGGCACTGTTCGATTGCTCGCTCCAGACACTCTTCAGTAATCTTTATCAAACGCAGGCGCTCCTCCGAAACCTTTCCTACGGGAACCGTCGTCGCCGTATCGCCGACGAACCCGTGTAATGTCACGCCGCAATCGATGGAAAAGATATCGCCCTCTTTCAATTTATAGTCGGAGGGAAAGCCATGAACCACCTGTTCGTTCACCGAAGCGCAGATCGAAAAGGGAAAGCCATGGTACCCCTTGAACGTGGGCAGCGCGCCGGCATCGCGAATCATCTTCTCAGCCGCCCGATCAATCTCAAGAGTAGTAATTCCTGGCTCTACGAGAGTCGTCAGATGTTGCAATACTGAGCCGACCAGATTTCCGGCGGCCCGCATCTTCTCAAGCTCTTTTTTTGATTTCCCGATAATCATGAACCATCGATCAACTGCTCATCAAGATGTTCCTGATTTCGCGATGAATCGTTTCCTGATCTTTGGTGCCGTCCACCCGAAACAGACGACCTGACTTGTCATAATAGTCAATCAGCGGTCGCGTCTGTTCGTTGTAGGTGTCCAGCCGCACCTTGATCTTCTCTGCCGTGTCGTCGGCCCGTTGTAGCAGAACGGCTTCGGGATGGAGATCGCAACGCCCTTCCTTCTGCGGCGGCTTAAAAAAAACGTTGTAGATCTCGCCACAAACCGCGCACGAACGACGCCCCGTCGCCCGCTTTTCCAGAAGTTCGCAAGGGACATCAACCAGGATCGCCGCGATCTCGTTCCCTTGCTCGGCCGCAAGCCGTTCCAGCATCTCTGCCTGGGCGGGCGTGCGCGGAAAGCCGTCGAGCACGTAACCATTGGCACAGTCGGCACTGGAGGTGCGATCCTGAACCACTCTTATTACTAAATCATCGGAAGCGAGCTTACCCGCTTCCTGCACCTTGCGAATCTCTTCAGCCAACGAGTCTTGTTGCTGAGCTCGTGCCCGCAAAATATCGCCGGTCGAGATCTGCGGCAGTTGCAGTCGTTCCTGAAGCAAACGCGCCTGCGTACCTTTGCCAGCACCAGGCGCTCCCATCAACACGATCGTTTTCGGCATAGAAGCTGTAATTGCCGATTGGCGATTTAAGATTGCGAATTGAAAAGACGCGCAATCGATACCTATTTAGCAATTGGAAATCACCAATCGGCAATCGGCAATCGCTTTAGGCTCTCCGTCCTCGCATGCGACTGCCGCTGCCCAGGAAACCTTCATAGTTGCGCATCACCAGCTGCGCTTCAATCTGTGCCACGGTGTCCATGGCAACGCCCACTAGAATCAGCAGCGAAGTACCACCGAAGTAGAACTGATAGCCCATGCCCGTTGGTATCCAGGACAAGCCAGGCGTGCTACTCACAAAAGAATCCAGCCAGGTGCCGATGAAAGGTAGACGAGCAACCTTGAACCCGCTCAACATGAACTGCGGAATGAACGCGACGAGGGCCAGGTAGACGGCTCCGACAATAGTTAGCCTCGTCAAAATGCTGTTCAAGTATTCGGCGGTTGCGCGGCCCGGTCTGATCCCCGGCATAAAGCCGCCGTGCTTGCGTAAGTTGTCTGCTACCTCTTCAACATTGAATACGATTGAAACATAGAAAAAGGTGAAGAAGACAATCAACGATAGAAAGATCAATTCGTAATAAGGATCGCTCGCGTGGAACGTCTGAAAGAACGTCCACACCTTGGCCCAGGTTGTATTTAGGTTGTTCTGATCCGGAGGAAACGCCGCAAACAAACTCTGAGGCATTGAGAGCACTGACGAAGCGAAGATCACGGGAATCACGCCGCCGATGTTTATCTTCAAAGGCATGGTGGTCTGCTGGCCACCGACAACCTGACGGCCTACGTGCCGCTTCGCATAACTTACTGGAATCTTGCGGCGCGCTGCTTCCACAAAAACAATAAAGGCGATGATTACAACGATGGCCAGCAGGAGCGCGATTACGCCAATGGTTTCCAGCGTATCGCCACCGCGAACGCGCTCAAATACCTGCGTCACGCCACTAGGCAATCCGATCACAATACCGGCAAAAATTAGCAACGAGATACCATTGCCTACGCCACGCTCAGTGATTTGCTCACCCAGCCACATTACGAAAATCGTGCCCGTCGTTAAGGTTAAGACTGTCGTCAGCAGAAACCCCCAGGTCGGGGCGCCAACGCCGTTAACCTGTAGCCAGTGAGCGACGAACGAGGTTTGAATCGCAGCGAGGCCAACAGTTAGATAGCGCGTCCACTGGTTGATCTTCTGCCGGCCCATCTCGCCTTCCTCCTGCAGTTTTTTCAACTGCGGTGAGACAACGGTCATCAGTTGCAGAATGATCGAGGCAGTGATGTAAGGCGTAACGCCAAGAGCGAAAATTGAAATAGTACGGAAGTTTCCGCCAGAGAAGAGATCGAGCACGCCCAGCAACGTTCCCGCTACGTCCTGCCAGACTTGATCAAGTCTTTCACGGTTGATGCCGGGAGCACCGACGTGCGCTCCGAGCCGGTAGACAGCCAACATCGAAAGCGTGAACAGAATCCGCCGGCGCAGATCCGGGACGCTAAACATGTTACGAACGGCTGCGAGAAACTTTTCCATACTCGTCCTTAAGCGGTAGTTTCAATCGGCTTGCCCAACTCCACGGCAGTCCCACCTGACTTCTCAATTTTTTCCCGCGCGCTCTTCGTGAAGCGGTGCGCCGAGATGCGCAAGGCCTTCGACAACTCGCCATTGCCCAGCACCACCACATCGTGCTTCGCTTTCTTGATTACGCCGCGTTCATGCAAAAGCTCGGGAGTGACTTCTTCGTTCGCCTGAAAATGTTGCTCCAACGCCGCGATACTTACCTCGAGCCAACGCTTTTTGAAGATGTTGGTAAAACCGCGCTTCGGCAGACGCCGATGCAAAGGCATCTGGCCACCTTCAAAACCTATCTTGGCGGAGTAACCGGAGCGCGACTTCTGTCCTTTCTCGCCGCGACCCGCCGTCTTGCCCAGACCAGAGCCGGGGCCTCTACCTACACGCTTTTTCTTATGCGTCGAACCCTTCGCCGGGCGTACATTGTTCAGACTGATGGCCATCATCTACTCCCTGGTTACCACTCGCGACACTAAATCCTATTCGACAATCCGCAGCAGGTGCGGCACCTTGGCAACTGCCCCCCGCATTGACGGCGAATCAGTGCGCTCAACGATCTGATTCAACTTCGTTAGACCCAAACTGCGCACCATTTCTTTTTGCGTCCGGGGCGCCGCAATGAAGCTGCGATAATATTGAATCTTGATTTTGCCCGCTGCTTTGTCGGCTGAGCTCTTTGCTTTCCTCGGCATAACACCTCACGACCTACAAATCACAATTCCGATTTACGATTCACGAAATCCTACATCTCTTCGACTTGCTTGCCGCGCAAACGAGCTAGCTCCATCGGATCTTTCATTCGCAAGAGCGCGTCGAAAGTGGCGCGCACCACATTGTGCGGATTGGTTGATCCCAAAACTTTCGTGCGCACGTCGCGGACACCCACAGCCTGCATCACCGCACGGACAGCGCCACCAGCAATAACCCCTGTACCTTCAGAAGCTGGCTTGACCATGACACGGCCGGCGCCGAACTTTCCAATCAACTGGTGCGGGAGAGTGTTATTGATCAAGGGCACCCGAATCAGATTTTTCTTCGCCGCCTCGATCCCTTTCTTGATCGCCAGGGGCACTTCACGCGCCTTTCCGGTGCCGAACCCGACATGCCCGCCCTCATCGCCAACAATCACAAGGGCAGCAAAGGACATGTTCTTACCGCCCTTAACCACTTTTGTGACGCGGTTGATCGAGATCACCTGATCTTTAAGATCCAATCCCTGCGCGAGAATACGTTGCTTTGGTTGTCTCATTGCTTCTCTTTACTTTTCTTTCGTGGCTTTTCTTCGACTGGCGCTGCAACTGCTTCGGGAGCTTTTTCTTCCTGAACGGCTTCATCCTTGTTCAATCCTGCTTCCCGCGCCGCGTCGGTCAAAGCCTTGATGCGACCGTGGTACAAATAACCGCCGCGATCGAAGACTACGCTGCTAATTCCTTTCGCCAATGCTCGTTCCGCAATCGTTTTACCTACGCGCCGCGCGGCTTCCACGTTTCCTCCCGATGATCCCCGAAGATCCTTTTCAGTAGTGGATGCGGAGGCGAGCGTCTGGCCCTCCATGTCGTCAATGACCTGCGCGTAGATATGATTCAGACTGCGATAAATAGCCAGCCGCGGCCTCGCAGAACTGCCCGTTACCTTGCGGCGAATGCGCTTGTGAATCGCTACTCGCACTACAGCTCTATTCGTATTTGCCATAATCGTATTTCCGATTGCCAATTGCGGATTGCTTCCCTTCTGTCAATTGGAATTCATCGCACCAAACCATGACTTGTCCATCAAGGATTGCCAATCGTCATTTGGCAATCGTCAATCGGCAATCTATTTTCCTGTCTTACCGGGCTTCAGTTTGATCGGCACGCCTACATAACGAATGCCCTTGCCTTTGTAGGCGTCAGGCTTTCGCAGTTGGTGCATTTCCGCCGCCACCTGCCCGAGTTTCTGCTTATCGATACTCGAAAGCGTCAGCGTCGTCTGATATTGCTGGATGCCGCCTTTCGTAGTCAGACGTTCTGCCTTGGCCTCAACTCCCTCAGGGAGGGGAAACTCGATCGGATGCGAATACCCGAGCGAGAAGACGATGCGCTTAGCCTGCACGTCGGCCTTGTAGCCGACGCCGACAACGTCCATTTGCTTTGTGAAGCCCTCAGTCACTCCGACAATCGCATTGTTGGCGAGGGCGCGGGCGAGTCCATGTAACGCCGCCTGCTCATCAGAGGAGCGCTCCGCGCGCAACTCTTCGCCTTCAACCTTGAAACTAATGCCTTGCGGAATCGGCGTCTTCAAGGTTCCCTTTGGACCTTTAATTTCCAGCTCGCTCTCGCGAACCGTGACGGTAACGCCCTTAGGCACCGTAATAGCTTTTTTTCCTATGCGCGACATAACATTATTTCCGATTTTCGATTGCCAATTGCCAATTGCCGATTTGCAGTTGTGCGTTACTAACTCGGACTCGCGATTAATAGCTTCGACTGACGACTTCTTCTAATGGCAATTGCCAATTGGAAATCGGCAATCCCCTTAATAGATCTGCGCCAACAACTCGCCGCCCATATTCTCCCGGCGCGCGGTTTTGCCGCTCATCAATCCCTTGGAAGTCGACACAATATTCACGCCGTAGCCGCCGAGCACTTTGGGAATCTCACCGGAGCCGACGTAAACGCGGCGACCGGGCCGGGAAACTCTCTCGAGATGTGTGATCGACGAAGTGCCGCGCGCGTCATAGCGCAGGAAGATGCGAATTGAGCGTTTCACACCTTCACCCTTAAGTACGAAGTTGTTCACATAGCCCTCTTCTTTCAGAATACGGGCAATCTCAAGTTTTAGTCTCGAAGCCGGAATATCCACGCGCGAGTGCTTTGCCGCAATGGCGTTGCGAATTCGCGTCAACATGTCGGCGATGGGATCAGTCATGTATTACTCCATTCAAGCGATTGCCAATTTTCGATTGCCGATTGTTTCCCAGTCGGTAATCGGCAATGGGCAATCAGCAATTTGTTTACCAGCTCGACTTAACTATGCCAGGGATCTGTCCCTGCAATGCCAGCTCGCGAAAACAGATGCGGCACAAGCTGAACTTCCTCAGGTAAGCTCGCGGTCGACCGCAACGCTTACAGCGCGTGTAAGCGCGCACCGCAAACTTTGGCTTTCTTGATGCTTTCGCAATTAGTGATTTCTTTGCCATAAATCCTCGGGTGTCGGTTGTCGGGTCTCAGGTGTCGGCCTCCGCATTGAGTGGCACCTGACACCCGGCACCCGACACCTGTTTTATTGCCGGAACGGCATTCCCAAACTCTTTAACAGGGCCCGTGCCTGCTCGTCGTTACGCGCGGTGGTTACTATCGAGATGTTCATGCCGCGCATTTTCTCCACCTTATTGAAATCGATCTCAGGAAATATCAGCTGCTCACGCACTCCGATCGTATAGTTACCACGGCCATCGAAAGCCTTCGGCGAGACGCCCCGAAAATCGCGCACGCGCGGTAGGGCAATCGACACCAGACGATCGAGAAATTCGTACATCCGGTCGCCGCGCAGGGTAACCATCACCCCAATCGGCATCCCCTGACGCAGCTTGAATGAAGCGATCGATTTCTTCGCCTTCGTGATGACAGGTTTTTGGCCCACAATGGCCCGCACTTCATCTGCTGCGGTATCAAGAATCTTGGCGTTCGCAATGGCTTCACCCATGCCCATGTTGACGACAATCTTTTCCAGGCGCGGCACCGCCATCGGATTCTTGATGCCAAACTCTTTGGCAATCGCCGGGGCGACTTCTTTCTGATATCGTTCTTTTAACCTTGCTGCCATGTCTTCCTCGTAAATCGTCAATCGTAAATTGTGAATCGCTAATCGTTAGGCGCCGGACTGCGAATTCGTTATCGATAGTTGGAAACTTCTGAACGTGACCTTTTCACGTTTCATGGTTCACGATTTACGATTCACGAATTACGATTTACGAACTCACTTCTCTATCGAGTGGCCGCTTCCGGCCGCCATCCGCGTCTTAGTGCCGTCACCCTCGACGTGATACTTAACCCGGGTGGGCTTACCGGACTGCGGATCGATCAACTGCACGTTCGAAATATCAATATAGGATTCCTTCTCGATAATTCCGCCGCCACGATTGGTTTGCTGATTCGCCCGCTGGTGCCGTTTAATGATGCCGGCGCCTTCAATTTTGATCTTGCCCTTCAGCGGCGCCACTTCCAACACGCGGCCACGCTTACCCTTATCGCGTCCGGCAATCACGACGACCTGATCGTTCTTCTTAATCTTCGCTCTCTTGGTTCCCGCCATCACCTAAATAACCTCCGGCGCCAGTGAAACAATCTTCATGTAATTCTTGTCGCGCAGCTCGCGCGCGACCGGACCAAATACGCGTGTGCCGATGGGCGTGCCATCTTCTTTGATTAAAACGGCCGCGTTCTGGTCAAAACGAATGTAGGTGCCGTCTTTACGTCGCACTTCTTTACGCGTGCGCACAATCACCGCATCCTGGACCGTACCCTTCTTGATGGTCCCGTCCGGCGATGCTTCCTTGACCGTGACCTTAATACGATCGCCCAGGCTGGCGATCTTTCCAGTCGAGCCGCCGATTGGCATGATCATCTCTACCCGCCGCGCGCCTGAATTGTCGGCAACCTCCAAAGAGGTTTGCATTTGAATCATGGCTTAATTTCCGTTTGCCAATTGCCGCTTGCCAATTGGCGTCAAATTTAAATTACCGCGTTAGATCGGTTAGCCTGCCAATTGGCAATCAACAACCGGCAATCTCGCTATTTCGCCGCCTTCTGCACGATCTCAATTACGCGCCAGCGCTTCCTCGTTGAAAGGGGTCGCGTTTCAACGATCCGCACTTTATCGCCAATCGTGGCGCCGAGTTCGTCGTGGGCCATGAATTTCGATGTACGCCGCACGTAACGCCGATACTTAGTGTGCAGCACTAACCTGTCGACGCGCACGACGACCGTTTTCTGCATCTTGTCGGACGAAACTGTGCCGACTTTTTGCGAGCGGTGGGGACGCTTGGTTGCAGTCTTGGCAGCGCCGGCAGTTGCCGCATCAGTTTTGATTTCTTTCTCTTCTTCCATGCTTCTCACTCAGGCACGGACTCATCCGCGCAACTAACGGTTTACCGCGGCCACGCCGCAGATCCTTAACTAGCCTTCGCTTCTTGTTGACCCACCAGGGTCTTAATGCGGGCCAGTGATTTTTTCTCTTGACGAATGCGCTTCACTGCGTCGACCTCACCGAGCGCCAGTTTGAAATTCAAACGAAAGAGCGACTCTTTCAAGCGCGCGGCTTCGGCCTTAAGCTCATCTTTCGAGAGGTCGCGATACTTATCCAACTCCTCACGACGTTTCATCAGATTGCGCCTCCTTCCTGGTCCGCGCGTCGCACGAACTTCGTTCTGATGGGCAGCTTTGCGGCAGCCAACCTCATTGCTTCGCGGGCCGTTGTTTCGTCCACCCCTTCAATCTCATAGAGAATGCGACCCGGCTTGACGACTGCAACCCAATACTCGGGAGCGCCTTTTCCTTTACCCATGCGGGTCTCAGCCGGCTTCTTTGTTACCGGCTTGTCGGGGAACATACGAATCCAGACTTTGCCACCGCGTTTGATGTGACGAGTCATCGCAATACGAGCGGCTTCAATTTGCCGATCCGTAATCCACGCGGGCTCCAAGGTCTTTAACCCGTACTCGCCGAAACTAATTTCGCTGCCGCGATTTGCCACACCGGTCATGCGTCCGCGCATTTGTTTTCGGTGCTTAACTTTCTTCGGCATCAACATGATGAATGCGTTCCTATCTCAAAACTGCTCAGGCCTGTTTCGATGGCCTTTGGTCTTTGAACTTTGATCTTTGAACTTTGGTCTTTGATCTTGATCGCGCCCCTGATTTTTCAAAGGCCTAAGACCAAAGTCCGAAGACCGCTTTATTATTCGTTTCGCGGGCGGCGCCCGTCCGGTCCGCCACCTTCGCGCTCGCGACGCGTTCGCGGTCGCCGCTCGCGCTCGCCCATACGCGTTTCATTGATCGGATCGGATCCGGTGCCGCGCGCCATGGCCGCTTTGGGATCCAGAATCTCGCCGCGATAGATCCAAACCTTCACACCGATCTGTCCAAAGGTGGTGCGGGCTTCCGCCAGACCGTAATCAATGTCCGCGCGCAGCGTGTGCAACGGCAGTCGTCCCTGCAAGTGCCACTCACTGCGGGCAATCTCAGCTCCGTTTAGGCGGCCACTTACTTTGACCTTAATTCCCTGGGCCCCAAAACGCAGCGACTCTTCAACTGCTTTTCTCATCGCGCGGCGGAAAGCGATGCGCTTTTCTAGTTGCGCCGCAATCTTTTCCGCTTGTAACTGCGCATTCAGCTCGGGCTTGTGAATTTCCTGAATCGAAACCAGAACTTCGCGACCTGTTTTCGCGGAAAGGTCTGATTTCAACTTATCAATCTCGGCGCCTTTGCGACCGATGATGATTCCCGGACGCGAGGTGAAAATGATGATCTTCAACCGGTTTGCCGCACGCTCGATATCAACGTGAGACACTCCGGCGCCCGTAAAGCGGTTTTTGAGATCGCGCTTGAGCTTCAAGTCTTCCAGCAGGAACTCGCCAAACTGCTTCTTCGCATACCAGTGCGAATGCCAGTCCTTGTTGTAACCAAGCCGGAAACCGTATGGATGAACTTTCTGACCCACAATCTTCTCCCGTCTTATCGTCCAGACTTAATCTGCAAACCTATTCGCCCTTTTTGGCAGCGGGTTTCTTTTTTGCAGCGCCTTTAGTCGCCTTTTTCTGGCTCGCGACTTCGGCTCGCGCCCCCGCCTTCGTTTCCGCTTTCCCTGACGCACGTTTCGCCCGCGGTGCAGCAGCTGCTCCACCCCGCTTGCGGCCTTTGCTCTCTGTCAGCTTTGCGGGTTTTTCCTTGATCTCAGTTTTCGAACCCTTGCGCTTTGCGCCCGGCTCCGGCTTGGCATCGTTGGAAAGCAAAATCGTCACATGACAAAAATGTCGTTGCTCGCGGTAAGCACGTCCCTGCGGCGCGGGGCGCATGCGGCGACGGTTCTTGGTCGGTCCCCGATCGACAAACGCCGCCTTAACCCAGAGATCATCCGGATCGATCGAGACGTTGGCCTTTTCCGCCGACTCGTTAGCGTTCGCGATCGCGGAACGCATACACTTCTCAATGCCATCAGCGGCACGTTTGCTCGAGTAACGCAGGATCGCCAGCGCCCGGTTCACGTTCTGGCCGCGAATCATATCTATGACAAGTCTCGCTTTTTGTGCCGAGCCTCTCAGATATTTTGCACTTGCCGTTGCTTCCATTCTCTTCCTCGTCGTAAATCGTGAATCGTGAAATCGGGAATCGTGAATCGTAAGGTCTTCTACTTACGATCTACGTTGCCGATTACGCGGGCTTCGCTACCTTTGCCGCCTTCTCAACTTTCGTTCCCGAGTGGCCTTTAAAAGTGCGCGTGGGCGCAAACTCGCCGAGTTTGTGCCCTACCATGTTTTCCGTCACATAGACCGGAAGATGCCGCTTGCCGTTGTGAACGCCGAAAGTAAGACCAACCATGTCCGGCGTAATCGTCGAACGTCTCGACCAGGTCTTGATCACCGGGGGACGTTGACCGCCAGCGCGCGCTTTCTCGACAGCCTTAACGATGCTGCCGTCAATATATGGTCCCTTTTTTACTGAACGTGCCATAGCTCTCCAAATGATGAATTCGGAATGATGAATGCTGAACAATTCATCATTCAGCGTTCATAGTTCATCGTTTCTATTTCGTTCGGCGGTCGCGCAGAATCATCTTCTGCGTGCGCTTGTTGCTCCTCGTCTTGTAACCCCGCGTCGGCTGCCCCCAGGGCGTAACCGGATTGCGACCACCGGAAGTCTTGCCCTCGCCACCGCCATGTGGGTGATCCACCGGGTTCATGGCGACGCCGCGCACGTGGGGCCTGATGCCTTTCCAGCGCGAGCGTCCAGCTTTTCCATAAGAAACGTTTTCGTGCTCGATATTGCCCACCTGGCCCACCGTTGCCTTGCAGACAAGCGGCACGCGTCGGACTTCACCGGAGGGCATACGCAATTGGGCGTGATTGCCTTCCTTCGCCACAAGTTGCGCAAAGGCGCCAGCCGAGCGCGCCATCTGTCCACCCTTGCCCGGTCGCAATTCAATGTTGTGAATTTGCGTTCCGAGGGGAATATTGATGAGGGGCAAAGTGTTGCCCGGCAGGATATCGGCATCCGGGCCGCTCATAACCGTCTTACCAACCTCAATGCCACTTGGCGCGATGATGTAACGCTTTTCACCGTCGACGTAGGTGACAAGGGCGATATGCGCTGAGCGATTCGGATCGTATTCAATCTGCGTCACGCGGCCGGGCACCCCATCTTTGTCGCGCTTGAAGTCGACAATGCGATAGAAACGCTTATGGCCACCGCCACGACGGCGGACGGTAATGCGCCCATCGTTGTTACGGCCAGAGATTCTGTGCTTTGGCTCGAGCAACGACTTCTCAGGCACTGCTCCCACGGTCAGCTCATCACGCGTCAGGTATGTCTGATACCGGCGCGACGGCGATGTTGGTGTTAGTTTCTTAATGCCCATCTTCGTGATTTCCGATTTCCGATTTCCAATTGCCGATTGTAAAAAACTTGATCCGACAGCACGCCAATCGGCAATCGGCCATCGCCAATCGGAAAATTTTTATATCGCTTCGCCGTAATCAACCGTCTTCTCACCCTGCTTCAAAGTGACGTAGGCCTTCTTCCATGAAGGTTTGCGCCCTTCGAAACGTCCGCGACGCGCCAGCTTGCCCATGAAATTGATCGTTCGCACGCGGTCCACTTTCACCTGAAAGATTGTTTCCACAGCCGACTTGATTTCGGGTTTAGTTGCTTTCCGATCAACTCTGAAACTCAACAACTGACCCGTGTCCTGCGACTCTTCCTTGGCGACGAGGGCCTTCTCAGTAATTACCGGCGACTTGATGATGTCCCAAACCGTTCTCATTACGCGGCCTCCTTCTTAGGCTTGCGCGCGCGCTTTGGCGCTGCCGCTTTGGCGGGTTTTTTCTTCGCGGGCTTTTCATCCTCGACCTCGGCTTCTGACGCCGCCATTCCTTCCGCACTCTTGGGACCGAGTAGTTGCTCTAACTCGGCAACCGCGGATTGCGAAAGCACAAGCTTCTCGTGGTAGAGCAAATCGTAAATATTCAAACCTGAGCTGTTCACAACCTTCGCCCGCTGAAGATTGCGCGCAGACAGAAACAGGTTTTCGTTATCAAACGAATCCACAATCAATGTCTTGCCTTCCAACCCCAGACCGGTGAGCGAAGCGACAAAATCCTTGGTTTTCGGCTTCTCAAGCGACCAGCCCTCGATCACGATCACGTTGCCTTCGCGGACGCGCTCAGAAAGCGCTGAACGCAGTGCTCCGCGGCGCATCTTTTTCGGCATGTTGTAGGACCAGTCGCGTGGCTGCGGGCCGTGAACATTACCTCCGCCCTTCCAGAGCGGTGAACGCAACGAAGCGATCCGCGCGCGGCCTGTACCCTTCTGCTTCCAAAGCTTGCGCCCCGCACCCGCAACGTCGCCGCGCGTCTTCGTGGCACTGGTGCCCTGGCGCGCGTTCGCCATGAAATTGCGTACCGCCGCGTGAATCAGCGGCTCATTGAACGGCGCATCAAAAACTGCGTCGGACAACTGCACTTCGCCGACTTCCTTATTTTTTAGATCGCGCACCTTAACCGTTGGCATAATCAACTCCGCTGAACTCTTGTAGATCTCAGATCTCAAATTTGAGATCTCAAATCTCAAGCTGATCTACATCTTTTTCTTCTCTCTCTGAGCGGCTTTCTTAACAATCACGACGCTGCCGTTTGCGCCGGGCACCGCGCCCCGAACCATCAATAAGTTATTCTCAGCATCAACACGGGCGATCGTCAGTCCTTTTACCGTTACTCGCTCGTCACCCATGTGACCTGAAGAACGCATTCCTTTCACAACTCGCGAGGGGTACGCGGAAGCGCCGATTGAACCGGGCGCGCGCACGTTCATCGAACCATGTGACTCCGGACCACGATTGAAATGGTGGCGCTTGATAGTGCCGGCGAAGCCACGACCTTTAGAACGGCCAACTACCTCAACCAGATCCCCGTCAGCAAACTGGTCTACCAGGACCTTGTCGCCCACGTTGCTGGCGTCCGCACCCTCATCCAGGCGAAATTCCTTGAGAATTCGCGTCGGCGGAGTGCCGCCCCCGGTCTTTTCGAAATGACCACGCATGGGTTTGGTCACATTCTTCAACTTCGGCGGTTTTTCATCGACCAGGCCCAACTGTACTGCGTTATAGCCGTCGGGACCGGCAGCGGACTTCTTCTGCACAACTACGCAGGGCCCCGCCTTAATAACCGTCACGGGCGTAACCGTGCCGTCTGCAGCGAAGATCTGCGTCATGCCAATTTTTCTACCGATGATTCCGTTAATCATGATTCAATTTCCGATTGCCGATTGCCGATTTGAAATTTCCAATTCGTTAACCGCATCTTCATCTGATCCAGGACCGCCTCTCCAAAAGCCAATCGGAAATTGGCAATTGGCAATCGGCAATCCTTATTGTCTTCCAAAGGCCTTAATCTCGACGTCAACACCGGCAGGTAAATCGAGTTTCATCAAGGCATCGACCGTTTGCGGCGTCGGATCGAGAATGTCCATCAGCCGCTTGTGCGTTCTGATCTCAAACTGCTCGCGCGATTTCTTATCCACGTGCGGCGAGCGAAGTACGGTCCACTTATTCTTCACTGTTGGCAGTGGAATTGGACCAGCCACGCGCGCCCCGGTCCGCTTGGCCGTTTCCACGATTTCCGTTGTGGACTGATCCAAAACGCGATGGTCGTAAGCTTTTAATCTGATCCTGATTTTTTCGTTTAACATAAGTTTTTTGTACTTTGTACTTAGTTCTTTGTACTTTGCTTGTGTGCCTCTCGATGTGTGATTCGACTAACCATTGACATCAAAGTTCGAAGCTCAAAGCACTAAGCTCCAGATTGCTATTCCACAACCTCACTAACCGTGCCGGCGCCGACCGTGCGACCGCCTTCGCGGATCGCGAACCGCAGCCCCTTCTCCATCGCGATCGGTGCGATCAACTCGATCTCCATTGCCACGTTGTCTCCG
>DASSCX010000194.1:0-14920 GCA_035697425.1 Pyrinomonadaceae bacterium | reverse complement strand
TCCTTATTGCGCCAACGGCTGCCGTTGAGTTGATCGGAATTCGTTTTCATCCAGGCGGAACAATGCCGTTCCTCAAGCAACCACTGCACGAATTAACAAATCAGGTTATAGAACTTGGGGGACTGGACCGCACTCTTGATGGCGAATTGCTTCAGGCGCTTAACAGCTCGGCTTCGTTACGAGAAAGGATCCATGCTATCGAAAGCTGCCTCTCTCGCCGAGCGCTGATTTTCGCCGGCGACCGACGCCTGCTGAAACTCACTGCTGTTGCCGTTCGTGTCGGCGGTAGGATTACTATTGATCGCTTAGCGGATGCGGCGGGCGTCAGTGCCCGACAATTGGAACGCCGCTTCTTAGGTGAGGTAGGTATTGGACCAAAGTTGTTCTGCCGCATTCTTCGCTTCCAACAGGTGTTTCGCGCGGTTGCAGAAAACTCGGCGGGCTGGGCGGCAGTCGCGATCGATTGCGGCTACTACGATCAGGCGCATCTGATTAGAGATTTTCAGGAATTTGCTCAGCAGACTCCGGCTGTGCTGCTTGCTCAAAGTGGTGGCTTGACGGAGGCGTTCACCCGCAAGCACCGCTCGATCTGATGTTAGTTTTTTACAAGGTGTCGCATTTTTCCAATACGTTAGAGTGAAGCGGCCTTAGAATCCTCCGCGCACGCTACTGTACTTCCAACGAATGAAAATTATGAGAACAACCAAACTAACGAAGGTGCTGGTCGCGATCGCTCTGACAACTATGTTCAAGGTGCAACTGAGCGCCCAGAGCCCCGCTACTCCGTCCCCATCTATGTTGCATACAATTTCCGAACTTGGCTGGATGTCCGGCGACTGGCAGACGGCGCCGGGTGGACGCGCTCAAATTGAAGAACACTGGACACAACCCGCCGGAGGCTCGATGCTCGGTATGAGTCGCACCGTAATTGGGATTCGAACTCTTGAGTTTGAGTACTTGCGATTGGAACAACGATCGGATGGGATCTATTACGTTGCTCACCCTAAAGGACGCTGCCCGGGAACTGAATTCAAACTAACGCGCGTGACAACGAGCGGAGCCGTGTTCGAAAATCCCGCGCATGATTTTCCCAAACGGATCATTTACAGAAAAACTGCGGCGGGTCTTGTCGCCAACATCGACGCCGGCGAAGGAACGAAGGGTCAGTCGTTCAGCTACGTTCCAATGAAGCAGTGAGTCAAAAACCAGCGAAGCAGATCTCATTCTCACCGAGCTTCAGCTCGGTGTTAACGTCTCGGAAGATAAACGGAAACCGTTTAAAACGGTTTCCTCTTTTGAGGGCTGCAAGGGACACCGAGCTGAAGCTCGGTGAGAATAAAATTACTTCTTTTTGTACAGCTCCGGCAGATGCTGGCGCAGATTTTCTACTTTCGGGATGTCGTTGATGACGATGTAAGGCTCATCGGGGTGTTGGGCCAGATAGTCCTGATGATAGGCCTCGGCATCATGGAATGCTTCGAGGGGCGCCACCTGGGTGACGATTGGCTGGTTGAAAACTTTTATCTGATCAAGTTGCTTGATGTACGCATCAGCAATTCGTTTCTGTTCTTCATTCGCGTAGAAGATTGCTGAGCGATACTGCGTGCCACGATCGGGTCCCTGGCGGTTCAGCTCGGTCGGATCGTGGGCCACGGAAAAGAAGACTTTCAGAAGTTGTCCGTAAGTGACTTGCGACGGATCGTAGGTGACTAGCACTGATTCCGCGTGACCGGTAGTTCCCGAACTGACCTTTCGATAATCGGCCGAGGCGGCATCTCCACCTGCATAACCCGACTTCGAATCGCTGACACCTTTCACGTGTTCGAAGACGGCTTCGATTCCCCAGAAGCAACCGCCCGCGAGCACCGCCTTCTGTTCACCTTTGACCTTTGCTAGTGGGGCGTCAACTTCGGGATCCGGAAGCGGAGTGGACGAAGCGCCCGCAGTGCTGCAGGCGAAGGTAAATCCAATCAAGAACATAATCGAGGTTAATAGTATCGCGGTGATCATAAGATTAGTCTCTAGTCTTAGGTCTTAGGTCTTAGGTCTTAGGTCTTAGGTCTTAGGTCTAGAAATCTGTTTCGGATCAACGGTTCGATCCGAGAAGGCGTCCTCTGGATGCCAACGGTTGAATCATACTTAACTTAGCATCTCCCCAACGAGTCGATCCACGTGTATCCGCGTTGTATCGAAGAAACGAATTCCATTGCGCTGGCCGTCAGTAAAGGTTTCCGGACTGAGCAGCAACGGCAATTCCGTACCACCGAGAATGATGCCTTGAATGCCGTCTCGCTTCTGAAGTTCGTCGGCGATCCGGAGCATCTGTTCGCGCGTTTCCGGCAGAAAGATATCGTTCAGCAACTCACCCATGTACTTTTCATGAATGAAGTCCTGTTCTTCGTCGTTAGGAGTAATCAACTGAATGCCGTCACGCGAGAATACATCCGGATAGAATCGGCCTTGCATCGTGAAACGCGTTCCGAACAGGCCAATCTTTTTCAGACCAAACTGCTGCACGCGCTCGCTTGCCGCTTCTACTATGCTGATCAAGGGCAAGCTGGAGCGGCGCTGCAACTCATCAAAAACGATATGCGGTGTATTGGAAGCCAGCGCACCAAAATCAGCACCAGCCCGCTTCAGCACCTCGATCTCTTTAACCAGTCCGTCCGCAAATTGTTCCAGGTCATTTGCATTAATCCAGTCGAGGTACTGTTGTAAGTTGATGCTGTTTACAATAAATGAAGGATAAGCCCGTCTCGGATTCTGTTCGCGATAGGCGGCAATGATCAGGCGATAATATTCAATGGTCGACTCCGGGCCGATGCCACCAATGAGTCCCAGGGTTTTCATAACAGAAGGATACCTTAAAGATTCGACGATGACAGCTGTGCGAGGTACCTAAGAAGATTTTCCATTCGCAAAGAAACCGCCAAGCCGCCAAGGACCGCAAAGGACCCCGAGAGGAAAAGGACGAGCTTAGTACTTTGTTCTTAGTACTTTGTTTGAAGTAGTTCACCGCTTTCCCTATGCCTCTCAGCATCAAAGTTCAAAGAACCAAGTTCAAAGTTCGATTTATCTTCTCGGCGTCCTTTGCGGTCCTTGGCGGCTTGGCGGTTTCTTTGCCAATGAAAAATGAGAAATGAAGAATGATATATGGAAAATTTGTGAGTTCAGCGATTCTCCAGCGCTGCAACTGAAACAATTTCTATTGACTCTCCACCTGTATGGTCTCAAACTCCCAAAGGTTGGGCCCTTCTCATCACAGCTCAGTATGTATGAGAAGTTCAAAGAATTAGACGGAACACACCCCTGGCGGGAAGTTAGTGCAGATGGTTTTATCGACTATCGTGCTCGCTACCGGCCGAAGGGTCGTGTTCTTTATTTCAACTTCCCGCTCGCGCGGGAATTGGAACTGATCCCACTCGATCATCCTCCCCTCATCAACAAAGACCTCGAACGAGTCATCCTCGAAACCTTCTCGCTGCAAATTATCAACGAATATGATCTAAAGCTGGGGAAGAAGTATGCCTCGGCAACGGTGAAGCCGGGCCACTACATGGCGACCCGCTATTTGCAGACACAGCATCGCAACAAACAGGGAAAGACTTCCGGAGATGGCAGAAGCGTCTGGAATGGATATTTGCTGACCGGTAATTTGATTTTTGATATCTCCAGCCGCGGAACCGGGGCCACGATTCTAAGTCCCGGTGCACAAGAAGCTGACGGAGCTGTCGAAACCGGCAATGAAATTTATGGGTATTCTTCAGGACTGGCGGAACTTGATGAAATGGTAGGCAGCGCCGTGATGTCAGAAATTTTCTACCGCCAAGGCATTCCCACGGAGCGCTGTTTGGCCGTGATTGGCTTTACCGACGGCACTGCCATCGGCGTCAGAAGCGCGCCCAATCTAATCCGCCCGGCGCACATCTTTCGTTACCTCAAACAGGGCCGGCACGCAGAACTCAAGGCGTCCGTCGACTATTTCATCAGACGAGAAGTTGAGAACCATATTTGGAAGATACCAACCGCGGGGCCAGCAAAGTACGAACGAGCTCTCGATTACCTGGCGCGCTCTTACGGCAAGATGGCGGCGTTGCTCGAGGAGGAATATATCTTCAACTGGTTGGCCTGGGATGGTGACAACATGCTCGCCAGCGGCGCCATCCTCGATTACGGATCGATCCGGCAATTTGCCGCCAAGCACGACAAGTATCGCTTCAAGGACGTAGATCGCTACTCGGCTTCGCTCGCGGAGCAGCGCTACTGGGCGCGGCTGATCGTGCAGACGTTTGCGCAGGCTATGGATTTCATTTCGTCTGGGAAGAAACGAAACTTGCGTGAGTTTAAGACTGCGGAGGCTTTGCAGACCTTCGATTGCGCTTTCGCGGACGAAAGCGATCGCCGCATCCTTTGGCGGATAGGATTCACTGCCGAGCAAATCGATCAGCTATTGAAAAGCGCGCGCGAAGACGTAAAACATTTTCATAAATCGCTGACTTACTTTGAGGATCTCAAGGTGGCTCGCGGAATCGAAAAACTGTACGACGGTTTTACGCACAAGCCAGTGTTTCTTATTCGTAACCTGCTGCGTCAACTACCTGCGTACTATCTCGCACAGAGCCTGAGCCGGGAAGATGACGAGAGCGGCTACATGCCGGACGAGATATTCCTACAGGTGATGGCTGCTTCTTACGTCGGAAAAAGAGATTTGCAGTTGACGCCATCCCGGAGGGCACACGTCAGGAACTTTCAGCAGTGCTATCTGCGGTTGATTGGATCTCTGGGCAGGCCGTTTGACGAAATCTTGAAAACACTTCAGGAGCGCTCGGCGGTAATCAACCATCGGCATCGGTTAACGGGAGACGCGCTGATTTTCATCATCGAAGAAATAATTGCTATCAAAGGAAAGATCAGAGTTAACGGCTTGCAGGAAGCCCTCGATGCCTTCATCGACTCCCAGGTGTTGGTTCCGGGCAGCTGGCACCCGGTAGCGCCCGAGCAGTTAAAGCCCAGGACTTTAAAATCTCGCCTGCTCCTCACGATCCAGGAGAACCTGGAAGCCTACAAAGAATCGATCTGAAGCGCTGCGAAACTTTAGCCGCGGTCATGCGCATTACGATCCACTTACCGCAGAGACGCCAAGACGCCGAAGCGCGAAGTAAAACAAGGCACCGTCTACGAGTCACAAGTAAAGTGAAAATAAGGGCGGAGCTTGTCCGTCTAAAAGCTTTTCGCGTCTCTGCGTCTTGGTGACTCTGTGTTATCTCTCAGCCGCGCGCCCACAAAGTTTTTGCCACAAACTGCGAGGTTACTGTGTTTATTCGTTGAGGAGATCCGACTTTTCAGTTGAGCTAAAACCCAAAGCAGTGTCGTCGCTTCGCTCTGCCGGCGCTCCAAACACTTCTCAGCAAACTTGCCGGAGGTTTCGATGAAAAGACTTTCGCCCCTGATGACGCTCGCGCTGTCGTTGATCCTTATCCTTTGCGCTCAGCCAATTCTCCTTGCCCAAGTTGCCAATCCGACTAATGGCTACCCTCAGGGAGCTGGGCAGTATGAGAACCAAATTCGGCTCTTCGACGAGTTTGCCCGCAAACAGATGGCGCTCGACAAGACAGTTGGGCTTTCAATCGGCTTCATAAAAGATGATTTCGTGTGGGCGAAGGGCTATGGCTACGCCGACCTCGAAAATAAGTCGCCAGCCAAAGCCGAGTCGGCTTACCGTCTCGCCTCTGTAAGTAAGCCTATGACAGCACTCGCTGTGTTGCAGTTGGTGGAAAAGGGAAAGATCGATCTCGATGCCGAGGTGCAAACCTACGTGCCTTACTTTCCGAAGAAGCAGTGGCCCGTCACGGTGCGTCAGGTGCTGGGACATCTCGGTGGCATCAGCCACTACAAAAATCCCGCCAACGAATTACACATCAAAGAACATAAATCGACTCGTGATGCGATAGCGATCTTTGAAAACTTTGACCTCATAGCTGAACCAGGTACGCGCTACAGCTATTCAAGCTATGGCTACAACTTGCTCGGCGCCATTATTGAAGCCGCGAGCGGCATGTTGTATGGCGATTACATGCGTCAAAACATCTGGCAACCACTCGCCATGACAGATACAAGAATGGATGACCCACTTGAGGTGATTCCAAATCGCGTGCGCGGTTATCAGCTCATCAACGGCCAAGTGAAGAACTCCGAGTTCATCGACATCAGCAGTCGCTTCGCGGCTGGCGGCACGCGTTCCACAGTTCCCGATCTTCTCAAGTTTGCCAAAGGAATCATGGATGGAAAGTTGCTGAAGAACGACACCATGAACGCCATGGCAACTTCCATGAGTACGCGCGCGGGTCGCCTCACAAACTATGGGATGGGCTGGCAGACGGAACCGGCAAATGGACGCTACATGCTGGTGCACTCCGGGGGTCAAAACGAAACCCGCACCCTTCTCTACATCTTGCCGACACGGAAGATGGCGCTCGCCGTCGGTGTCAACTTTGAAGGATCCAATCCCGGGGTTTATCTCGATCGATTGTTTCAACTACTGACGGGGTCGCCCCTGATCCTGAACATCTATTCTTCTGACAAGGTTAAGGCAGCAGCTTGGGAAGCCATCCGATCAACTTTTGACTACGGCCTTTCTGACTTTGAGCGTACGCAAAAATCACTGCCGGCGAGTGATAAAGAACTAGTCGAGGCGTTCTCCTATTTCAATGGTTTGGTCGCCCCGGAAACGCTCAAAGCAAACTCGCCAGACACGCTTGCGAAGATACGCCAAGGCGCACATCCGGTGGCGAAACAGGCGTTCACCAAGATTGGCGCTTTCATGGCCCAGAAGCTGGGAGGGAAAAACGGTGCGTCCGGCCTCGAGCGCTACGCCGCCCAAGGCGGGCTGGCATTTTTCCAGGACTACATCACACTTACGAAGAGTGACGCCTCAGTGTCCAAGGACGTTCAATTCAACGAACCGTTTGCTGCGCTGGTGACGGAGATGGCGCGCGACTGGAACAAGTCGAATACGGATTACGTGCGGCAGTTGTGGTTGATGCCTGACGCTGATGTCGACGCCGTTGCTAAGACTTTGCGGCGGAGTTTTGCCGGGGCGACAACATATCCCAATCTAGTTGATGGCTTCTTTAATTTGACGCGCCAGTTTGTGCTAAACGGAGATCGCGCGCGCGCACTGAAGACGAGCCAAGTAGCGGTGGAGCTTTATCCAGAAGCGCCAGGGGCGAATTTTCTCGAAGGCATCGCCTGGCTCGTCAATAAAGATCAAGCGCGCGCAGTTGTTTCATTGAAGAAGGCGGCCACGCTCAATCCGGCTCCGAACGGACCGGCAAGTGCGGGTGGTTTGAATAACATCGCTTATCAACTGGCCGAAGTGGGCATGGTCGAGGAAGCGATGGCAATTCTACAAACAGCGATAGAGATGTATCCAAAGGAAGCGAATCTCTACGACAGTCTCGGCGAGTTTCAATTGAAGAAGGGCGAAAAGGCCAAGGCCCTCGCGTCGTACAAGAAGGCTTTGGAGCTTGACCCAGCTTTTGGCAACGCTGCCGTTGCGACCGAGATCGTCAAGAAATTGACGGAGGAGCTAGCGGCTAATCCGGTGAAACCGTAAGGAAATGGCCCAAAGTCCAACGTGAACTTTGGACTTGGGCTAGATCCGATGGAAGCCTTTGAGAATATCTTTCGTAGCGAGGCGCAGGATCACGGGACGTCCGTGCGGACAAGTTGTCGGTGAGGAAGTCACTAGCAGTCGATCAATTAACCAACGCATCTTCTCCGGCGCGAGTGGCATGTTCACCTTTATCGCCGCATGACAAGCGAGCGACGCAGCAATCTCATCACGCAGACTCTCACGCGCAGTTCCCTGTTTCTCCGCGTCCACAGTATCAAGAACCTCGGCGAGCATGTTGCGCGCTTCGTTGGCGGGCAAATCAGCCGGCGTGGCCTTGATTGCCACGGTCCGGCCGGAGAGCCGCATTAGATCAAAGCCATAGTTTTCCAGTTCTCCAGCTACTACTTCAAAAGCAGCAGCTTGGGCAGGCGTGAGATCGAAAGTCTCCGGAAGCAACAATTGCTGCGACTCTACCGTGCGGGTAGTTTCCAGGGTGCGGTACTTGTCAAACAAAATTCGTTCGTGGGCCACGTGCTGATCGATCAGCAGCAGGCCTTCGTCATCCGTGGCAATGATGAAGCTCTCATCAAGTTGGCCGAGAGGACGGATGTTATTTGACAACGAGTCGACGGGAACTTCGCGGGCAAACTTTTGTGCGGAGTTGAGTGGCGGGAGTTGCAAGGCTGTCCTGGCGGCTTCCCCAGGCGGTGCTGATGCACCAGCCCAAACTGCAGTCTGCTCCTGCCGACTGCCCCCTTCGCCAGGTGCGGGCGAAACACTCGCGCTCCCAGATGGCTGCCGCGCCGCTATTTCCCTTCTCAAAATTGCATCCAGATCGCGTGCAGTGTTGCCCTTCGTCGCCGGCTCTGCGATCTCCTCGTTAATTACCATCGCCTCGTCCTGAATGGACAACGCTGGGAATTCGATGGCCGATTGTTGCGCGGGACTCTCGCGAAACCAGGGGTCGGACGGTTGCCCAAGGTTGGCTCCAGTTCTCGGCTGAGCATTGGCCGACAAAACCGAATCTGTTGTGGGTCCAATCGCTGCTGACTGCGATTCGATCCCCTGCCCGGCCGCTGCTGACATCTCTCGAGGCTCCGGGCGCGCGTAGCCGGCACTGGCGAGGGCGCTGCGCACCGCGTCGCGCACAGCCTCAGCAACAGCCGCGGAACGACGAAAGCGAACCTCGGTCTTCGCTGGGTGCACGTTTACGTCAACTTCTTCCAACGGCGTGTCGATGAAAAGCAGAGCCGCCGGATAGACACCATGCGGAAGAATTGCGCGATAGCCTTCGGAGAGTGCCCGACCAATCAAGCGGTCGCGCACGAAGCGACCATTTACAAAGAGGTATTGCGCATCGCGAGACGTACGGCGATCGCGCGGCGCGGAAACAAAGCCGTTGACGCGCGCCACGCGGGGATGACCGCCAGCTACTTCGAGCAGATTGTCGAGAAACTCCGCGCCAAAAACTTGATAAGCGCGCTCGCGCAGATCGAGGGCTGCTGCTGCCCGCAACACTTCGCGTCCGTTGTTTATCAACGTGAAGGCGATTTCGGGATGCGCGAGGGCGTAATGCGTTACGAGGTTGGTTAAGTGAAAACTTTCCGTCGCTTCGGAGCGCAGAAACTTGCGCCGTGCGGGCACGTTGAAGAAGAGGTCGCGCACAACGATCGTAGTCCCGCGCGGATGCGCGGCATCTTTAACATCGCGCATACGCCCGCCATCGATCACGACTCGTGTGGCGGCGGTTGCGTCTTCAGTTTTGGTGGTGAGTTCAACCCGGGCAACGGAAGCAATCGAGGCTAAGGCCTCACCGCGAAAGCCGAGGGTACTGATGGAATCCAAGTCCTCCGACTTCGCGATCTTTGAGGTTGCGTGTCGCTCAAATGCGAGGAGGGCGTCGTCACGCACCATGCCCTCGCCGTCGTCAGCAACTTTCAGCAGGCGGCGGCCACCCGCTTCCACATCAATTGAAATAAACGTCGCACCGGCGTCGATTGCATTTTCCACCAGTTCCTTGGCCACAGAAGCTGGACGCTCCACAACCTCTCCGGCTGCAATTTGGTTGGCGACGTGATCTGGAAGTAAACGAATCTTGGACATTATGAAAACAGGCTTTTGTTTCTTGGTCTTTGGTCTTTGGTCTTTGAACTTTGAACTTCGTACTTTGTTCGGTTCGGTATCTTGAGTAGATGCAGGGTCAGTAGAAGGAAAAGCCACGCGTACAAAACCAAAGTTCAAAGTACAAAGTTCAAAGACCTAAAACCAAAGACCCAAAACCATTTTCACAAGTAAACTATCTGATGCTCAACTGATCCAATATTGATTGCGTTGTAGATCCAGTCGATGACGTAACGACCATGCCGGGCGAGGAGTGAGGTCACGTTGATGTGCCGTTCCTGCAAAGCCTTTTCTGGATAGAGTTGGTCGAATGCGCGTTGGATTTGGCGCTGGGCGGCTTCATCTCGCTGCATCTGTGCGCGATGAAAGCGCGAGCGCAGTCCCTCCAACTGGTGATTGATTTTGCGCCTCCCGGTTTCGAGCGCATCCGCCAGGGTTGGATCAACACTGCGCAGTTGTTCGCGCAACTGATCCAGCTCGCCATTGATGGAACCTTCAGTCTGCGCAAACCTTTTCGCCGTATCGGTTCCCAGATGCTCCTCGACCACTCGGGCCAGCAAATTTTCCTGGCCAACAAATAGACATTCCAGGCCAAAGCCATAACGCTCCAGGACACGACCCGTGTGACGCTCGATCATTGTCAGACTTGAGCGTGGCAGGATCGGCGTCGTTGGTCTTTCCACCAGCCGATAAACTTCGGCAGTTTGGGCAAAGTAAGCAATCTCCGCCGCCCCGCCGTAGTAGGCAATTGTCGGCAGCAAGAAATCCTGAACCACGGCTCGCAACGTTACGTTCGGACTGAACTTCTCGGGATGCTGCAACGCCAGCTCCGTCAGTTCAGCGACAGTGTAAGCCTGTTCCGAATTCTTTGCCGTGTACTTGCCGTCGCTGTTACGAGTCACGGCATGACGCGCACCGGTCTCGTCGTGTAAGAAAAGCGGAAAGGAATTTTCAGAGGGTGTGACCTGCGCATGGTACCCCGCCGCTTCCAACTCCTGACTGCGTGCCACAATCGCGTTGGCGATCTCGGGGGCACGCGATGCCGCCTTTGCGTAAAGTGGCGCCGCCAATGATTTCAGCCGCCTGTCTTGAGGATCGAGAAAGACTAATCCGTGTTTGCCCGTAAGCGCGGTCATCAGGCGCGCGAAGGCTTCCCCGTAACTACGTCCGGGCTTCCAGGTGTCGCGCAGAAGAGACTCAAGATCCGGTGTGAACTCCGAGAGCGGCAGCAACTCGAGCAGTTTGCCGATGGTGGTATTGATCGACTCGTCTAACACCACATCGCCCACCGGATGATTTTCCTGGTGTAGCGCTTCTGAAACATCGACTGCCGCAAGCCGGCAATCGCGGGCGATGAATTGCGCTTGAGCAACTTCGCGAAAATCGTGATCTTCAGTTGCGATCCAAAACACGGGGACGGCTTTCGTGTTGCGTTGGCTTAAACAGCCGGCTAGTTTCACCGCTGAAAGCGCTTTGTAGATCGTATAGAGCGGGCCGGTGAACAAACCCGCCTGTTGCCCCGAAACCACCGCGAGACAATCTTCATCGCGCAGCAACTCAATATTAGCCATCGTCTCCGCGCCGGCGCCCCAGGAGGCGTTCATTTCCGCGAGCGCATCGCAGAGCACTTTCCGGTCAGTTGTATGCGCCGCTAAAACTTCTGGTACCCGCGCAGAGAGCTCATGATGAAAGCGGACCGCTGACGAGTAGAAACGGCGCAGAACCACGGGATCGCGCAGGTAATCCAGGAACAACCGCGACTGCTGCGGAATGTTCTCGAAGGGAAGAGTTTCTACACGAAGACCCGATTCTTCGGGCGTGCTGTAACAGGCGGTTTCGATAACGCTCAAGTTTCTTGTGCCTTCTGGGAGTGCGCTCTTTCAGCTGAACTAATCCGCCGAAGCGCTTTCTGCTTCAGTACTCGCTGTGAACGTCACGCCTTCAAGTGAATCGCGTCGTGCACAGCGTCTAACAAACTGGCAATCTCGTCTTCCGCGCCAGCCCCGGGCGACTCAAGCGGCAGACGAGCCGCACCGCCTGCCAAACCCAGCATGTTCAACGATGCTTTGAGTCCGCCGATACCGTAGCGCTTAGTCACGGCCAGTGCAAGTGGGGTGAGTTTTTCCTGCAGGGCCAACGCTTGATCATTATTTTCCGCACGGACAAGTCGAAAAATCTCCAAACAACAGAACGTCGCCACACAACCCACTGCCAGGATTCCACCCCATGCTCCCGCGCGCAGAGCTTCGTACAAAACGGTGCCGTTACCTGTTAGTACCGCAAAGTCTGCGGGACTAAGTCGTTGCGTATCGCGCAGTTTCGCAACGTCTGCCGAGCTGTCCTTGATGCCAATGATGTTGGGATGAACGCTGAGTTCAGCGGCAGTCTCCGGTTCAATTCGAACGCCGGTGAGGTCCGGCATGCTGTAAAGCAACAACGGAACCGGAGACGCATCGGCGATCGCCAGGTAGTGATTCACTAATGCCGTTTGCGTAATTGCTGCGCGATAAAAATGCGGAGTGATTACCAGAACTGCGTCGGCGCCGGCCTCCGCTGCGCGCTTAACTTCATTGATGGAGCCACGCCTGCTCTCCTGCCCTGCGCCGACGATGAAGCTAAGATTTTGTGGAACCTCGTCCCGCGCGCACTCGATAATTTGCAGATACTCGTTTTCACTCACATTCACGCGTTCACCAGTCGAGCCGAGTGCCACGTAACCGGCGATCCCGGTCGAGTTCCAGTGGCGAAGGTTTGCACGGAGGCCTTCAGCATCAAACTCTTCGTTTTGTTTAAATGGTGTCGTGAACGGAAGCAGAATGCCCCGCAGTTTCAGCGATGCGTGGGATGGCAAAGGCGGTGATGTTGCGTTACTGGCTTGCGGCAATGTTGCGCATTATAACGCGAGTCCGCAGCCAGGCAATCCGAAGCTGACTGTTGGCCGAATTTGTTATACGGGCGGCACTCTGTGGCCGCCACGTTGTGACAATGTGGCGCTAGTAGCAGCGCTATTCTGAGGCCGCCCCACGTTGTGAAAATGGGGCGCCACCCACAGAAGGACGCCCCACAGATTTCTAATGACACGATCCGAATCGGCCGCTTGATTGGTAACGCTATGCCCGCTAGGTACTAGCTCCAACCAGGACTTCGTTGAAGCGCCGGGCGATGTCGGCAATATTCGCTGCCTTGTCATGGCCGTTAATGATCGTGCGGGCATCTTCATAATCCGGAGATTGGCCATCTTTGATAAATTGGCTGAGCTTTTTGCCGGTGAACCAGCCATCCTTCATACCCTGGATGGCAATCTGGTACGCGACCTCCGGATCCTTGGCGCGATCCGGATCGGCAATCAAGTCCACTCCGGTGAGATCCTTCGCCTTGGCGTAATTTCGCCGGCCCGTCAGCTGAACATAACCGCGACCATGGAACAGCGCGCCGTCGCCGGCCTTGGTATTTCCCAGCATCTTCCCAACCTTCGTTTGTGGGCCATAGCGTGAATTGAAATACTTGTTGCCGCCGCGCTCATCAATCGGCTTCATCGTGTGTGCTGTTTCCCATTTGAAGGTAGCCAGACAATAGGCAAGCTGTCGCCTGTCGTTTTCAGTGCCAGGAAACCTATTGTCTTGCTCAATCTGGCCCAGCAAGAATTCCAACCCGTCAACCAGGTCGTCGGTCAGAGGACCAAAACGAACGCGATAAGCCTCAAAGAACTTGGTGTGATTGAAAGTGAACACGGCTACATTCCTCCCTCTCGGTCAAAGTGTCTCATTTTCCCTATGTCTAATCTTCCCCAAGGCGCATCCTCATTTTAGCGAGCTGGCAACGCCAGCTTTCGGGCACAGCAAATACAGGTTTGACGGACTGCCCAAACATTAATTGAGTCTTACGCGAAGAACGTAAGTCGCCACAGGATGGGCCGTGACATAGATGTAGTAGTTCCCGGTTTCCGGAATTCTGCCGCTCCACTGCTTGCCGTTGTTTGATTCTTTTCCAAAGCCAACGGCTTCGGCGCTGAAAAAATTGGAAGAGCGACTGACGGTAAAGCCGGCCTCATTATCGCCCTCTTTGCGCCAGGAGATGCTCACGGTCATCCGCTGACCGCGCCGCGCCTTAATCACATAACTATCATGCGATTCACCGCCAATCGTGCTCCTCACGGTGGCCGGATTGCGCAACCTTTTTTTAGGAGTCGTGTCGTCCTGCGCCCGCGCAACCGAGGCGCTCAGAAGCAGCAGAACGGCGCTCAACAGAATTAAGGAAGAACTGGCTAGTCTCTTATGCATAGGGTTCCTTTCAGGATTCTTGGCTTTGTTTAGGTAAAGAGAAAATGAATCTGCTCCCGGTCTCTTGGGAAGTTTAGTCAACATCGAACATGTTGCTGGACTCACTAGAGAATTCCGAGCGCCTCCCAGGTGTCAGGACCGACAACTCCGTCTGGATCCAAACCATGGTTGATTTGAAACTGTTCGACTGCATCTTGAGTTACGGAACCAAACCGGCTATCAGGTTCAAGGCCGAGCTTAGCCTGAACTTCTGCCACGTCAGAACCTCGATCGCCAATCCTGATCGTTGCTCCTCTTGCTCTCAAACGTGCGTGGAAGTGGTGATGGTGGCCGTTTACAAACTGACTGAGGCCGGCGGCAATCACCGTCGGATCATTGAAGAAGAGAGCCTGGACGGGCGCCTTTTTCCACCACAAAGCGATCAGCTCAGTGGTGGTTGCACGATCATACTTAGAGTCGGTGATGTTTACAGGCTCGTTCGCGCCATCAGTTCGCATAGGTCGCACGTCAACATCCAAACCCACCCGATGCGACTTATGAGGAGGCATTTCTCCGCCACCTTTTAGGGAGATCTGCCCGATGGAGAACGGTCGGTCAGCGTGTGCTTCGTTCCAGGCAGTGCCGACTGCCTTAGCCGCGTCGATGGTCGATTTCTGTCCAAATTGAAATTTGCCACCCGGCCCGCGGTTGTTGGTGACAAACCCGACGCCGCTCGCTGGGAGAAGTGTGTTTACGTCCATGATGTTTGCTCCAAATTAGATTATCGCTTCGTCGCCAGATTTTGCCGATGGCAATGATTTCTTTGAAGTTGATCGCTACCATGATTGCTGATTACACAAAGGCGTTTCACAAATATTGTAAGCCGCTGTAAATTCGACCAGGGCCAGCTGCCGCCTTTCAAAAC
>DASSCX010000193.1:0-13278 GCA_035697425.1 Pyrinomonadaceae bacterium | reverse complement strand
CGAGGAACCCATGCCGCATCACTCTGAGGAAAAGCACCAATTAACACCTAGCGGCTTGGTGTCGATTTGTGCGGTTTTCCCGCTTGAGTCAATCGTTGTTAATATCTTTCCATGCTTGTGCTCGGCATCGAAACGTCTTGTGATGAAACCGCGGCCGCAATCGTACGCGATGGCCGTGAGATCATTTCTTCTGTAATCTCTTCGCAAATTGAAATTCACAAGCGCTTTGGCGGCGTGGTTCCCGAGCTCGCTTCGCGCGAACACCTCGACAAGATCGTTCCCATCGTCAACGAAGCCTTCTCGCGGGCGGGACTCGAGCAGCAGGCGATCGACGGCATTGCGGTTACGGCCGGTCCGGGCTTAGTCGGGTCACTGGTGGTGGGAGTTTCCTACGCCAAGGCGATGGCCTTTGCACTTAACAAACCATTCGTCGGTGTCAATCACCTCGAAGGACACATCTATTCCGTCGCCTTCGAAAACCCTCCAATCGAATATCCGGCCCTTGCTCTTGTCGTTTCGGGAGGCCATACGAACATCTTTCATCTGCCTGAGCCCGGAAAGTATCGCGTGCTCGCGCGCACGCGTGACGATGCTGCCGGTGAGGCGTTTGATAAAGTCGCGCGCCTGCTCGGTCTCGGTTATCCCGGCGGACCGGTCATCGAACGACTCGCGCGTGAGGGAAACGCGCGGGCGGTGAAACTCGCGGTGCCGCGCATGGGAGATGGCTTGCCGGATTTTAGTTTCAGTGGTTTAAAGACGGCCATCACCAAGCACGTCCGGGAAACAGACCTCCGGCCGGTGAATGGCAACGAAGAGCCATCGGCGGCAGTGAAAGACCTGGCGGCAAGTTTTCAGAGCGTGGTAGTGCGCTCGCTGGTAGGTACACTCGCGCGAGTGGCTGAAGAATCTCCTGCCAAAACGTGGACCGTGTCCGGCGGTGTGGCGTGCAATCAAGCTCTGCGTGCAGCAGCAGAAGCAGCGGCGCGGCACGCTGGCGTTCCTGTGTACTTCCCCTCACGACACCTCTCGACTGACAACGCTGCGATGATTGCGGCTGCGGGAGACGTTAAACTTCGCGCTGGCGAGCGTGACGATCTTGATCTTAATGCCGATGTGAGTCTGCGACTGCAAAACATTGGTCTTGAAGATGAAGCACGCAGGCGTGCGGGCGCACGTTACCGACTCTAGTTAGTCGCAACGCAAAGTCTCAGGTTTCAAGTCTCAGGTCTCAGATCTCAAGTTTCAGGTCTCAGGTCTCAATTTCTATCGGGGCCAAAATCATCCAACATTAGAAACTAGGACCGATAGCTTTCACTTGAGACTTGAGACTTGAAACCTGAGACTTGAGACTTGTTTTTGGACCCTTCTGCATCATTCTAAAAATTCACAGCCTCGCAATATTTCTGCAATCGTCTCCATATGGGTTGGTTTTTCCCCGCTATCGTGTCCGTATTTACTGCTCGTCATCGCAAGTCAACAACTTCCCGCACGGCATACTCCTTGCCAAATTCTTGATGAACACCACTGTAAATGTGAACGAAGTAGGAGATGCGATTTATGAAAGACATAAAGGTTTGGCCACACTTAACAATTGTTGCAATTATTTGCGCGATGCTCGGGGCGGGCGCTGTCGTGCTCTGGAAGAAACACGAAACACGTGTGCAGGCGGAAGCGCTTCCCAACGCGGCTCGAATCGAACGTGTGGAAGGGCAGGTAGCGCTGAACAATAGTTTGTCAGCCGCCGAAACCGATTGGGTGCAGGCAGTGCCTAATACACCAGTCTCGGTTGGAGATCGAATCTATACTCGCGAGGGCGCGCGCACTTCTCTCGCCTTCACCGGGAGGAATTTTGCCACCCTCGATCCGAACACATCACTTGATATCCTGGCTTTGGACGATCGTCGCACGCAACTCGCTTTACGCGATGGCAACGCGATTTTTGATCTTGGTTATCTCGCTCCCGGCGATGTTTTCGAAGTTGGGACGCCGTACGGCGCAGTCGACTTCGAACAGCCCGGCCTTTATCAAGTAGGCCTGGACGACAACGGCGGCGCCATCATTTCAGTACTCAGTGGCCTCGCTCAGGTTGTGGGCATGGGCGGCAGCGGCCGGGTAGGCAAGGGAGAGATCCTGACCCTGCTGGGCCAGACGGCGGCTGAGGTCGTCCTGTCGCGCTTGCAGCCAAACGACGCCGGCTACTTTGTTGACGATTACTATCGGCAGCGTTATCCCAATCAGTATGACGGTAGATATAGCAGCTACGATGCGTATCTGGATGATCCCTATTACTACGACCCATATCGCCAGTTTTCGTCCTATCAATATGCGTCAAACTCCATTCCCGGTTTGTATGATCTCGACTATTACGGCGACTGGGTGAGTCTCGACGACTATGGTTACTCATGGCGGCCGCGCGTAGAGACCGCATGGGCTCCTTATCAATCAGGTTACTGGATCAACGATTACCCCTATGGTCCCGCCTGGGTATCGAGTGAGCCGTGGGGTTACGCTCCTTATCACTACGGGCGCTGGATAAATGTCGGTGGCCAGTGGTACTGGGTACCGGATTCGGCAAACACAAATCCCTTCTATTCACCTGCCCTCGTCGCGTTTGTTCCGATGCAATCCGACATGATTGGCTGGGTGCCTTTGGGCCCCGGCGATCCTTACGCACCGCACTACTACGACGCGAACTGGCAGCCGCAATACGTATACGGATCGCCTGTTATCAATCAGGAGGTAGTTAATTACTATGTGCCAAACGCAGTTACGGTTGTCCCCGTGAACCAGTTTGGCGATGTCATCGACTATCGATCGGTGCTTAAGCTCGACAAGCAGGCGCTGGCCGGGTCTCGTCTCGTTTATGACCCGCTGACCGTGGGACCGTTGCGCAATGCCTTTATTAATTCCGCGTGGGGTCGGGGCAAGATTGACCTGCCGCCGGGGATAGCGAAGCGCTTCATGGATCGCCAGGTGATAACAAGTGGCATCCCGGCTTCCGGGGTGGCGCACAAAGACCTGGCAAAGGTCTTACGAATTCAAACGGTGCCTGATAATGCGCGCAACGAGAACTTCAAAGTGCGGGATGACCGCCAGAATTTCCGGAGCATCGGTCGCAAGGTGCACATCGCAGAAACCGATCGGCGCCTGGAAAAAGGAGCCCAGCAAGAATTGCAACGGGTAGAACGCGAGCAGGTACGACAGAGCCGGAGGCAGGAGGTCGAGGTTCGTCGCTCCCAGGAAAGGTTAGCCCGTGAACAGTTGCAGCAACAGAGGGACGCGGCGCGCAGACAGCAAGTGGAAAATGTCCGGCGCGAAAATGAGGCTCGTCGCGTCGCAAACCAGCAGGCGGCAACACAGCGCAGCCAGCAGCTTAAACAGCGACAAGAGCAACGCCAGAACCCGCGGCAGAACCAAAGCCAGGTGAAGCCGCCGCAGCGTCAACGACAGGTACTGATGCCGATGCGACAGCCTGAAAGACCGCAACCGGTGCAGAAGGTGGAACGCAGTGAGCCTAAGTTGGGACCGCCGCAGCGCCAGCAACCACAGCCGCAAGCGCAGACGCAAGGGCAAGCGCAGCGGAAACAGCAGGGGCCTCCAGCACAGCAACAGCAGTCCGCTGGAAATCCGGGCAGAGGCAAGGGCAAGGGCAAACCCTAGAGGCGCAGACAGCAGGAGCAGTCGGCACGAGGACCGTAAAAACAAATGCGCGAGGCAAGCCTCGCGCATTTGTTGTTAATACTGCTTCAGCCTACTGCCGTCTGCTTCTGCCGTCTGCCTACTGTCTTTCGTCTCGTCACGCGAGACCGAGGTTGGCCTTATCAACCCTCGACGGCGTCCAACACGCTGGCCGCCTTTTTCGCGTACGCCACAAGGCTGGCGAGGTTTTGCCTCTCCACCGCCGTCAACATGCTGTCATTGAAATCCGGGTTAGGTTTATACCAATCGAAGCTCGCAAAATATGATTGCAGCCAGGGCTCCTTGAAGACCTTGCCGCGGCGCGCGTAAATCTCTTGCCGCATCTTCTCAACGTCTTCGACAAACAACCCCGCCAGCATGCTGCTCGTCAGTGGTTTCTTGCCCAACTCATCGTGCAACCGATTCTCGTAGCGCACGATTGTTTCAACGTTCAACTTGTCGGTACCGGAAACTTGTTCGTCCTGAAAATCTTCCTTCTGGTCGTACCACGGCTGGCTCCAAAAATACTGCTGCAACCAGGGGGCCCGAAAGGGGCGACCGTGGCGAGCATAAATCTCATTACGAAGGAGGCGCAGTTCGTGAAGACTGAGTCCCTTGAGCATGTTCTCCGTGATGATCTTGTTCTCAAACAACTCCATGTCGCCGGGTGAGATCGCCAGCCGGCGTTGTTTCGACCCGGCCGCGGCGATCGTTTGCAGGTTCTTGCGCTCGACATCGGTCAACTGCTTCGAGTCGTAACGATCGCTCGCCTTGTACCAGTAACGCTCATCGAAGTACTGCTGCAACCAGGGCTGATCGTCAAAGCGCTTCCCATGAATGGCCTCAACTTCCGCACGCAGCACCAACCATTCGGCTGATGTGTGTTGTCCCAGCTTGCGCCGAGGCAGGGCCCGGGAACGCCAATAACGCATGTCGCCCGGTTGCAGAAATTCGTGCTTACCAGCCTCGGCATCGCGAATCACATCGAGATTTCGCACCTCGATCTCATTGAGCATCGAATTCTTGAAGTCAGGGTTAGCGTGGTACCAGGAGCGGTCCTTTAGATAGTTCTTAATCGCCGGATCCTTGAAGACACGACCGTGCTTTCCAAAGACGATTCCCCGTAGCAATTGCACGTCTTCCAGGGGAAGGCTGGCAATTTGCGACGCCACAATCTTGTCTTTGGCGAAATCGAAACTTTCCCAACGCTTAATCGCTTCAGAAACGTCTTGCGCTTGTAGAACGGTGGTACAGGCAATGACGAGGGCGGCAACGCTCAAAAGGCGTCGCAGAGGAGGGGGAATGTTCGTCATATCAACTCCGCGGCGTTAGCCGAAAATATCGCGAACTTTGTCGACCAGACCTTTATCTTCTAAATCCTTGTTCTCGACGGTTGCCAATTGCTCCAACAGTTTTCGCTGTTCGCGCGTTAACGATGTGGGCGTTACTACCGTTACTGAAACAAACAAATCGCCGCGTCCCCGCCCCCCGAGCACCGGCATGCCCTTGCCTTTCAAACGAAAAACGGTGCCCGTCTGCGTGCCAACGGGGATTTTAACCTTATCTTCAGCGTCGAGAGTTCGCACTGCGATATCCGCGCCCAGAGCTGCTTGAGCAAAGGTAATTGGCACTGCCGCGTAGAGATTACTTCCCTGCCGTTCGAAGTGTTCGTGCTCAGCTACGTGAATCACCACGTACAGATCACCGGAGGCACCGCCACTAATCCCCGACTCGCCTTCACCCTGAACTCGCAGACGGGAACCAGTTTCGACACCGGCCGGAATCTTTACCTCCATCTGTTTCTGGCGCTCAACGCGCCCGGCGCCACGGCAGTCTTTGCAGGGCGACTTGATTACCTTGCCAACACCGCGACAGGCGTGGCAGGTGCGAGCTACCGAGAAGAAACCTTGCTGAAAGCGCATCTGACCACTGCCGTTGCAGGTAGTACAAGCTTCGGGTTGAGTACCGGCAGCCGCACCAGAACCTTTACAAGTCTCACAGGTTTCCAGACGCGGGATGCGCAGGTTTGCGGTCATACCACTCGCGGCATCCTCTAAAGTGATCTCGAGGTCGTAGCGCAAATCGGCGCCGCGTTGTGCCGCTGTACGACGGGAACCCGAGCGAGCTCCTCCGAATACATCTCCGAAACCAAAAAGGTCGCCGAGAATGTCTTCGATACCACCGAAGCCGGGGGCGCCCCAACTGGCTCCCGCAGTACTCGAAACTCCAGCGTGACCAAACCTGTCATAACGCCGGCGCTGCTCGCCATCGGAGAGCACGGCATAGGCTTCCGCAGCCTCTTTAAATTTTTCTTCGGCGGTGGCGTCTCCCGGATTCTTATCGGGGTGGTAACGCATTGCCAGCTTGCGGTAGGCACTTTTCAGTTCCTGATCAGTCGCCGTGCGAGCGACTTCCAATACATCGTAATAATCACGCTTATCCATTCTGTTTTATTAATTGACCCTTATTGCTTTTCTTAAATTGGGATTGGCTGGAAAACTATTCGGCTTCCTCGACGACTGCTTCATTAACAGGATTCATCATTGCTGTGGTCAGCTGACCGGCGATCCTCTCTAATCCGGTAAGCGTCTTGTCTACAGCTTCCGGGTCACCACTCTTCACGGCCTCTTCCGCTTCAACGAAAATGCGTTCGGCAATATCCTGGTCGTTCTCCGAAAGCAGTCCGCCAAACTTCGTAAACGACTTCTGCGTGTTGCGTAAGAGTGAGTCCAGCTTGTTGTGCAAGATCGCTCGTTCTTTTGTTTGCCGATCGGCTTCGGCATAGTTTTCAGCTTCGCCAATCAAGCGCTCGATCTCATCAGGCGCCAACCCGGAGGTAGGTGTGATGCGCATCTGCTGTTCGCGACCGGTAGCTTTGTCCTGGGCCGAGACTGACACGATTCCATTAGCATCAACTTCGAAGGAAACTTCGATCTGCGGCACACCGCGCGGACTTGGTGGAATGCCCACCAGTTCAAACTTCCCGAGGGAGCGGTTGCCCGCCGCTATTTCGCGCTCACCCTGCAAAACGTGAATCTCGACAGATGCCTGGTTGTCGATTACGGTTGTAAATGTCAGGCTATTGCGCAGGGGGATGGTCGAGTTGCGTTCAATAATTTTTGTGAAAAGTCCGCCGCGAGTTTCCAGTCCGAGGCTCAGGGGCAGGACATCCAGCAGCACAATGTCTTTGATATCTCCAGTCAGCACGCCGCCCTGAATTGCCGCACCCATCGCCACAACTTCGTCGGGATTGATTTCCGCCGAAGGCTTCTTCCCAAAGATTTTCTCAACCGTGCGCTCCACGATGGGCGAACGCGTTTGACCGCCCACCAGAATTACCTTGTCAATGTTCTCCGGTTTAAGTTTGGCATCAGCGAGGGCCTTATTGCAGGGTTCGACGGTGGCTTCGATCAACTCCCTCACCAGCCCTTCAAACTCATCACGCGTTAGGGTCTTATTGAAGTGCTTCGGACCTGTGGCGTCGGCGGCGATAAAAGGCAGGTTGATATTTGCTTCGTTAGCCGAAGAGAGTTCACATTTCGCGCGCTCTGCAACTTCCTTGAGACGTTGTAGGGCCAGTCGATCTTTGCGCAGGTCGATGCCCGTGTCAGCGAGGAACTGATCGGCCATCCAGTTCATAATCCGTTCGTCGAGATCTTCGCCGCCCAGAAAAGTGTTTCCAGAAGTAGAAAGCACATCGAACGCGCCTTCATTCATTTCCAAAATCGAAATGTCGAACGTGCCGCCGCCAAGGTCGTATACGGCAATCCGCTCCACACCGGTCTTTCCAAATCCATAGGCGAGGGCCGCAGCTGTTGGCTCGTTTATAATCCGCTCAACTTTCAACCCGGCAATCTTGCCGGCATCTTTAGTCGCTTGCCGTTGCGTGTCATCAAAATAGGCAGGAACGGTGATGATGGCATCCGTGACAGCTTCCCCAAGAAAATCCTCGGCAGCGGCCTTCAAGCGCTGGAGCACGATCCCGGAAAGCTCCGGCGGGCTGTAACTGCGGCCTTGAACTCTAATCCGTGCATCACCGTTGGGGGAATCAACTAGTTCAAAGGAGGAGGTCTCGCGCATGCGCTTGACCTCATCCGAATTGAACTTCCTTCCGATCAGACGTTTCACCGCATAGACAGTATTGGCAGCATTCGTAACCGCCTGGCGTTTGGCAATCTGTCCCACGAGGCGTTCGCCCTTATCCGTAAAGCCAACGACGCTCGGCGTCGTGCGGCCGCCTTCTTTGTTGGGCACAATCTGAACTGCGCCGCCTTCCAACACGGCGACGCAGCAATTAGTCGTTCCTAAATCTATACCGATAGCTTTTCCCATGTGCTATTTCTTCGTCGCCACTTTTACGAGGGCTGGTCTAATCAACTTGTCGCCCATGCGGTAGCCGCGGATGATTTCTTCCATCACAGTGTCCGGTTCGTGTTCGTCACTGGCTTCAGAAACGACTGCTTCATGGATATGAGGATCAAAGCGTTCGCCAACCGACAAGACCGGTTTAACCCCCAGCGCTTCGATGACGCCACTAAGTTGTTTGAAGATCAAATCGACGCCGCTGAGGAAGTGACGAAACTCGTCAGACTCTCCCGCTTCCATCGATGCTTCCGTATCTAGCGCGCGTTTAAGGTTGTCGAGTACGGGCAATAACTTCGCGGCAATTTCAGCCACCACACGTTCGTAAGTTTCGCTGCGTTCGCGCTCGACTCTTTTGCGGTAGTTCTCGAAATCTGCTTGCCGGCGCGCCAGCCGATCTTTTAAGTCGGCCACCTCGCCTTCGACTCTTTTTAGCTCGGCGCGCGTCGCCACCAGCTCGGCAACCAACGGGCCGCCCAATTCGCCGCTGCCCCTCTGAACGGAGGGAAACAAGGCCGCGTCGTCCTCAAAGGGCAACGAGTCAGCAGCATCCTTTTCCGGGGCAGGCAGAGCTGAGCCGTCTTCGTCCAGCGGATCATCTTGTTCGTCCTGTGCTCCGGCGAAGTCTTCGGGATTGGATCTACTTGTAATTTCGCTCTCCTCTTCGGAATCCGGGTACCTGATGGGAATGCGATTCGAGCTGGCTTTCTTATCGGGCATTAATCAAGAACACCGGTCGAGTAGACGAGCCCTTGGGCAGGCTCAATAAAGTGAGCTCTCTTCACTTAAGCGGCGCTCAATAAGCCGCGCCATGTAGTTTACCATAGCCATGATGCGTGAATATTCAATTCTCATCGGGCCAACTACGCCGAGCGTGCCGACATTTTCGTTGAAGCCGATGCGATACGGAGCCGTGATCAGCGCACAGTTTCGCATCGAGCTAGTCGGGTGCTCTCTACCAATGACAACATTGACATCGCCATGAAACGACTGCTCGCGCGCCAGGCATTCGTTTAGAATCTTAACCAGCCGCGACTTCTCTTCAAAGGTTTTGAACAAATCTCGCATGCGTTCCACGTCAACAAAATCCGGCTTGGTTAGCATGTTTGACGCTCCGTCAACGTAAACATCGCCGACGCTCGCGTCGCCTTCGAGACTTTGATCGCAAAGCAGCACGGCATTTCGCAACAGTCGATCATAAAGGGCCTTTTCCTCTTTCATTAATTCCAGAATCTCAGCCCTAATCTCCAGCAGGCTCTTGCCGCTGAACTCCGTGTTCAGGTATCGCGCCGTCTTTTCCAACTCGTCCTGAGTCAAATTGTCGGCAATCCTAATAATCTTGTTGTGGACGATACTTGAAGCCGTAACCAGCACTACGAGGACGCGATTATCCGACAGCTTGAGAAACTCAATATGGCTCAGACGGTTCTCCGCAAGGGATGGTGAAAGCACAATTCCGACGTTGTGAGAAAGTTCTGAAAGAGCGTGAGAGGCTCTTTCCATGAGCCGTTCAGGAGAAGCGCTGCCGCCTGAACTATTGGGAGCAAAGACCGCGTCGATAGTACGCAGGTCCGCCCGCGAGAGGCGGGTCTCCGCCAGCATATTGTCGACGTAATAACGATAACCCTTATCGGTAGGCACGCGGCCGGCAGAGGTATGCGGCTGCTCGAGAAGACCAGCATCCTCAAGCTCGGCCATGACATTACGGATGGTGGCAGAGCTCCAACCATGACCGGATGAGAATTTATTAGCCAGAACGAGGGAGCCGACGGCTTCACCCGTGACCAGGTGTTCCTTGATTACAGCCGCCAAAACAGCTTGGCCGCGGGCGTCAGGGACATATTTTTCTGGCGTTGGAGGTGCGGTACTGCGACGGGGCATTTGAGAATGTTCCTAAAGCTGCGAATTGCCGCGGCCGGCGTTGGCTCGGCTCCTAAAATCAAAGCATAGAAGGGCAAAAACCGCCGCCGTTCGCAGTATAGAGGAATCGTTAACTTGGCCGCAAATATGGGCTTACATTCCCTTGCCGACCATCATAAGGCCTGCCCCAGCTCGGTTCTCCTTTTCGCTTTGCGGGCGCTCTGCGAACGACCCCAGTCTCTCTTAACTTACTGAAATCAGGTTAGTTAAGCCCAAGACTCCATTTCTGACTTAAGACTCGAAGGCGCTTGTGAGGCATGGCTTTCGCCTTTCTCGAGCATTCATCGAAGTCCCCCAGATTGGTTTGACTGCGACGAGGCCCGCTATTTAAGATGGCTTCACTAACTGGAGCCAGCCCCCGACCCCCAAGGCCTCTCCGGTCGAGAGATCAATTGTCGAGATCTCTAATCGCTACTAACAAACCGGGCGTTCACAGAGTTTGCAGGAGTTCGGGCGATGAATGAAGTGAAGCAGTTTTTCGTCGATGCCTTTCATCACCTCGCGAGCAATCGTCCAGTGCCCGCTGTCGAGGCGCGCTTCTATCCGTACGCCGGCCTGCATCACACCATTAGACTGCGCTCGGGCCGCGTCTATGTGCGACTCTCGGACATTTGTAAAGACAGTCCCCAACCTGTACTGCGCGCGCTCGCTTTTGTACTCGTGGCCAGATTGCTCGGCAAGCGTATCCCAGATGTTCACAATCGCGTTTATCAGGACTACTCGGTAACTCCTGAGGTGATGCGGGCTTCTGATTTGGCGCGCCGCAGGCGCGGGCGCAAGTACATATCTTCAGCTCAAGGCGAGGCTTACGACCTGGAGAAGATGTTTGCCAAACTGAATCGCCGCCACTTCGATGGCGAGCTAAAGAAGCCTGCACTGACCTGGTCGCAGCGGCGCACGCGAAACATCCTGGGTCATCACGATCGAGTTTACGACACCGTTACCATTAGCAAGACTCTTGATTCCCACGACGTTCCTGAGTGGTTTGTCGAATACATCCTCTATCACGAATTGCTGCATATGAAGCACCCGGCGCGACTCATTAATGGCCGGCGCTATTACCACACGAGCGCCTTTCGTAATGACGAGCGCCGCTTCCCTCATTACGAGGATGCCCAGAAATGGCTGGAGCGTGTTGCCCGGCAGCGGCGCGGACAGCGGGCCAGGGCCGCCTAAAAAACTTTGGAACGTAAATTAAGTTTCGACGTTTAGATAAGTGAGGTAGGTGGGCTCCTCAAAAAAAGGGCGGACCAAACAGACATCCAAGTCTCTTGGTCCCCCTTTTTCGCTTTTTCGAAGCACTACCTGAAACTCATTCGTGGCGCGGCGCGCTTCAAGAGCGGCGAGTCAGGCAACAACCTGCTCGCCGTTAAGTTTTAGAGCATATAATCCGAGGCATGTCGGCGGGTTACGCCCTTTTAATTACCATCGTGGGGTGCGGGCTAGCTGCGGCGTTAGAGGGTTTGTGTGCGGGCAGGAATGTGAAGCCGTTCTTCGCCTCCCTCAAATTCCCGCCGTATTCTGCGCCGCTTTGGGTCTGGTCAATTATCGGTGGCCTGTACTACCTGCTGTTTGGTTTTATTATCTATCGCCTGCTCAGACTGGAGAACTCTGCGCTTAGAACTACGGCGTTCGCCCTAGTGGTTTTCATGATGGTCGTCAACGCTCTCACCAACTACATCATTTTCCGCGTCCGAAACTTACATCTGAGTCTTATCGTTGGCTGTTTGTTTCCGTTCCTGGACGTTACGCTACTCCTTCTTCTGGTGCAGCTTGATACTCTTGCTGCGTGGTCGCTGGTGCCATACCTGATTTACCGTGTCTATGCGGTTTGGTGGGGTTACGCGCTTTGGAAAAGTAACCGATCGGTAGCAGCGCTCTAACGGAGCATCGGTCCGTGCTGGACAAAACTACAGGGCTCTCGCTAGACTACGCGATTCGTTGAGGAGCCAAGATCCTCACTGTGTAGACTTGCCCACAATGTTAGATGGAGACTGAAATAGTTTATGGCGATTCCGGCAACCCAAATTCGACGCGGTATGGTGATAGTTTTCGAAGGCCAACCCTGCAAAGTCGTGGAGTTTAGACATCACACCCCTGGCAACCTGCGGGCGATGGTGCAGACCAAACTGCGAAATATTAAGACCGGCTCCTCGTTCGAGCATCGCTTTCGCTCCGCCGATACCGTCGAGCGGGCCACCCTCGAGCAGCACGAGATGGAATATCTCTATTCCGACGGTTCTCATCACCACTTCATGAACACGGAGAATTTTGAGCAAATAGCCTTAAGTGAGGAAGAACTCGGCGACGCGGCTCAATGGCTGAGCCCCGGCTTGCGCCTGCAAACTGAATTCTATGACGGCGCTCCCGTTGCCATTGATTTGCCGCCTTCTATGGAGCTTACTGTTACGCGCACCGAGCCGACAATGAAAGGTGCAACCGTTTCCAACGTGAACAAGCCGGCCACACTTGAGAATGGCGTGACGATTACCGTGCCTCCTTTTGTTAATGAAGGCGATCGGATCCGCGTGGATCCTAACGAAGGACGCTATATTGAACGCGCAAAGTAATTATCAGGTGATCTAGCTTGCCGAGGGTTGCCCTAACCTTCGCCCATCACCTATGTACGTCGTCTACAGCCTGCTTCTTACTCTCGGCTTTCTTGTTCTACTTCCCCGCTTTCTCTTCGACGCGTTGCGCCACGGCAAGTATGTGGCCGGCTTTGGTGAACGACTCGGTAAACTCGCCCCCCTGAAGCCAACCGGCCCAGTGGTCTGGATTCACTGTGTCTCAGTCGGAGAGTCGCAGGCGGCGCGACCTTTAGTCGCCGGCATTCGCCAACGCTTTCCTGACCACGCGATTGTCGTTTCAACCACCACTCTCACCGGGCAAAAATTGGCGCGCGACGTCTTCAGGAAAGAAGCCGAGCGAATATTTTACTTTCCATTTGATTGGGGCTGGACGGTGCGCCGTTCTTTGAATGCGATCCGGCCAAGTTCGGTTTTGATCATGGAAACGGAAATTTGGCCGCGGTTTTTTCGCGAATGCCAATCGCGAGGAGTGGCTCTGGCGATAGTTAACGGCCGCCTTTCCTCGCAGTCGACTCGCCGCTACAAATGGATCAGGTTCTTTCTCAAACGGGTATTGCAGGGTCTGACTCTTGCCGCGATGCAGACTGAAACGGATGCCGCCAGAATTATCGAACTGGGAGCGAATCCGGAGCGCGTAGCTGTTTCAGGAAACATGAAATTCGATGTAGGAACCATCAGCGCGTCGAGTTCACTCGCCGAAGAGCTTCGGGATCGCTTTAACATCTCC
>DASSCX010000192.1:0-5141 GCA_035697425.1 Pyrinomonadaceae bacterium | reverse complement strand
GGGGAGGTAACAGTTGATTCGGGAAACGGCAAGGGCGGCTGTCATGCCGGACTTCCATCAGCCTTTCGAGCTGCGCAGTTATCCCTTGCCGGAAGAAATCGAAGCTGGGGCGATGCTGGTCAAGGTAGAAATTGCCGGCATTTGCGGTACCGACGTTCATTTATGGAAAGGGCAACTACCGATTCCTCGCCCAATTATCATGGGCCATGAAACGGTGGGCGCGATCCGGAAGTTGGGCCAGGGTCGAGGTACGGATTGGACGGGTGCCCAACTGCTTCCTGGAGATCGTGTGACGTGGAGCGCGGGAATGCTCTGCGGAAACTGTTACCACTGCACGGTAATTCATCAACCTACCCGCTGCCTGAATCGGAGCGCATATGGAATTAGTTTTAGTAGTGATGCCCCTCCGCACTTTTCCGGAGGCTATGCCGAGTACATCTATTTGCGTCCCGGCACTGCGGTTTTCAAACTTACCGACGTCGCATCCGAAGCCATTACCGGGGCGGGATGCGCGCTGGTCACAGCCATTCATGGTTTGGAACGGTTACGGATTAGTTGGGGCGACTGCGTCGTCATTCAGGGCAGTGGTCCGGTGGGCCTGGCGGCGCTTGCAGTTGCACAAACTGCGGGCGCATTGCGGACAATCGTTGTCGGTGGCCCCGAGGCAAGGCTGGAGCTAGCGCGGGTCTTCGGAGCTGATCACACGATCAATATTGCAGAGCTTACTGACTCAGCCACTCGACTTGAACAAGTGCGACGGCTCACCAATGGACACGGTGCTGACGCAGTCATCGAGTGTGTAGGATCACCGTCGGTGGTTCCGGAAGGATTCGAAATGTGCCGTGACGGCGGCAAGTATCTGGTTCTCGGTCACTACGGCGACGCTGGCGCTACGCCGATCAATCCACACGTGATCACCAGAAAACAACTGACCATCCATGGTTCCTGGGCAAGCGAACCTCGCCACATGGCAATGGCGATCGAATTCTTGAGAAAGCACGGCAAACGGTTTCCGTTCGAGCGTCTCATTTCGCACCGGTTTTCACTCGAGCGGGCTTTCGAGGCGCTGCAGACTACCGCACAGTGGGCTTCGAGTAAGAGCGTGATCGTTCCTGAATTGTGACAGTGATTCTTGCAATTGACGGCGGCGGAAGCCGAACGCGATGTCTGGCGATTGACCAGCATGGTCGAGTCGTGGGGGCGAGTGAAAGCGGTCCTTCGAACCACCTCCAGGTAAGTCGGGATCTGGTGGTCCGCTCCCTTCAGGAAGCGACAGCGAGCGCGTTAGCCGAGCGGGCGTTGTCTCGAGAACAAGTCATCTGCGTGTCAGCTGGAATGGCAGGCGTTGATTACGACGGCACCGGCGCTCCTGAGATTGAAGCAGTTTTTCGGGAGATTGGATTCACTCAATCGTTGATCACCGGAGACATGGTGATAGCCCACGCCGGAGCGCTCGCTGGACGCCCCGGAATACTTGCTCTGGCCGGTACCGGATCTTGCATCCTCGGTATTGGACCCACTGGTGAGCGAGTGAAAGTGGGTGGCTGGGGGCCGATATATGGGGATGAAGGTAGCGCTTACCGAATTGGACAAACGGCGTTGAGAGTTGCTGCCCGAGCATACGACGGGCGTGGACCACAGACGGGTCTCGTGGATGCGCTGTTGAGCGCGCTGGATCAGAACGACTTTCGAGGGACGTTAGCGCGTGTATATGGAGAGAGGATGGAACCACGGGAAATAGCGGCACTAAGCAAGGTCGCGCACGACGTCGCTGAAGCGGGCGATGAAGCCGCGCGCGCCATTTTCATCCAGGCAGGAGAGGAGTTGGCGGAATCAGTAGTGGCGGCGATTAACAAGCTTGATCTGCGTGAGGCTCCTTTGGTTTCGTATCAAGGCTCGGTGTTCGAAGGAAGCTCGCTGGTACGAGACCGGTTTACTGAGGTTCTAAAACACACTATTCCCGGAGCGACTGTAACGGCACCAAAGTTTGAGCCGGTAATTGGTGCGGTTTTGATCGCCTGCAAGTCTCTCGGCTGGAAGTTGGATGAATTGGCTCTAAATGACCTGGCGACGAAGGTAGATCATCAAGTAGTTACGACTTCCACCACCAGGAGATTGAACCATTCTGCAAAGTAATGGCACTCGAAGATTACATCGCCGGCTTGCAAGCCGTTCTTGAACAAATCAAAAGTCAGCAGCTGACCAACATCAAACGAGCCGGCCAGGTGGTGGCTGCTGCGATTTCCGCGGGCGGAATAATTCACACCTTCGGTACCGGGCATTCGCATTTGATCGCCCACGAGGTATTTTTTCGCGCCGGCGGGATCGCGGCGATCAATCCCATTCTCGATGAGCGGTTAATTTTTTTGAAAGGCGCATTGGAAAGCTCTCGCGCAGAGCGCGAAAGTGGATTCGCGAGCAAACTAATCACGCGCGAGGATGTCAGAGAAGAAGATGCGGCGATCATCATTTCTAATTCCGGGCGCAACGCTGTCCCGGTCGAAATGGCGTTGGAGATGAAATCCAAAGGTGTCAAAGTCATAGCCATCACAAATCTGGAACAGTCGCTGGCGTCGGCGGCGACCCATTCGTCAGGTAAACGTCTGTGTGAGATTGCAGACGTGACAATCGATAACTGCGTGCCTAAGGGGGATGCGCTTCTGTCATTGCCGGGAGCGAATTCCAAACTTGGTCCTTCATCCACCGTCGCGGGCGCCGCGATTATTAATTCAATTATCGTTGCAGCAGTGAGCGAATTACTCGAACGCGGTGAGCCAGTGCCGGTATTACCAAGCGCCAACCTCGACGGCGTTAGCGAGAACACATTGCGCAACATATTGGCTCCTTATAAGAGTCGTATTAAGTATCTGGACGTTGACGAGTCTACCCCGGCGAACAATGCAAAAGGTCACGGACGGGACTAGGGTGTTGCCGGTCATTGAAGTCATCGCTTGCTCAGTCTCCGATGCGATTGAAGCGCAACGCGGTGGAGCCGCTCGCCTGGAGCTTATCCGCGACTTCGAAAGAGGCGGTCTAACGCCGCCACTCAAACTGGTTGAGGACATTCTCGCCGCCGTTACCGTGCCGGTTCGTGTGATGTTGCGCGAGGAGGAGGGCTATGAAGTTGAAAGCGAAGCTGCCATAGAAAGGCTGTGCGCCGGCGCAAGAGGATTGTCGAAACTGAATATCGATGGCCTGGTATTGGGTTTTCTGCGGGAAGGAGAGATTGACGTACCGCTAACTTGGCGGGTCCTGTCCAGCGCACCAAACTTGCCGGCCACGTTCCATCATGCTTTTGAGGACGTTGAAAACCAGTTTGACGCGATCAGAACCTTAAAGAGACTGGACCAGGTGGATCGAATTCTGACAAGCGGCGGCAGCGGCGGGTGGTCAAACAAAGTTACAAGGCTTTCCGGATACGTGGAAGAAGCTAACCCGGAGATACAGATACTCGCCGGAGGTGGCATGAATGAACAGTCGATTCGGACCATCTGTCAGGCAACCACAATCCGAGAGTTTCATGTTGGACGCGCGGCCCGTGTTCCGTCGTCCGCTGCCGGTGTTGTGCAAGCTGCGCAAGTAAGAGCGCTGGTTGAAGCCCTCCGAGAGTCGGGTTGAACGAGCAGTTTATCAAGAGAAGGTAGTCCGATGAGTCAGGTTCAATCTAAAAGCCAACAAGGTGGAAGCAGTTTGAAGATTCGCGCCGAGAAACTGCGAGAACAGCTGGTAGGCCTGAGAAGGACTATTCATGCGCATCCGGAGTATGGATTTCAGGAATACGCGACTGCACGTCTGGTCTCCCAAACACTTGCGGAGATTGGCGCGCGCGTCAGGGAAGGCATCGCCAAGACAGGCGTCCTGGCTGAACTCGGACATGGGAATCCTATCGTGGCCATCCGCGCCGACATGGACGCCCTCCCGATCGCCGAAGCAACTGGGCTGGCATTCGCTTCCCAGGTTCCAAACATGATGCACGCGTGTGGCCACGATGCTCACGTCACCTGTGCTCTAGGCGCAGCAATGCTGCTGGCAGCCGATTTCCTGGAGACTGATTCCGGCACGATTAGATTCCTGTTTCAACCCTCGGAAGAGCAGCGGGATGAAGATGGGCACAGCGGTGCGATTCGTTTGATCGAAGAAGGGGGCCTCGATGGAGTGGCGGCAGTCATCGCATTACACACGCGCGGATTGCCCATCGGCAGTATCGGTGTAACAGCCGGACCGGCTATGGCAGCCAACGATAAGATCAAGATAACCATTAAGGGCCGGGCCGCGCATGGCGCGCATCCCGAAGAAGGTGTCGACGCAATAGCGATTTCCGCGCAGGTGATAACTGCGATCCAACAGATTGTCTCGCGCCGCGTCTCGGCTGTTTCACCGGCGGTCGTAAGCATCACAACCATTCATGGTGGTGTAAAAGAAAACGTCATCGCTGACCTAGTGGAACTTGGTGGAACGATCCGAACCACCGGAGGCGAGGCTCGACAATATGTGATTGATGAACTTGAACGCGCGCTCAATGTTGGTCGAGTGCTTGGAGCAAATTGTGAGTTACAAATAATCGAAGGTTATGCAGCGACGCACAACGATCCCGGGGTTACAAAAATCATCCGTGAGGCTGCGATAGATCTGTTGGGACCGGCCAAGGTGCAGGAGATGCCGTTTGATCCCTGGGCAGAGGATTTCGGATACATGACGGCGCGCGTCCCCGGTTCAATGTTCTGGTTAGGGGTAACAAGCGAACGTGTGCCTAACCCGGTCTGGCACAGCGCCACCTTTGATCTGGATGAAGATGCTTTGCCAATCGGAGCTATGGTACTCGCGGCGTCCGCGCTTAGCCTTTTGAAAACTTACCGTTGAGAAAGCAATGACGAACAAGATTTTAAGAGACGTGCCGACTGATTCGCAGCTGGCCTTGCTGGGAGGTTCTCCGGCTCTAAAAGAAGCGCCTCCCGATTGGCCCGTTTTTGATGAGACGGATCGCAAAGCCCTGAACGATGTGCTGGAAAGCAGAATCTGGGGCGGATACCACGAGTCGGTCGGAGAGTTGGAGCGACAATTTGCGGCCTATCACGGAGCCCAATATGGCATCGCTCTGGCCAACGGCACGGTCTCTCTGGAGATTGCCCTGAGTTCAGCGG